>JAACFI010000233.1 GCA_009937575.1 Haliea sp.
ACCACCACCACACCCACCGGGTCCGCCCAGGTAAAGGCCAGGTTTGGCGACCGGGTGCTGCATGTCTACGCCCCCTGGGATCTGCCCGGTTCGATAAAGCGTTTTCTGCGCCGGGTGCGCCCGCGTCTGTTGTTGCTGATGGAAACGGAGCTGTGGCCCAACACGGTCCACTATTGCCACGCCGCGGGTTGCAGGGTGGTTGTGGCCAATGCGCGGATGTCCGAGCGCTCTGCCCGGGGATACGCCCGTTTCCCGGGCCTCACCGGGTCGATGCTGGGGAAAATCAACCGGGTCGCCTGTCAATCCGGGGCGGACGGGCAGCGCTTTCTCTCCCTGGGCCTGCGGCCCGCAGCGCTGCAGATTACCGGCAGTATCAAGTTCGATGTGAGCCCGTCTGCGGAAATGCGCATCCAGTCCCTGCAGCTACGTGAGGAATACGGGACGGACAGCCGGCCCGTGCTGGTCGCCGCCAGCACCCATCCCGGTGAGGATGAACAGGTACTGGCAGCCTTTGCCCGGGTGCGCGAGGTAATCGAAAATTGCCTGTTGCTGCTGGTGCCGCGACACCCGGAACGGTTCTCCGACGTAGGTGAGCTGTGCGAGGGAGCCGGCTGGCGAGTGCGCCGGCGTTCCAGCGCTACCCCGCCCGGTCCCGATGTCGATATCGTGCTGGGTGACACCATGGGTGAGCTGGCCCTGCTGCAGTCGGTGGGCAGCATCGTGCTGGTGGGCGGCAGCCTGGTACCTCACGGTGGCCACAATCCGCTGGAGGCGGCGGCCTGGGGTATCCCGGTGGTTTGCGGTCCCCACATGTTCAATTTCTTGGAAATCACCGGGATGCTGGTCGACGCAGGCGCCATGTTACAGGTTGATCAGGACGAACTCGCTGACGAGCTGTCGGGTCTTCTGCGGGATCCGGACCGCTGCCTCCGGATGGGGGCAGCGGGACAGGGGGTGGTAAAAAACAATGCCGGCGCGCTGGAGCGGCTGCAGATCCTGGTCGCGGAAGAGTTGGCCCCGGGCTAGGACACTGATTACTTGCTGCTGCCGCTACCGCTACCGGAACCACTACTGGCACTGGCACTCGGCGGAGGAGGCGGTATCAGGTTGCTGTCCAGCCGGTAGACATCTTCGGGGCTCAACAGCCCTGCCTGCTCCTTCAGGCGCATCATGTTGATGATGTAGTCGTAGCGGCTGTTGGCGTAGTCGCGCTCCGCCGCAAACAGGGTGTTCTGGGCGTTGAGCACGTCCACCACATTCCGGGTGCCCACCTCGTAACCGGCGGTAGTGGCGTCCAGGGAGCTCTTGGAGGAAACAATACTTTGCTTGCGGGCCGCGATCCGCGACACGTCGCTGACCACCGTCATGTGCAGAGAGCGCGTATTGGTAATGGTATTGCGGGTCAGGTTGATACGATTTTCCCTGGCGGCGATGAACTCCTGGGCCGCGCGACGTCGGTTGGCGCTGATGGCACCGCCGGTGGACAGTGGCATGCTCAGTTCCACACCCCAGTACTGAGACTCCAGGTCCTGATCCGGTGAGGTATCGAAATCGGTAGAGGGTTTGCGGGTCAGGTCCCCGTCCACCCGTGAGTCGGTGTAGGCATAGACCCCGTTGATCTTGAACAGGTGCTCCAGCCGGTTGGCCTTGGCGGTCTGCCTGGAAGCCTCCTCGGCGAAACCGGAGGCCTTCAGCAGGAAATTGTTGTCCAGTGAGAAATCCACCCAGGCAGCCCGGTCCAGCGGCTCCGGGGGACGGACCTCGAAGTCTTCTTTCAGGATATTCAGGTTACCGTGGCGTTGTCCGGTCAGCACCGACAACTGCTCCAGGGCCACCGCCACGTTGTTTTCGTCCACCAGGCGGGTGACCTGGGCCAGGTCGCGGGCGGCCTGGGCCTCATAGACGTCGGTGATGGCGATCAGGCCGACCTCGAAGCGCTGCTGGGTCTGTTCCAGCTGGCGTTCGAAGGCCCGCTCCTGGGCTTGGGAGGCGGCCAGGTTGTCCTGGGCACGCAGTACCAACAGGTAGGCCTCCACTGTCCTGACGATCAGGTTCTGCTGGTTGGCGGCGAAGGTGGCCTCCGCTTCCTTGGTGACTTCCTTGCCCGACTGGAAACCGAACCAGGCGGGTAGGTCGAACAGGGCCTGGCTCAGGGACAGCTGTATGTTCTCGTCGGTAATATCGGTATTGGTTTTGGTATCCACCGTACCGATAGCCCCGCTGAAGTCGAAGCTCTCCCGCTCGACGTCCTGGTCAGTTTCAGTGCGCTGGTAGGTGGCCGCAGCCTGGGGCAACAGGGCCGCCCGGCTCAGTTTCTCGGTTTCTCTCCGGGCCAGGTAAAGCGCCTCCTCCTGCTTCAACTGAGCATCGTTTTCAAGAGCGAGCTCATAAATCTCCCGTAGCGAGTCCGCCTGCAGGCTAAGCGGGCCGATGGATAGTGCCAGAGCCGATAGCGCGGCGGCCACGGTGCGTTTCATGCGTCAGATCCCCTGATCGTACTGCTATTGGTAACGCGGCAGTTTAACAGCCTTACGTCACGTATGCATTTAATCCGGTGGCCGGGAAAAGGTGTAATTTACCGGTAGTTTGTGGTGGCTGAAGTGCTACACTCAATACTCGTGCCCGGTACAGCTGCCGGGAAATTGTGGGAAATATGGCGCTTGGCCACGGACCAGACCTTGCAGCAGCTCAAGAAAAAGCCGTTCAAGCTCGACCTGAAAGAACTGCACGCCCTGTGCGAGGCGAATTACGCCCGCCTGTTACTGCTGTTTCCCGATTACGAGACCAGTAACAGCCGCGAATTCCTGGTCGGGACTGCGAGGATCAGGCTGGATGTGGTAGAGCGCTGTCGCTACACCACCATCTTCCATTTGCACCAGCAGCATGCAGAGCCCCGGTGGCTGGGCCGCCTGCGGGTCGAGGTGCGTGCATATCACGATGCCAGCATGCTGGAAGTAGGCATGTTCCAGTCCCACCGCAAGGTGGCAGTTCGCTACCAGTACCCCAACAAAAACATGTACCAGCAGGACGAGAAATCCCAGCAGAACCGCTTTCTGGCGGACTGGCTGGAACACTGCCTGCAGAATGGTCACGCGAGTCAGCCGCTCGCTGTACCGGGACAGGGCGCCTGAGCGTAACCCGCGGTAACTGAATGGACGGTCACGGGGCAACTATCCACAGGCTTGAGCACCAGGGCGACGTTGTTCAGGTACTGCAGATAACCGATACCCATCTCTGCCGCGAACGCGGGGGCACCCTGCTGGGCATGGATACCGACCACTCCCTGCAGGCGGTCATCGACCTGGTGAAACAGGAGCGAGGGGATATCGATGTCCTGTTGGCCACCGGGGACCTGTCAGATGGTGGCGCAGAGCAGGCCTATCGGCGGCTGCAGGAATATTTCACCCAGTTTGAGTGCGCAAAATTCTGGCTGACGGGCAATCACGACGAGCGGGTGGCGATGGAATCGGTGGTGGGTAACTCCGCCAGTCTTTCGCGCGAGATTCGCATTGGGGGATGGCAGATCCTGATGCTGGATTCCCAGGTCAACGGTGAAGTCGGCGGCGGGCTGGGAGCGGCCGAACTGGCATTCCTGGAGACTTCCCTGGAGGCGGCAAAGGCCGACGGATTGCACACCCTGGTGTGCCTCCACCACCACCCGGTCGAGATTGGTTGCGAGTGGCTTGACGAGCAGATGGTCTCCGATGCGAATGCATTTTTTTCCGTGCTTGAAAAATATCCCGGCGCCCGGGGGGTATTGTGGGGTCATGTGCATCAGCAGATCGACCGGCAACACCAGGGCCTGAGTCTCATGGCCTCCCCATCCACCTGTGTCCAGTTCGCCCCGGGCAGTGTCGGCTTCAAGGCGGACGACCTGCCGCCGGGTTATCGCTGGCTGGAGCTGCACCCCGACGGCAGCATACGCACCGGAATTTCCCGGGTGTGGGATGTCGCCTTCAACGTGGAGCTGGATTCCGGCGGCTATCTGTAGAGTCGAGAGCCTGCCGCTCTTTTTCGGGCAATTTATTCGACCATTCATCTTGCCCGCAGTGCACCCTTGGCGTGTACAATGCCGGTTGAGCAAGCTCCCCACTAACGCAGTATAAAATCGACGCATGAGCCAATACACAGCCGAAGATATCGAAGTCCTCACCGGGCTCGAGCCGGTGCGCAAGCGCCCCGGCATGTATACAGACACTACCCGTCCCAATCACCTGGCCCAGGAAGTCATCGACAACAGCATCGACGAGGCGCTGGCTGGCCACGCCGACCAGATAGAGGTCGAGCTGCACAAGGACGGCTCTATCACTATCACCGATAATGGCCGCGGTATGCCGGTGGATATCCACCCGGAGCAGGGCAAGCCCGGGGTCGAGGTAATACTCAGTACCCTGCACGCCGGGGGCAAGTTCTCCAACAAGAACTATCAGTTCAGTGGTGGCCTGCACGGGGTGGGTGTGTCGGTGGTCAACGCCCTGTCCAGTGAACTGGAAATCGTTATTCGCCGGGATGCCCAGGTTTATCGCATGACCTTCGCTGGTGGTGAGAAAAAGACCGAGCTGAAGGTTGTGGACAGCTGCGGTAAGCGCAATACCGGTACTGCCTTGACCTTCACCCCGGATCCGCAATACTTCGACTCGGTCAATTTTTCGGTGCCGCGACTGAAGCACGTGTTGCGGGCCAAGGCCGTGCTGTGCCCGGGCCTGCGCGTCAGGTTCAAGGATGCAAAGAAAGGCGAGTCGGAAGAGTGGTATTACGAGGATGGGCTCACTGACTACCTGGCGGATGCCACTATCGATTTCCCGGTCATCCCCGAAGAGCCCTTTGTTGGCAGTTTCAGCGGCAGTAACGAGGGCGTGGACTGGGCGTTGCAGTGGCTGCCCGAGGGAGGCGAGGTGATCGCCGAGTCCTACGTCAACCTGATTCCAACCTCCCAGGGTGGCACCCATGTCAATGGCCTGCGCACCGGTCTGCTGGATGCCATGCGCGATTTCTGCGAACTGCGCAGCCTGTTGCCCCGCGGGGTCAAGCTGACCCCGGACGATATCTGGGACCGCTGCTGCTACGTGCTGTCCTCCAAGCTGGAAGATCCCCAGTTCTCCGGGCAGACCAAGGAGCGGTTATCCTCCCGGGAGGCGGCCGCCTTCGTTTCCGGTGTTGCCAAGGATGCCTTCAGCCTGTGGCTTAACCAGCACACGGAAGAGGCGGAGAAGCTGGCGGAGATGTGTATCAGCAACGCCCAGAGCCGCCTGCGTTCTGCCAAGAAAGTGACGCGCAAGAAGATCTCCGCCGGCCCGGCGCTGCCGGGCAAACTGGCGGACTGTTCCGGGGAGGACCCGGAGCGGGGCGAGTTATTCCTGGTGGAGGGGGACTCAGCGGGTGGCTCCGCCAAGCAGGCCCGGGACCGGGAATTCCAGGCCATCCTGCCCCTGCGGGGTAAGATCCTGAATACCTGGGAGGTGGACTCCCAGGAGATCCTCGCCTCCCAGGAGGTGCACAATATCTCCGTTGCACTGGGTATCGATCCGGCCAGTGATGACCTGTCGGGGCTGCGCTACCACAAGGTATGCATACTGGCGGACGCGGATTCGGACGGCCTGCACATCGCCACCCTGATCTGTGCCCTGTTCGTGCGCCACTTCCGGCCACTGGTGGCCGCGGGCCACGTCTACGTGGCGATGCCGCCACTGTACCGGATCGATGTGGGCAAGGAGGTTTTCTACGCGCTGGATGAAGGCGAAAAGCAGGGTGTGCTGGATCGGATCGAGGCGGAAAAGAAAAAGGGCAAGGTCAACGTCCAGCGTTTCAAGGGCCTGGGTGAGATGAATCCCTTACAGTTGCGCGAGACCACCATGGACCCTGATACCCGCCGATTGGTGCGGCTGGTGCTGGATGCCGGTGACGGCACCAATAAAATGCTGGACATGCTGCTGGCAAAGAAGCGCGCCTCCGATCGCAAGGCCTGGCTGGAGAAGAAGGGCGACCTGGCGGAGGTGGCCCTCTAGGCAGGCGCCGGCTGGATGACCCTCAGACACAGCCAGCTTCGCGTCGCCGGCATCGACCTGCACCTGGCGCAGCAGGGCGAGGGTCCGCTGGTGGTCCTGTGCCACGGCTATCCCGGCCTGTGGTACAGCTGGCGCCACCAGATACCCGCACTCGCTGCAGCCGGTTACCGGGCGGTAGCCCTGGACATGCGCGGCTACGGTCGCAGTTCCCGGCCCCTGGACAGCGACGAGTACGGTTTCGATAAAACCAGCGCTGATGTGCTGGCGGTCCTCGACCACTTTGGTGAGGACGAGGCGGTGCTGTTTGGCCACGATTTCGGCGCCAACCTGGCCTGGCATATGGGCATACACCATGCCGATCGCATCCGGGGAATTGCATCACTTTGCGTGCCCTACGATATGGAAATGGCAGGGGGTAGCGACAGCCTACCCTCTGGGTTGTTTGCGGAGATCGCGGAAAACCATTTTTTCCACATGCACTACTACCAGGCCGTGGGCGTGGCTGAGGCTCACACGGCGGGGCATGAGCGGGAGTTTCTCAAGCGCCTGTTCTGGGCCCTGTGTGGCGAGGGCAGCCTGCTGGACTGGATCGACTTCCCGATGGAGGGTACCCGTTACCTGGACGTGCTGGCGGAGCCCCCCTCGGACCCGCCCTGGCCCTGGCTGTCGGCGGAGGATTTCGATTACTACGTGCAGGAGTACCTGTGTGCCGGGTCGGATCTTGCGTTTATCGGTGGCATCAATTCCTACCGGGCCATGGACCGCAACTGGCGTCTTTACCGGGACAGCGCGCACGCGGAGGTGCCGGTGCCGGCGTTGTTTGTCGGCGGCGCGGCGGATCCGGTAACCGAACTGGCGGGGGAAGCGGCCTTTGAGGGGATGCGGGCGAAGGTAAAAGACCTGCGGGGCCTGGAGTTACTGCCCGGCGCCGGGCACTTTATCCAGCAGGAGGCGCCGGAGGCCTTGAATCGGTTGCTGGTTGGGTTTTTGGAGGGTTTGTGACATAGAGGCCCGGTGGGGCCGGAAAATGGTACCCGATAAAGCGGGGCAGGCTCTGCGCGGTGCGCACCCTACCCTGGATCGGAGTACCCGTAGGGT
>JAACFI010000234.1 GCA_009937575.1 Haliea sp.
CCAGGCCCACCAGCATGATCAGGCCCACCTGGCTGTAGATATTCAGTGTCTGGTCGAACAACAACAGGCCGCCCAGCCCACCGATCAGCGCCAGGGGCACGGTGAACAGGATAACCAGTGGATGCACGAAGGACTCGAACTGGGCGGCCATCACCAGGTAGACCACCAGCAGCGCGAGCAGGAAGGTAAAAATCACTGAGCGTCCCGCGTCCGTGTATTCAAGTGACTCGCCCTTGTAATCAATACTCGCGTGGGCCGGCAGTTCTGTGCGCACCAGTTCCTCCATGTACGCCAGGGCCTGCCCCAGGGAGTAGCCGTCCGCCAGGTCCGCAGAGATGGTCAGGGCACGCACCCGGTTGTAGCGGTTGAGGCTGCCCGCGTCCGCCTGCTCCCGCAGGCTGACCAGGTTGGCCAGCGGTATCAGGGCTCCACTGCTGGATGAGCGTACGTAGATGTCATTGATATCCCCCAGGGTTCGCTGGCTGTCCCGTTCCCCCTCCACGATGACATCGTATTCGCGCCCCCCCATGATGAAGGTCGTCACCCGCCGGGAGCCCAGCAGGGTTTCCAGGGTGCGGCTGATATCCAGCAGGCTGACCCCGAGGTCGCCCGCCCGGTTGCGATCGATAGACACCCGCAGTTGCGGCTTGGTGGGGCGCAGGTCGGTATCGATGCCCTGCAAACCCGGGTTTTCACCCATCTTTTCGCGCAGCAGATCCTGCCACTCCATGAGTTCCTCGTAACTGTTGCCCCCAACCACGAACTGTACCGGGTCCTGGCTGCGCCCGCCCAGCGACCGCGGCCCGCCGATGAATACCCGACCGCCGGCGAAATCTGCCACCCGCTCCATGGCGTCCGCCCGCACCTCGCGGGTGGAGCGGCGCCCGCTGTCCCAGTCCGACAGGACCATAATGGCAAAGGCCTCATTGAAGGCATCTCCCCCCGAGGACGATGGCGCGCGGATCAACAGGCGCCGGATATCGCCGCTGTCTACCAGGGGCATCAGGCGTCGCTCCACCTCCTGCACCTGTTTCACCGTGTATTCGAAGGAGGAGCCCTCGGGTGTGCTGATGCGCATGAATAACGCACCCCTGTCCTCCTGGGGCGCATACTCCGCCGGGACTTCCAGGAACAGCAGCGCACTGCCGGTAAGGCTGAGAAACAACACCAGCAGGGTCAGCCAGGGCTGGCGCAGCAACAGCGCCAGCGCCTTTCGATACCCACGCTCCGTTTTTCCGCTGAGACTCTCCACCCGATCGGCGAGACGGTTGGAAACCTGTTCGGCGCTCAACATCTTGCTGCAGATCACCGGCGCCAGGCTGAGTGCAACAAAACTGGAAAAAATCACCGCGATCGCCATGGTCACGGCGAACTCGCGAAACAGGCGGCCGACGTTGCCCTCCAGGAAGGTGATCGGTACGAATACCGCCACCAGTACCGCGGTGGTGGCGATCACCGCGAAGCCCACCTGCCGCGCCCCCAGATAGGAGGCCATCAGTGGGCTCTCCCCCGCCAGCAATCGCCGGTGGATATTCTCCAGCACCACGATGCCGTCATCCACCACCAGGCCGATTGCCAATACCAGTGCCAGCAGGGTCAGGAGATTGATGCTGTATCCCATGAACAGCAGGCCGGTGAAGGCACTGACCAGTGAGATCGGCACCGTCAGCGCAGGCACCAGCAGGCTGCGGGGATCCCCCAGGAACAGGAAGATCACCAGCACCACCAGGCAGGCCGCGATAATCAGGGTGCGGTAAACCTCTTCGATAGCGGCCTCTACGAACTGGGTGTTGTCGAAACTGGCAATCATCCGCATACCGTCGGGCAACTGACGGTTGATGCGCTCCGTCTCCGCACGTACCAGCCGGCTTACCGAAACGGCATTGGCGGTGCTTTGCTTGACGACGCCCAGGCCCACCATGGATTCGCCGTTGCCCCGAAACAGGCTGCGGTGCTCGGCGCTGGCCAGTTCCACCCGGGCGACATCTCCCAGCCGGGTCAGGTGGCCGTCCTCACCCCTCCGCACCACCATCTGGCGGAAATCCTCGGGCGACGTGTAGCTGCGTTCGATCCGTACAATAAAATCCCTCTCCAGGGACTTCAGGGTGCCCGCGGGCAATTCGATGTTCTGGACGCGGATTGCCGACTCCACGTCGGCCACGGTCAGCTCCCGGGCCACCAGCGCATTGCGGTCCAGCCACACGCGCATGGAGTAGACCTGGGCGCCGGTAATGCGTATTCGAGCCACCCCGTCCAGCACCGAGAACCGGTCTTCCAGGTAACGGCGTACATAGTCGGTCAACTCCAGCGCGTCCATACCGGCAGCAGCCAGGTGCAACCAGAAGATCACCTGTTCATCGCTGTCGCTCTTGCGTACCTCCGGCGGGTCGGCCTCCTCGGGCAGGCTTCCCAGGATACGGGATACCCGGTCGCGCACATCATTGGCAGCATTGTCGATATCCCGGTCGAGTTCGAATTCCAGGGTAATCTGGGAGCGCCCGTCCTGGCTGCGGGATGTCATGGTCTTGATTCCCTGCAGCCCGGCCAGCCGGTCCTCGATCAACTCCGTCACTTTGTTCTCCACCACCGCCGCAGAGGCGCCCGTGTAGGTGGTCACCACATTGAGTATGGGCGGATCGATGTCCGGGTATTCCCGCAGGGGCAGGCGGTCAAAGGACAATATGCCGAAGGCAATCAGCAGCGCACTGCAGACAATCGCCAGGACCGGTCGCTTGACCGAAATATCGGACAGCAGCACGGGTCAGGAATCCACCAGGGTAACCGGCACGGCCTCACCGGAGAGGCGGCCAACACCATCACGCACCACCCGTGCCCCCTCCGGCAGGCCATCGAGGATTTCGACCCAGCCCGGGATGCGGGCGCCGATAGACACCGGCGTGCGCCTGGCCTGGCCGTCACTGACCCGCCACACGTAGTGCTGGGTGGAGCGCGACTGCAGGCACTCCTCCGGCAACAGCAGGGTGTTTCGCGAGGGACCACGCACCACCACCTCCATCAACAGCCCGGGACGCAGCAGCTGCTCCGGGTTATCGATGGCAGCCCGGGCGCGAATGGAGCGGGCCACCGGGTCGATTCGCGAGTCCACGGCGCTGATCTCTCCCTCGAATACCTGCCGGAAGGCGGGAGTGCTCGCCTCCACCGCCTGCCCGGGTGCGATAAAGGCCAGCAGCGTGGCGGGCAGGGTGAAATCCAGCCGCATTCGGCTGATATCATCCAGGGTCGTCATTTCCTGCCCCGGGGTCAGCAGGGCGCCTTCGCTGACCTTGCGCAGGCCCAGCACTCCCGAGAAGGGTGCCACGATAGTGCGGTCGGCGATGCGCGCCTCCACGGCCTCTATTTTATGGCCGGTGACATCCGCCTGGGTGCGCGCCTTGTCCAGGTCGGTCTGGGCGACCTGGTTCTGCCTGGCCAGGTTCTCGAGTCGACGCACCTCCCGTTTGGCGTCCTGTAGTGAGGCCTGCAACTCCCGCAGGGTGGCCTGCTCCGCGTCCTGCTTGAGCAGGGCCAGCACATCACCCTTTTGCACCTGTTGGCCATCCTCGAAGCCTATCGAGGTGACGATCTGGGAAACACTGGAGGTGATGGTGACCGATTCCCAGGCCCTGAGCGTACCCAGTGCAGAGGCCTGGTCCTGGAATTCCCGGATCTGCGCCTCGACCACCCGCACGGGTACCGGCGGTCGCTCGCGCTGCTCCTCCAGCTGTCGCGGTTGGGCCTGCCACCACCACACCAGCACCGCGGTGCAACCGATTACCAGTCCCAGGCCCAGGACGTTCTTCATGTTAAATCTCCACAGGGGGATGCTTCGGGATTGCCACCATTATAGCCACCGGATCTTTCGAAGCGTGCCAACCGATTAGCAAATATCAAAAGCCTGGCGGTTTTCCACGCTAAACTACCCTGAAGTGACAGCGCAACTGGCGCGGGCATATACTATACATGTGTATAGCCAAATACCGGAAACACCATGATGGACAACGAACGCCCGACCCCACTACTGGAAGACATCGACGGCACCCGCAGCAAACTCGAAAACTGGATGTCGGCACACAGCGGACACAGAATCCGTATTCCCGAGCTCAATATCCCGGAAGCGACCGGTATGTCCAACGTGACCCTGCTGTTCGATATCGAGTGGGAGGAGAATGGCCAATCGTTCAGGGAAGCCTGCGTCGGTCGCCTGCAGCCGGAGATCGAGCGCCCGGTGTTTCCGGCCTATGACCTGAGCCTGCAATACGAGGTAATGGACAGTGTGGGACGTCACAGTGACATCCCGGTCCCGGAGCTACGCGGGCTTGAAACGGATAAATCCCTGCTGGGGGTCCAGTTCTACATCATGAAACACACCGCTGGGCGCATTCCCACGGACATGCCCCCCTACAACATGGACGGCTGGATGGTGCACGAGACCAGTGAGCCGCAGCGCGCGGCAATGTGGGAGGCGGCGCTAGACACCATGGCCCGTTTCCACCGGCTGGACTACCGCACCCTGGGCTTCGAAAAGCTCCACGAAGACGGTAAAACACCGCTGCAGCAGCAACTGGACTACTGGTGGGGATATATGGATTGGGCCATGGAGGGGCAGGAGCACGAAATAGGCAAATCCGCCCTGGACTGGCTCACGGCCAACCAGCCTGCGAATGAACCCACGGTGCTGTGCTGGGGGGACTCGCGCCTTGGCAATATTATTTTCCGGGAAAGCCTGGACGGTGTTGCCGCCGTGCTGGATTGGGAAATGGCGGTACTGGGCAACCCGGTACAGGATCTGGCCTGGTTCAATTACATGGATTCGACCTTTGCCGAAGGCCTTGGCATGCCGCGACTGGCCGGGCTGCCCTCCTACGAGGACACGGTCACCCGCTGGGAACAGGCCAGCGGTTTCTCCGCCGGGGACTATGACTACTACCTGGTGTTCGCCGGCATGCGCTACGGGCTGATCCTGTCCAGGATCATGCTGGCTACCGGGCAGGAGGGAGAAGTACAGGGCAATTTCGCCTGTCAGCTGCTGCAGAAAACACTGGACCGGATCGCCTGATCCAGCGACCCACCACCCCTGTACCGGGCAGCTTTCACGACTGTACTCGCCGGTCCCCGGCATATACACTTGGTGCCGGATTGCAGATGGCCAACCCGCAGCGGTAAATCGGCGGGATCCCCTGCCTGCCCAGCATAAGGAGTTCTCTTGTCATCCCATTTTCAGAAGCAGTGGCAGGCAGTGGCAACGCCCGAATCCCTGGCATTACTGAAAAACATCCAGCGAGGCATCGAAAAGGAAAGTCTGCGAATCACCCCTGACGGCAAACTGTCGCAGACTCCCCACCCGGTGGGGCTGGGCTCGGCCCTCACCCACAGCTCCATCACCACCGATTACTCGGAAGCACTGCTGGAGTTCATCACCCCGGTGAATACCGATATCGAGCAGAGCCTGCTGACCCTGGATAACATCCACCGCTTCGTGTACGGGCAGATAGGCGACGAGATTCTCTGGTCTGCCAGCATGCCCTGTATCGTTCCCGGCGACGAAGGCATCCCGGTGGCCCGCTATGGCAGCTCCCACGTGGCGCGGATGAAAACCGTTTACCGCTATGGGCTGGGACACCGCTACGGGCGCCTGATGCAGACCATCGCCGGTATCCACTACAACTTTTCCATGCCCCACGCCTGGTGGGAGAAGGCCTGGGAGGAGGACGGCAGGCCGGGAAAACTGAAACACTATATCAGCGAGCACTACCTGGGCCTGATACGCAATTTCAAACGCTATTCCTGGCTGCTGATCTACCTGTTCGGTGCGTCACCGGCAGTCTGCGCCAGTTTTCTCAAGGGGCGCGACCACCACGGGCTGCAACCATTCGACCAGCAGGGCCGCAGCCTTTACATGCCCCACGGCACTTCCCTGCGCATGGGTGACCTGGGTTACAACAGCAACGCCCAGAAAAATCTCAATATTTGCTACAACTCCCTGGACAATTACGTGGAAACCTTGCACCAGGCCATCCTGCAACCGCACGCGGGCTATCGGGACATCCCGAGCGGAGAAAACGGCGACTACCAACAGCTCAACGACAGCCTGCTGCAGATAGAAAACGAGTTCTATAGCCCGATCCGCCCCAAGCGGGTCACCGATTCCGGCGAGACACCCCTGAACGCCCTGGAGAGGGGAGGCATCGAGTACATCGAGGTGCGCTGCGTGGACGTCAGCCCCTTCCATCCACTGGGCCTGGACGGGCAGCAAATCCGCTTCCTCGATACCTTTCTGCTGCACTGCCTGCTGCAGGACAGTCCACCTTGCGACGACGAGGAACAGCAGCACCAGGCCGCAAACCTGGAAGCGGTGGTCAACCGCGGCCGCGAGCCGGGATTGCGCCTGCGCGATGACGGCGGTGAGAAAGGTCTCGCCGACTGGGCCGGACAGCTGCTGGATGAAATGGGTGACGTTGCGCAGCTGCTGGATGCCGCCCACGCAAGCCAGGACTATATCGCCGCCCTGGCCGACCAGCAGGCCAAGGTGGATGACCCGGAGAAGACGCCCTCCGCGCGCATCCTGCGCGAAATGCGTGAGCGGGACCTGCCTTTTTTCCACGTGGCCATGGGCTACAGCCAGGAGTGGGCGGCGTATTTCGCTGAGAGCCCGCTGCCGGCAGAGACGGCCGCTGAATTCGAGCGGGAATCGGCGCGGTCACTGCAGGCCCAGCGGGATATCGAGGAAGGGGACGACATCAGCTTCCAGCAGTACCTGAATAATTTCTTCTCCCAGTACGAGGCGCTGCAGGCGGGCTAATGAATTTCCTGGCCCACTTCCACCTGGCCTGGCCCGACGCGGGACTGGTGGCAGGCGGACTGGAGGGGGACTATTACAAGGGTCCCCTGCGCGGCGACCTGCCGGCGGCAATAGAGCGCGGCGTGCGCCTGCACCGGGCGATCGACGCCTATACCGACCGGCACCCGGTGCTGGAACAACTGCGGCGCCAGTTCCCGGAAAGACTCAGGCGCTACGCTGGCATCCTCATCGATATCAGCTTCGACCACTACCTGAGCCGGCACTGGTCCAGTTTCTCCGACATCCCGTTAGGGGAATTCA
>JAACFI010000235.1 GCA_009937575.1 Haliea sp.
ACACGTTGTGAGAGCCGGGCATATTCAGGGTCACCGGCAGGGGCACCGCGCCACCGGGCCGCAGCACCGTAAAACGCGTGCTCAGGCCCCTGGCCTCGAGGTCGGTGATCCGGTAGTCGGCGTCCTCGGCAAAGCCGTAGGTGATCACCTGCCGGCTGACCTCGGGTAAAAGTTCGCGTATTACCGGGTCGTCGATACACAACACTGCAACGCCGTAGAAGGGCAGGTTGTGAAGGAATTCCAGGAAGGTCCGGCGCAGTACGGTGAAATCACCACCGTAGGTTTCCATGTGGTCCGCCTCGATATTGGTGATCACGGTGACCATGGGCTGCAGATGCAGGAAGGAGGCGTCGCTCTCGTCCGCCTCGGCGATCAGGAAGCGGCTGGCTCCCAGCTGTGCATTGCTGCCGACGCTGTTTACCAACCCGCCGATGACAAAGGTGGGATCGAGGCCAGCGGCGCCGAATATCGCGGCGATCAGGCTGGTGGTGGTGGTTTTCCCGTGGGTGCCGGCCACCGCGATACCGTGGCGGTAACGCATCAGTTCCGCCAGCATTTCTGCCCGCGGTACTACCGGTACCCTGGCATCCCTGGCTGCAATCACCTCCGGGTTCTGTTCGTCCACCGCGCTTGAGCTGACCACCACGTCGGCATTGCCGATGTTCTGTGCCGCGTGGCCGATAAACACCTCGATGCCCCGGTCCTGCAGGCGCCGGGTTACGGCGCTGGCGCGCAGATCGGAGCCGGCAACCTCGTAGCCCAGGTTGACCAGCACCTCGGCAATGCCACTCATACCCGTGCCTCCCACGCCGATCATGTGGATGCGACGCACCCGGCGCATCTCCGGGACGGTGTAGGTATTCCTCGCGTCAACCATTGATCAGGCCCTCCACGCGGTCACCGACCTGCTGCGCCGCGCCCGGTGTCGCCACCGCCCGGGCAGCTTCAGCCATCGCAGACAGGCGCTGGGGATGAGCCAGGTAGCCGAGCAGCGCTCCAACCAGCGACTCCGTATTCATATCGCCCTGGCGCAGCAGGATGGCGCCGCCCCGGTCGGTAAGGGAACGGGCGTTGGCAGTCTGGTGGTCGTCGATCGCCTGGGGCAGGGGCACCAGGATGGCAGGGCAGCCCATGACCGCCAGTTCGGATACCGTCAGGGCACCCGCACGGCACAGCACCAGGTCGGCCCAGGCGTAGGCCGCGGCCATGTCCTCGATGAAGGGTGCGACTGTGACACCGCTGTCGATCAGTCCGGCGTAACTCTCCCGCACTATCTCCGCGTGGGCATCACCCGCCTGGTGCCAGACTTCCAGTGGCGCCTGCTCCTGCTGTATCAAGTGCCGTACCGCACCGGGTACCACTTCGTTAATCGGCAGCGCGCCCAGGCTGCCACCCACTATCAGCAGGCGAAGGGGGCGCTGCCCGCGGTAGTCATATACCCGGTCGGCTCCCGCCGCTACCAGTTCCCGGCGAATGGGATTGCCCAGCACTTCACAGCTCACATTCTCACGGAAAGCGCCGGGGAAACCGGCCACGATCAGGCTTGCCAGCGGGGCGAGCATGCGATTGGTAGTGCCCGCCACCGCGTTCTGCTCGTGGATCAACAGGGGCCTGCGCAGCAGCCAGGCCGCCACACCGGCAGGGCCGGCAGCGTAGCCGCCCATGCCCACCACGCAGCCCGGTGACAGCCGCATTACCAGCCACAGCGCCTGCAGCGAAGCCAGCAGGAGAAACATCACACCCAGCAATTTGTGCAGGGGGTTCTTGCCGCGCACCCCGCGCACGGTCAGGCAGTGCAAGGTGATGCCTGCGGCCGGCACCACCCGGTGCTCCAGCCCGCGTGCGGTACCGACCCACTCCACGCGGTAACCGCGGTCCAGCAGTTCCCGCGCCACTGCAAGGGCCGGGTAGACGTGACCGCCGGTGCCCCCCGCCATTACCAGCACCAGTGGCGCCTGTGCAGTCATCATCGGCGCCTCCCGGATGCGCGGGTATCCCGGTCGACCCTCAGCACCAGCGCCAGCATGGCGCAACACACGATCAGGCTGGTCCCGCCGTAGCTGACAAAAGGCAGGGTCAACCCCTTGGTGGGCAGCAGGCCCGAACTGACCCCCATGTTGACGAAAGCCTGGCCGGAGAACACCAGGGCCACCCCGTAACAGACATAGGCGCCGAAATCGTTGCCCGCCGCCACCGCCTGTCGACCCACCCACAGGATGCGGCCGATCAGCGCCACGTACAGGGCGACCACCGCCATGGCGCCGATGAAGCCCATTTCCTCGGCCCAGATTGAAAACACGAAGTCGGTATGCGCTTCCGGCAGGTAAAACAGTTTCTGCACGCTGTTGCCCAGTCCCACGCCCAACCACTCGCCGCGGCCGAAAGCAATCAGCGACTGGGTCAGCTGGAAGCCGGTGTTGTAGGGGTCTGCCCAGGGGTCTGTGTAGGCCGTCAGTCGCTTGACCCGGTAGGGCTCACTGACCACCAGCACCAGCATGGCGCCCAACGCCCCGAGCAACACCAGCAGGAAGTGCCCGAGCTTGACCCCGGCCAGGAACAGCATGCCGAAGGCCGTGGCCACCACGATCACCGTGGCACCGAAATCCGGTTCGATCATCAACAACAGGGTGGCGGCAAACAGCACCGCCATGGGCTTGAGAAAGCCCTGCCACTGGTGGCGCACTTCGTGCTCCCGGCGCACCATGTAACCGGCCAGGTAAACCACCATGGCCAGCTTGGCAAACTCCGAGGGCTGCAGGGTGAACGGACCCAGGGGCAGCCAGCGCTGGCTGCCGTTGACTTCCTTGCCGATACCCGGGATCAGCACCAGGATCAGCAATGCCAGCGCTACAAACAACCACACCCAGCCGGTATCCAGCCAGAATCGGGTGGGGACCCGGTAGACCAGGGCTGCACCGAACAGCGCCAGCAACAGGTAGATCATATGCCGCTGGGTATGGAACCAGGGATTCTGGTAGTGCCAGTCTGCGTACTCTATCGAGGCGGAACTGATCGCCACCAGGCCCACCAGTAACAGGGCCACCCCCAGCAGTGACAGGGGAGTATCCGGCAGGAACGCGACCTGGGTGTTTTGCGACCTAGCCATGCCCACCCCCGCCCAGTGCTGCCACCGCATCGCGGAAAGCCTCCCCCCGGGCCACATAGCCACTGAACATATCGAAACTGGCGCAGGCCGGTGACAGCAGCACGGTCTCCCCGGGCTGCGCCTCCGCGGCGGCTGCCTGCACCGCCCGCTCCATACCCGATGCCCTGGTCACCGGCGCGCAGTCCCCCAGGGCCTGCTCCAGCTGGTCGGCGTCCTCGCCGATCAATACCAACAGTTTGCAGTAGCGGGCGACAGTTTCCCGCAGGAGCCTGAAGTCTGCTCCCTTGGCCTGGCCGCCGGCAATCAGGATAAGATTCCGCTCTGCGCCCAGCCCCGCCAGGGCCGCCTCGGTGGCGCCGATATTGGTTCCCTTGGAGTCGTCCACATAGCGCACACCCCCGATTTCCGCCACCAGCTGGCAGCGGTGGGGCAGCCCGGCAAAGTTGCGCAGGGTGGCGAGCATGGCCTGCTCGTCCAGCCCCACACTCGCTCCCAGGGCGAGGGCGGCCAGGGCATTGGCAACATTGTGACGGCCCACAATGCCCATCGCGTCCACCGGCAGCAGTGCTTCAAAAGCGCGGCACAACCATTCCCGGCCGTCAATCACACGCAGGCCGAAACCATGCAGTTCCGGCTCCCCCAATCGCCAGCTGAGCACGTCGACCTCCGCACCGACCAGGGGAATGGTCAGGGGATCATCCCGGTGGACCACTGCCTTGCGGCAGCCGCGAAAAATCCGGTGTTTGGCCTGGTGATAGGCGGGCATATTGCCGTGGCGGTCCAGATGGTCGGCACTGATATTGAGTACAGTGGCCACTTCCAGACCCAGTGTGCCGGCCCTCTCCAACTGGAAGCTGGATAACTCCAGCACGTACAGCTGCCGTGAATCGGCCAGCAGATCCAGTGCAGGTGTGCCCAGGTTGCCACCGACACCGACATCCAGTCGCGACGCCTTAGCCATCTGCCCCACCAGTTCGGTCACCGTGGACTTGGCGTTGGAGCCGGTAATCCCGATCACCGGTGCCGCGGCCTCGCGCATGAACAGGTCCACATCGCCCACCACCGCTACATCCGCCTCCCGGGCGTGGTGCACCAGGGGATCGTCCATCGCCACGCCGGGGCTGACGATAAGCTCACTGGCGTTTTCTACCAGCGACAGCGGATAGACCCCGGTGTAAATTTTCACCTCGGGCATTTCCCCGCGCAGCGCGACCAGGCCGGGGGGTTCCCGCCTCGTATCCACCACAGAAAATGGTATGCCCCGCCGGTGCAGGTAGCGGGCACAGGACAGACCAGTGACACCCAGGCCAACCACGACCCGGTGCTCACTGCTTGCTATTACATCCTGCGTCACTGCCAATGCCACTCTCTATTCACCTAACGTAACTTCAGGGTCGCCAGCCCGAACAGGACCAGCATCACGGTAATAATCCAGAAGCGCACGATCACCCGGGGCTCGGGCCAGCCCTTCAACTCGTAGTGATGGTGAATCGGCGCCATGCGGAAAATACGCTTGCCGGTCAGTTTGAAAGACGCCACCTGCAGGATCACCGACACGGTCTCCAGCACGAAGATACCTCCCATGATGAAGAACACGATCTCGTGGCGGGTAATGACCGCCACCGTGCCAAGGGCCGCCCCCAGGGCCAGTGCGCCTACATCCCCCATGAACACCTGGGCCGGGTAGGTGTTGAACCACAGGAAACCCAGGCCCGCGCCGGCGATGGATCCACAGAACACCGCCAGCTCCCCGCTTCCTGCCACGTAGGGGATGTGCAGGTAACTGGCGAAATCCACGTGGCCGGTCAGGTAAGCGATAATGCCAAGGGCAGTCCCGACCAGTACCGTGGGCAGGATCGCCAGGCCGTCGAGCCCGTCGGTGAGATTGACCGCATTGCTGGCACCGACAATCACGAAATAGGCCAGCACGATGAACAACGGCCCCATAGCCCAGGCGAAATCCTTGAAAAACGGCACGTAAAGTTCCGTGGTGACCGGCGTGTCGAACGCCAGATACAGGTACAGTGCCGCTGACAGACCCGCCACCGACTGCCAGAAATACTTCCAGCGTGCCGGTAGTCCGCGGGAGTCTTTTTCCACCACCTTGCGGTAGTCGTCCACCCAGCCCACTGCGCCGAATACGGCGGTCACCAACAGGGCGATCCACAGGTAGGGATTGCGCAGGTCACCCCACAGCAGTGAGGCCACAGCTATGGCGACCAGAATCAGCGCCCCGCCCATGGTCGGGGTACCCGACTTACTGAGGTGGCTCTGGGGACCGTCGTCGCGCACCGCCTGGCCCACCTGGTGGAAATTCAGGCGCCGGATCATGGCGGGACCTACCAGCAGCGAGATGGCCAGGGCAGTGCCCGCGGCGAGAATACCCCGCAGGGTCAGGTACCCGAAAACCTGGAACGCACTTTCGTACCTGCTTAAATACTCGGTCAGGAACAGCAGCATGCTCAGTCCTCCCCGCTCACAGGGTCGCCTACCAGTGCGTGCAGCACCCGTTCCATCCCGGCGCTGCGGGATCCTTTCACCAGCACACTGTCCCCCTCGCCCAGTTCGCCGCCGGCGACTGCCAACAGTGCCTCGCGATCGGCAAAGTGCCGCCCGCCCTCGCCGAAGCCCTGCACGGTGTCGGCCGTTTCTTCACCCACGCCCCAAAGCTGGTCGATCCCCGCCTCGCGCGCGTACTCTCCCACCTCCCGGTGCAGGGCCGCGCTTTCGGGGCCCAATTCCTTCATCGCACCGAGGATCAGGGTGCGGCGCCCCTCGCAGGCGGCCAGCAGATCCAGCGCCGCCCGCACCGAACCCGGATTGGCGTTGTAGCAGTCGTCGATGACCGTAGCCCCGCCTGTAGACCGCAATGCCAACAGGCGACCCTGTACCGGGCGTACTGATTCCAGGCCCTGGCAGATCTGTGCCAGGCTCAGCTCGCAGGCCAATCCCACTGCAATCGCCGCCAGTGCGTTGGCGACGTTGTGTACGCCCGGTAGTGCCAGGCGCACCGGCAACTCACCCGCCGGGGTCGAGGCGATAAAACTGATCCCTTCCAGCCCCCGGGGCTGGATAGCGGTGGCAGTGATGGCAGCGGTCTGCTGCAGTCCGAAATCCAGCACGGTGGCCTCGCCGGCGCGACGTCGCCACTGGGGCGCCCAGGGCTGGTCGGCATTGATCACCGCGCAATCCCCCGCCTCCAGGCCGTCAAAGATCTCTCCCTTGGCGGCCGCCACATCGTCCACCGAACCGAATCCCTGCAGGTGGGCGGGCATGGCGTTGAGCAGTAGCGCCACCGAGGGTCTGCCCAGCTCGCACAGCCAATTGATATCCCCCGCCTTTGCCGCGCCCATCTCCACCACCGCGAACTCCACCGACGGCTCCAGCCGCAGCAGGGTCAGGGGAACACCCACCTCATTATTGAAATTACCCTCGGTGGCCAGGGTGTTACCGCGCTCAGAGAGCACCGCGTGCACCATGTTCTTTACCGTGGTCTTACCGCTGCTGCCGGTGATAGCCACCAACGGCCCGCTGTACAGCTGGCGGTTGTAGGCGCCCAGTCGACCCAGGCCGAGCAGGGTGTCTTCTACCAGCAACTGGGGCAGCTCGAGAGGCTGTTGGCGACTGACCAGTGCCGCTGCCGCCCCGGCCTGCGCTACTTGTGAAAGGTAATTGTGACCGTCGAAGCTCTCGCCCTGCAGGGCCACGAACAGCTCACCCGGACGCAGGCTGCGACTGTCGGTGGACACCCGCGAGAATTGGGCGTCGACCCCGCACAAGGTCCCCCGCAATGGCGTCGTCAACTCGGACAGTGAGAGCGGGCGCATCACTGGCCTGCCCTCCCCGCCAGGGCAGCGAGTGCCTGTTCCACGTCACTGAAATACAGGCGCTGACCCTCCACGATCTGGTAATCCTCGTGCCCCTTGCCGGCAATCACGATACAGTCACCGGGACGGGCCTCGGT
>JAACFI010000236.1 GCA_009937575.1 Haliea sp.
CAGGCCCAGACAAGTTTCGGTCGCATGATGGCCGGCAGCATCACACTGACGTTTTTCGTATACATCTTTGTTAACATGGGAATGGTCGCGGGCCTGCTGCCGGTGGTGGGTGTGCCCCTGCCCCTGGTGAGCGCCGGGGGCACTTCGGTGGTCACGCTGATGGCGGGTTTCGGTATTCTCATGGCTGTCAGCACAGAAAAACCCATGGTGGCCAGGTGAGCAGGCCAGCGGGGCGTTATTCATTTTTCTAACAACAACGAGTCACAGTTTATGCCGGTACGCCTTAAATTCATCCTTCTCTGCTCCTGTCTGTGGGCCACCCTGTCCTGCGCCGCGGATACTTACGAATCCAACCCCGCTGCCCAGGCGCTGGTGGACGAACTGGTCAAGGAGGAGGGGTTCGACCGGGCCTCGCTGGAGCGGGTATTCGCCAGTGCCGAGCGACAGGAGAGTATCCTCGAGGCCATCGCCCGGCCGGCGGAAAAAACCAAACCCTGGTACGAGTACCGGAAGATTTTCCTGACTAAAAAGCGCGAGCAGAAGGGCCTCGAGTTTCTGGCTGAGCACCGGGAGACCCTGGCGCGGGCCGAGCAGACCTATGGCGTGCCGAGGGAAATCATCGTTGCCATCATCGGGGTGGAAACCTTATACGGGAAAATCACCGGCAGTTACCGGGTGATTGATGCCCTGTCGACCCTGGCTTTCGACTACCCCAAACGCTCGCCTTTTTTCACCAAGGAGCTGAAGAACTACCTGGTGCTCACCCGGGACCAGGGTTTTGATCCCCTGGCACTGAAGGGGTCCTACGCCGGCGCCATGGGTTACGGTCAGTTCATGCCCAGCAGCTATCTCAGCTACGCGGTGGATTTCGACGGCGATGAGGTCATCGATATCTGGAACAACCCGGTGGATGCCATCGGCAGCGTGGCCAACTATTTCAGCCGCCACGGCTGGCGCCAGGGCGAGCCGGTGGTATTCGCTGCGGACGCGTCGGAAGACACCTCCGCGGAGTTATTTGTGCGCACCCGCAAGGACCTGAAGCCAGTGCGTACCGTCGGCGAGTTTATCGAGGCCGGGGTGGTGCCGCGGGAGGATGTCGACCCCGAGGAAATGGCCACGGCGATGAAATTTGAACTTGAGAAGGGTTACGAGTACTGGCTGGGCCTGCATAATTTCTACGTCATTACACGCTACAACCACAGCGCCATGTACGCAATGAGCGTGTATCAACTCAGTCAACGCCTGGCGGATCGGGTCAGCGAGTGAGTCGCCGCCTTATCTGGACAACCGCCGTGCTGGCTGCAGCCCTGCTGGCGGCCTGTACCGCACCCCCACCGGAATCACGCTATCCCCAGGCCCAGGACACGGCGCCGGTGCGCTCGATTTCCCCGGACGACGTGGCAGATGCGGTACCGCGGGCGGACCCGATCCTGGCGGTGGGCAACAAGACTCCCTACACGGTCAACGGGGTGCGCTATGAGATTCTGGAGGATGCGCGCCATTACAAACAGCGCGGCACGGCCTCCTGGTATGGCACCAAGTTCCACGGTCACGAGACCTCAAACGGCGAGATTTTCGATCTCTACCAGGCCAGTGCCGCCCACAAGACCCTGCCAATCCCCTGCTACGCCCGGGTGACCAACCTGGATAACGGCCGCAGTATCACTGTCCGCGTCAACGACCGCGGCCCCTTTCACGATGACCGGCTGATAGACCTGTCGTATGCGGCGGCAGTGAAGTTGGGTTACATGGAAAAGGGCACGGCAAACGTGGAGGTGGAGGTCCTCAGTATCGCCGGTGTCGACGATCGCCGTGGCACCACCAGTGGCAGCTACCGCTACCTGCAGATGGGTGCCTTCGGCTCGGAGTCCTCGGCCCTGCGCCTGCAGGGTGAACTGCAGGCCCTCCTTACCGCCCCGGTTTCGGTCAGCCGGGTCCAGTCCGGTGACGATCTCCTCTACCGGGTTCGAGTGGGTCCGGTCGCCGACAACGACGAACTCGCCACGGTGCAGCAGAAGCTCCTGGATAGTGGTTATGGGTCCGGGCAGCCTTTGCCCTGACCTTCTTTCTTTCGCTACAGTGAAGCATGGGTTACCATTCCCCGCTTTCCAGATACATTCCCACGGTTACTTTTCTCTATGACTCGATTTGCCCTCGTTCTATTCCTCGCTATTACTGCCGTCAGCACCCAGGCCGCTACTATTGTGCCCTCACCGCCACAAGTGGCCGCCAAGGCCTATTTGCTGGTAGACGCCAACAGTGGCGCCGTGCTGGCAGAGCACAACGCCGATATGCCCCTGCCACCTGCCAGCCTCACCAAGATGATGACCAGTTACATCCTGGCCCGCGAGATCGGCGAGGGTAACGTCCAGGAAACCGACATGGTCGCCATCAGCGAGAACGCCTGGTCCCAGAATCCACTGTTCGAGGGCTCGTCACTGATGTGGATCGAGCCTGGCAAGGATGTGTCCATCGCCGATCTCCAGAGGGGCGTTATTATTTCTTCCGGCAACGACGCCACTGTGGCCGTGGCCGAGCACCTGGCCGGCAGCGAAGCCGTGTTCGTGGAAATGATGAACACCCAGGCCGAAAAGCTGGGCATGGTGGATACCTATTACCTCAACAGCCACGGGTTGCCGCATCCCGAGCACGTGACCACCGCGCGGGACCTGGCGATCCTTGCCGGGGCCATGGTCCGGGACCATCCGGAGCAGTACGCCATCTACAAGGAGCGCGAGTTCACCTACAACGATATCCGCCAGTACAACCGCAATACGCTGATGGCGGAGGATCCCACGGTGGACGGGCTGAAAACCGGACACACCGAGGCGGCGGGTTATTGCCTGGTGGCCTCGGCGGAGCGTCGCGGCATGCGCCTGATCTCCGTGGTGATGGGCACCAGCAGTACCCGCTCGCGCAAGAACGAGACCCGCAGCCTGCTGAACTACGGCTTCCGGTTCTACGAGACCAGTGAGATGTTCGCCGCCTTGACCGAACTGGACAAGCCCCGGGTGTGGAAGGGACAGGAGGATTACGTTCCCGTGGGTGTGCTGGAGTCCACCGTGTTGACCCTGCCGCGGGGCAAGAAAAAGAACCTGGTGACCACCGTTGAAGTGGACGACGAGATTGAGGCCCCGCTGGCGGTGGGCGACGAGGTGGGATCGGTGACGCTCAGCCTGGACGGGGAGACGGTCTACCACGGACCGGTAGTAGCCCTGCAGGCGGTGGAGCCGGGCGGTTTCTTTTCCCGCCTGTGGGACATGCTGCTGATGTGGATCGCTTCTTTGTTCAGCGTCAGTAAGTGAGTCGGGAGCCGCTATTCGTGCAGGAGCAGGAACCCCCGAAAATTGAATTCCCCTGTGACTACCCGATCAAGGTGCTGGGGCGCCACCGGGACGACTTCCAGATGGTGATCATGGAGGTCTTCGAGCGACACGCGCCGGGTTTCGACCAGGAGACCATCAGTATAAAGGCCAGCAGCAAGGGCACTTTTACGTCCGTCACCGTTACCATTACCGCCACCGGCCCCGATCAACTTGAGGCCCTGCACCAGGACCTGATGGCCACCGGCCTGGTGCAAATGGTCATCTGATGATCCAGCGCGAACTCGGCCTGGTAGAGTACCTCCCCACCCTGGAGGCGATGAAAGACTTTACCGACAGCCGGGACGCGGACACCCCGGACGAACTCTGGCTACTGCAGCATCCCCGGGTCTTCACCCAGGGGCAGGCGGGCAAGGCCGAGCATGTGCTGGCGCCGGGGGATATCCCGGTGATCCAGGTAGACCGGGGCGGGCAGGTCACCTATCACGGCCCGGGCCAGTGGGTGGTCTACCTGCTGGTGGATATCCGCCGACACGGTATGGGAGTACGCAAGCTGGTGGACCTGATCGAGCAGAGTATTGTGCAGCTGCTGTCGGAGCACGGCATCGATTCCGCCCCCCGGGCGGATGCCCCGGGGGTCTACGTCAACGGTAACAAGATTGCCTCCCTGGGCCTGCGGGTGCGCCGGGGCTGCAGTTACCACGGACTCGCACTGAACGTGGCTATGGACCTGGAGCCCTTTCAGCGCATCAATCCCTGTGGTTACCAGGGGCTGCAGGTGACGTCCATGGCGAAGTTGCTGCCGGATGTCGAGCTGGATATGGACGCGATCGGACGGCGGTTGTTGGCGATCCTTGCGGAGCGCCTGGAATAGCTATTTGCGAACCGGCCGCTTCTGCAACTTCCGCTGCAGGGTACGTCGGTGCATCCCCAATGCCCGGGCAGTGGCGGAGATATTGCCGTCGTTATCCTGCAATACCCGCTGGATGTGTTCCCACTCCAGCCGCTCCACCGAGATCGGCTCCGCCGGCACTTCCGCTGGGGTCTCGGCGGTGCCTTCGAAGGCCTGCAGGATTTCGTCGATGCCGGCGGGTTTGCACAGGTAATTGACCGCGCCGGCCTTGGTCGCCTCTACTGCGGTGGCGATACTGGAGTAGCCGGTGAGCACCACCAGGCGGGCCTCGGGGGCGGCCGCCAGCAACCGGGGCAGGGCGATAAGGCCGGAGGTACCTGGCATGTTCAGGTCCAGCACGATATGGCTGGGCGCGAATTCCCGGCAGCAATCCAGGGCCCCCTCTGCGCTGGCGCAGGCCAGGGTGGTGAAACCCCGGCGCTCGAATCCCCGGGACATGACCTCGGTGAACACCGTATCGTCGTCGACCAGCAGGACTTTCTGTTCGCTGCTGGTCACGGTGAACGTCCCTGCCGTCGCTGGAGGGGCAGGGTGAGGGTGGCCAGGGTGCCGCCCTCGCGCAGGTTGCGCAACTCGATGCGGCCCCCGTGGCGTTCGACACTGGCCTGGCTCAACATCAGGCCGATGCCCAAGCCCGACCTGTCGGCGTGAATAATGGGTTTGCCCATCTGTTCCAGCATTTCTGCCGGGATTCCGGGGCCCCAGTCGCGCACACTGATGCTGGCCTCCTCGCCGTTCCAGCGCACCTTGAGTGCAACTTTCTCGGTACCCGTGTCGGCGGCGTTATTGAGCAGGTTCTCCAGCGCCTGGCCGAGGGTGGGGTCGAGTTCCAGCACAGGGCTGTCGGGATTGCATTCGAAACTGTGGATCACTCCGGGGCGGCGTACGGCCCAGCGCTCCAGGGTCTCCCGGGCGAAGTCACCCACGGCCATTGGCCGGGTCTGCTGCACCGAGCTCAGTTCCGCTGTGCGGCTCAGCTCTGACAGGGTGTTCCTGCACAGGCCGATCTGGGACCGCAGCAGTTGGCAGTCCCCCCGTGCCTGCTCACCCAGGGACTCATCCTGCAGCATCTCGTCCACCAGCACGGTCATGGTGGACAGGGGTGTGCCCAGTTCATGGGCAGTACCGGCAGCGAGTCCGGCCACGGCCATGATCTGGTCGTTGCGCAGGCGGTCCTCTCGCTGGGCCACCGCCTGCGCCTCCTGTAGTCGCAGGGTAGCCGCCATGCGCACCACGAAATAGGTGATGAGCCCGGCGCTGAACAGGAAGTTGAACCACATGCCGAGGATATGCACGTTGGCGCCATCCCCGTGTCCCATGGCCGCGTGGGGGGTGAACAGGGGAAAGGGCACGTAGTAGTACAGCAACAGGCTGTAGGCGAGCAGCGAGGCCCCCGCCACCAGCCAGGTGTACCGCCAGGGCAGTACCGCCGCGGCAATCACCAGGGGAACAATGTAATAGGAGATGAACGGATTGTTGGCGCCACCGCTGAAATACATCAGCGCGGTCCACCCTGACACGTCTACCAGCAGCTGTGCCAGGAACTCCCGGTCCGCCACCGGCCACGGCCGGGTGGTGCGCCACAGGCTGGCCGCGGTGAGCACGGCGAGGATCACCAGGCTGATGGTCACGCCCCACAGGTCGCTGGTGGTGCGGCTGGCGAACAGGACATAGG
The DNA here is from genome assembly GCA_009937575.1 of Haliea sp. Lineage (GTDB taxonomy): Bacteria > Pseudomonadota > Gammaproteobacteria > Pseudomonadales > Halieaceae > JAACFI01. Next base: position 5,912 of record JAACFI010000236.1, read on the forward strand.
CCAGCACACCGGTCTGTCCCAACAGGGCGATGCTGCGGATAATCAGCAGGTTGCGCAGGTTGTCCAGGGATGGACTGTAGGCGCGGGGGTTGTCACTGTCTGTGGAAATCACCCCCCCATTATACGGGCCCCGGGGGCCGGCCGGCAGCGTCAATATGTCGCAGCAACTGTCCCTGTATTTCCTAAGCGCGTATAATTCGCGCTTTTTTCAGCGGAACACCCCATGTCAGATCTCGGCAAGGCCATCGCATCGCGCCGGACCTTTGCAATTATCTCCCACCCCGATGCGGGCAAGACCACCATTACCGAAAAGCTGTTGCTGCTGGGCAACGCCATCCAGGTGGCCGGCACCGTGAAGGGTAAGAAAGGTCCCCACGCCACCTCCGACTGGATGAGCATGGAGCAGGAGCGGGGTATTTCGGTGACCTCCTCGGTGATGCAGTTCCCCTACCGGGAGCGCACGGTCAACCTGCTGGACACCCCGGGGCACGAAGACTTTTCCGAGGATACCTACCGAACCCTGACCGCGGTGGACTCGGCCCTGATGGTGATCGACGGTGCCAAGGGCGTGGAGGATCGCACCATCAAGCTGATGAACGTCTGCCGCCTGCGGGACACGCCCATCTTCAGTTTCGTCAACAAGATGGACCGGGATATCCGCGACCCCATCGAGCTGTTGGACGAGATCGAGGAGGTGCTGCAGATCCAGGGCGCCCCGATCAACTGGCCTATCGGCATGGGAAAGGAGTTCAAGGGCGTCTACAACCTGTATACCGATACCATCCACTGTTACACCCCGGGGCAGGGGGCAGTGCTCCCTGACGACGAGCGCATCGAGGGCCTCGAGAGCGAGGCCGCCCGGGCGCTGCTGGGAGAAGAGTACGAGGATTTCTGCGAGGAGATCGAGCTGGTGCGAGGTGCCAGTCACGAGTTCGAGTTGGAGCCTTTCCTGGCGGGCAAGTTGAGCCCGGTATTTTTTGGTACCGCCCTGGGTAACTTCGGTGTGCGGGAGATGCTGGACGATTTCGTACAGTGGGCACCTCCCCCCCAGGACCGCGATACCACCGACCGCGGCGTGGCCGCCGACGAGCCCAAACTCAGTGGCTTTGTGTTCAAGATCCAGGCAAACATGGACCCCCGCCACCGG
>JAACFI010000028.1 GCA_009937575.1 Haliea sp.
TGGAGCCGGACTCGCGCCTGAGTTGCCAGGCGATCGTGGATGACGAGGATCTGGTGGTGGAAATTCCCCGCTATACTATCAACATGGTGTCGGAACGACATTAGGACGGAGGTTGTTATGCACTGGACTGATATCACTGACATCGCTATCGAGCTCTACGAGGCTCACCCGGACGTTGATCCCCTGACGCTCAATTTCGTTGACCTGCGGGACTGGGTCCTTGCCCTGCCGGATTTCGACGACGACCCGAAACACTGTGGCGAGAAAATCCTCGAGGCTATCCAGGCGGCCTGGATCGAGGAGCTCGACTAACTTCCGCTGGTTTCTATTTGGGGTGGCCCTTTGGGTTGCTGCGTCGCTCTGCACAGGTAATTTTTGCTGGTTCCGGTTGGGGCATGGGCAGCCCGTTGGGCTGCTGCATCGCTTGATGGGCTGAGGTTTGCGTTTTCTACATTACGGGCACCATGCGGCGCGCGTGGCACTTTACTTCTTTATGGACGGGACTAGCGGGTCACGCGGTATCGGGCATTAAGGGGCATTGCCCACGGTGCCGTCGAGTCACGTAGTAACCGGCGCGGGGTCCACGTTCAGTGGGCCACTAAGAGAAAGACATTTCGCACCGGAGCCCCTCCAAGTCCGAAAGCCGAAAACCTCAGCCCACCAATCGACGCACACTCCGTAGCCAATCCCGCAGTGACTCCAAGAATTGAGTGATCGAAGGGGAATGCCTTGGGTTGGCACACCGCGTTGATTTGTGCGGGGGATTTTTCATTGCGGACTTGGAGGGGCTCCGGTGCGAAATGTCTCTGTCTTAGAGGCAACTACCCCCGCACCCGGTAACGGCTACCAAGGCGGTAAAGCAGTACTCTCATCCGGGAATCCGGTCCAACGACTGCCCTCGGACACCCGCCCATCAAGAAGTAAAGCGCCACACGCGCCGCATGGTGCCCGGAATGTAGCAAGGGAAAATGCCCCGTACAAAGCGACGCAGCAGCCCAACGGGCTGCCCAATTAAGCGAGATTCAGATTTTTTTACGGCAATCCGATAATACTTTTATAACCCACTGATTTAACAGAAAAAGAATATACGGTTCAGACCCGTTTCAGGGTGAAACAAACGGCCAAAATCCGTATAATTGCGCGCTTTCCGCAAATACACATTCTGGAGACCTCCCATGGCCGTAGAACGCACCCTTTCCATTATCAAACCTGACGCCGTAGGCAAGAATATCGTCGGCAAGATCTACTCCCGTTTTGAGACCAACGGCCTGCAGATCGTGGCATCCAAAATGCTGCGCCTGAGTGACGAGGTGGCCGGGGGTTTCTACGCTGAACACCGTGAGCGCCCGTTTTTTCCCGCGCTGATCGAGTTCATGACTTCTGGCCCGGTGGTGGTTCAGGTTCTGGAAGGCGAGGCTGCTATTGCCAAAAACCGTGAGCTGATGGGGGCCACCAATCCCCAGGAAGCTGCCGAGGGAACCATCCGTGCCGACTTCGCATCATCCATCGATGCCAATGCTGTGCACGGCTCCGATTCCCCCGAATCAGCCGCTCGTGAGATCGCCTACTTCTTCGCTGCCAGCGAAATCTGCGACCGCTAGGCGAGAGCGCCCGGCAATATCTGATGAGCGCCCCCGCCGCCAGCCCAGGACAGGCCAAAGTCAATCTTCTCGGACTGTCCCGTCGCCAGATGGAAGATTTCTTCCTGGAGATCGGGGAGAAGAAGTTCCGTGCGCAACAGGTGCTGAAGTGGATACACCACGCCGGGGTCACCGACATCGGACAGATGACCAACCTGGGCAAGGCCCTGCGGGAGAAACTGCAGGACATTGCCGAAGTGAGGCCGCCGGAGATCGTCAGCCAGCACGACTCCAGCGACGGCACCCGCAAGTGGGCTATCCGGGTGGATGGCGGTGGCCTGGTGGAGTCGGTACTGATTCCCGACGGCTCCCGCGCGACCCTGTGTGTGTCGTCACAGGTGGGTTGCAGCCTGGACTGCAGTTTCTGTTCCACCGGCAAGCAGGGCTTCCAGCGGGACCTCAGCGCCGCGGAGATCATCGGCCAGCTGTGGTTGGCAATCGACTCCTACGACGCCTTCCAGTCCGGCAAGGGCCGTATTGTCACCAATGTGGTGATGATGGGCATGGGGGAGCCACTGCTGAATTTTGACAACGTGGTGGCGGCCATGGACCTGATGATGGAGGACCTGGCTTACGGGATCTCCAAGCGCCGGGTGACCCTCAGCACCTCTGGTGTGGTGCCGGCGCTGGATCAGCTGGCAGACGTCAGCGAGGCCTCCCTGGCGGTATCCCTGCATGCGCCGAACGACGCCCTGCGGGATCAACTGGTGCCGATCAACCGCAAATACCCGATCGCTGTACTGCTGGAGAGTGCCCGCAATTACATCGACGCCCAGAGTGACAACAAGCGGGTGGTGACGGTGGAGTACACCCTGATTGCAGGGGTCAACGACCAGCCGGAACACGCACGGGAACTGGCCGAACTGCTGCGGGATTTCCCCTGCAAGATCAATTTGATCCCCTTTAATACCTTTCCCCAGTCGGATTACCAGCGACCCAGCGGTAATGCAGTCTCGCGCTTCTGGCAAGTACTGGTCGATGCAGGATATATTGTCACTGTGAGGACGACCCGGGGTGACGATATCGACGCTGCCTGCGGCCAGCTGGTGGGGCAGGTGGTGGATCGCACCCGGCGCAGTGAACGCTATCGGGCCCTCGATGAAACTCAGGTTATTGAAGTGGGGTAAGGGGTGTTTTTCTCTATTTGTAAACAATACAGGCATGTCGCCGCGCTGTTCTCAGTCCTGCTATTGGGGGCCTGCGTCACCACCACCGAAACGGTGTTCACCGAGAAGGCTTCTCCGGAAAAAGCACTGGAGAGACGGGTGGAGCTGGCACGCAATTATGTCGGTGAACGGGACTGGGAAAACGCCAAGCGCAACCTGAAGCTGGCCTACGAGATCGATCCCAACAACGCCGAGGTGCACGAGGCCTTCGCCCTGGTTTACCAGAGCACCGGGGAATTCGAGCTGGCGGAAGAGAGCTTCAAGACCGCCATTCGCCTGGACAAGGATTTTTCCCGGGCCCGCAATAATTACGCCGCCTTCCTTTACTCCCAGGAGCGCTATGAGGAAGCGGAGAAGCAATTGGAGGTCGTGTCGCGGGATACCCTGTACGAGGGCCGGCCGCGGGCCTTCGTGAACCTGGGCCTGTGCCGCCAGAAACTGTTCGACGCACAGGGCGCAGAGGAGGCTTTCCTGCGCGCCCTGTCCATGGACCGGACCAACCGCATTGCCCTGTTGGAGGTCGCGGAAATCCGCTTCGACGCGGGTGACCTCGAGAATGCCGGCAAATACTACGATACCTATCGCTCGGTGGTTCGCAGGCAATCCGCCCGGGGTCTGTGGCTGGGAATCCGCCTGGCCCGGGAAACCGGGGATCGGAATGCGGAGGGCAGTTATGTACTGGCCCTTAGCAACATGTACCCGGATTCCGCCGAGTACCAGTCTTACCAGCGGATCAAGCAAAGTGACTGACGATGCCCCGCGCCAGGTAGACGCTTTCATCACTCCCGGCACCCTGCTCAAGGCGGCCAGGGAGGAGCAGGGCATCTCCGAGCGGGAGGCGGCGGATCGCCTCAACCTGATGCCGGGCTATGTGGCGATCCTCGAACGGGATGACTACCAGTCCCTGCGCAGCCCGCCCTTCGCCCGCGGTTACGTCAAGGCCTACGGCAAGTTGCTGGGACTGGACGAGGAACAGCTGTTGTTCGCCTTCGACCAGCTGTGCGAGGAACGCGACCCGGTGGAGAAGAAAAGGGTAGAAACCCGGCCGCTGCAGCTGCAGCATACCGGCCTCGGTGTGGTGATCGGCCTGGCGGTGCTGTGCCTGCTGGTGCTGGGTTTGTGGTGGTGGCAGGCGGACGCCGGGGAAGCGCGTGTCGTCCCGCTGCCGGCCAGCGCCGAGGTACAGCAGGAACAGCTGCCCCGGGGAACGACTGCGGGTGAATTATGAACATTGAATCCCCTATCAAGCGCCGCCTGACCCGGCAGATAATGGTCGGCGACGTGGCCGTCGGTGGTGATGCGCCGATCAGTGTCCAGAGCATGACCAATACCGAAACCTGTGACGTGGCGGCCACGGTAGCCCAGGTGCGGGCCATCCAGGAGGCGGGCGCGGATATCGTGCGGGTCTCTGTCCCGAGCATGGATGCTGCCGAGGCCTTCCGCGAAATCCGCGCCCAGGTGTCAGTACCGCTGGTGGCGGACATTCACTTCGATCACAAGATCGCGCTCAAGGTCGCCGAATATGGGGTGGACTGCCTGCGTATCAATCCCGGGAACATCGGCCGGGACGAAAAGGTAAGAGCGGTAATCGACAGCGCCAGGGACAAGGGCATACCGATCCGCATCGGCGTCAACGCCGGTTCACTGGGCAAGGACCTGCAGCGCAAGTACGGCGAGCCTACCGCGGAGGCCCTGGTGGAGTCGGCCCTGCGCCACGTGGATATCCTGGACAAGTTCGACTACCAGGACTTCAAGGTCAGTGTCAAAGCATCAGAGGTCTTCATGGCGGTTGAGGCCTATCGACTGCTGTCGAAGCAGATCGAGCAGCCCCTGCACCTGGGCATTACCGAGGCGGGGGGCTTGCGCGGGGGCACGGTGAAATCCGCGGTGGGCCTCGGCATGCTGCTGATGGACGGGATCGGCGATACCATACGCATCTCTCTGGCGGCGGACCCGGTAGAAGAGGTGAAAGTGGGCTTTGAAATCCTCAAGAGCCTCAAGCTGCGCACCAACGGTATCAACTTTATCGCCTGCCCCAGTTGCTCGCGGCAGAATTTCGACGTGATCGGCACCATGAACTCCCTGGAGCAGCGTCTGGAAGACGTGCGTACTCCCATGGACGTGGCGGTGATCGGCTGTATCGTCAACGGTCCGGGTGAGGCCCGGGAAGCAGACGTGGGCCTGACCGGCGCCACTCCCAACAACCTCATTTACGTGTCCGGTGAACCGGACCACAAGGTGAGCAACGAGGAATTCATCGACCACCTTGAACAGGTGATCAGGCAGCGCGCCGGGGAACTGGAGCGCGAGCGCTCTGAGCGGGAAGAGCAGCTCATCGTGAAATCTTCCGCCTGATGAGCGCATGCTGCAAGCACTGGAGAATAAGTGAGTAATATCAGAGCCATCCGCGGGATGAACGACATTCTGCCTGGCGCCACGCCCTATTGGCAGTACCTGGAGCAGACGGTTGCCGACCTGCTGGCCCGTTACGGCTACGGTGAGATCCGCCTGCCGGTGGTGGAGCAGACAGAGCTGTTCAAACGCTCTATCGGCGAGGTCACTGACATCGTCGAGAAGGAAATGTATACCTTCGACGATCGCAATGGCGAGAGCCTGACCCTGCGCCCTGAGGGTACCGCCGGTTGTGTTCGCGCCGCGATCCAGCAGGGCCTGCTGGGCGTACCCCAGCGCCTGTGGTACAGCGGTCCCATGTTCCGTTACGAGCGCCCGCAGAAAGGCCGCCAGCGGCAGTTCCACCAGATCGGGGTGGAGGCTTTCGGCATTGCCACGGCGGATATGGACGCGGAACTGGTGCTGCTCTCTGCGCGCCTGTGGCGCCAGCTCGGCATCGAGGATTGCGTGGAACTGCAGCTGAATTCCATCGGCAGCCTGGCCGCGCGGGATGCTTACCGCAGCGCCCTGGTGGATTTCCTCGGGCAGCACCGGGAGGCCCTGGATGCGGACAGCCAGCGGCGCCTGGAAAGCAATCCCCTGCGCATCCTCGACAGCAAGAACCCGGATACCCAGGCGCTGCTGGATGGCGCGCCGACCCTTGCGAATTACCTGGACGACGAATCCCGGGCCGATTTTGAGCAGCTGTGTGAACTACTGGAGGCCGCCGGGGTGGCTTACGTGGTCAACCCGCGACTGGTGCGCGGGCTGGATTACTATAACAAGACCGTATTCGAGTGGGTGACGGACCGCCTCGGTGCCCAGGGTACTATTTGCGCCGGTGGGCGCTATGATGGCCTGGTCGAACAGCTCGGCGGCAGGAGCACTCCGGCGGTGGGTTTTGCCATGGGCATGGAGCGCCTGGTATTGCTGCTGGAGGAGAGCGGTGCGCTGGCGGGCCGTGAACCGGCAGTGGATGTCTATGTCATCAGTGCCGGCGCCGGCGCCCATCGTGCTGCACTGGCGGCGGTTGAATCCCTGCGCACCGACATGCCGGATACGACGTTCCTGCAGCATACCGGTGGCGGCAGCTTCAAAAGCCAGTTGAAAAAGGCGGACAAGAGTGGCGCGCGCCTGGCGCTGATCTGGGGGGAGGATGAGGTGGCCGCCGGTACAGTCACCCTGAAGCCGCTGCGCGACAGCGGTGGTGAACGACGGCCCCAGCAGACCGTGCCCACAGGGCAGTTGCAGGCGACGCTGCAGGGCGCGATCGCCAATGAGATTGAATAAGAGGAAAACACAACGTGGATCAATACCGTACGGAAGAGGAACAGGTCGAAGCGCTGCGTCGCTGGTGGGATGAGAATGGTCGTTCGACCATCGTCGCCATCGTTATTGCCGTGTCCCTCAGCTTCGCTTACCAGACGTGGAAGGGCAACGCGGAGCGCCAGCGGGAAAACGCTTCGGACCTGTACCAGGCCATGCTGCAGTCGATGGTGGGAGCACAGGGTGACGCCGCAATGGAAGGCCAGGGCGTCGCCATGGCAGAACAGCTTAAGTCCGAGTATGGCGGCAGCACCTACGCCCAGTTTGCCGCTCTGCACCTGGCGCGCCTGGCGGTGGACAAAGGCGAACTGGCCGAGGCCGAAAGCCAGCTGCGCTGGGTGCTCGGCAAGGCCGACAAGGGCAGTGATACGGGGCAGCTGGCGCAGTTGCGCCTGGCGCGGGTGCTGGCGGCGTCCGGCGACAGCGACCAGGCCCTGGCGATTCTGGATTCCGCGGGGCAGGGAAGTTACCAGGCGTCCTACGCAGTTGCCCGGGGTGATATCCTGCTGGGCGAGGGCCGTACCGAGGAGGCCCGCCTGGCTTACTCGGAGGCCCTGTCAGTGGCGGCGTCCAATCCGGGACAGGTCAACCTCCAGACCCTGCAGCAGAAATTGCAGAGCCTGAATCCGGTGCCCGCCCGGGAGCTGGTCCCTGCGGCGGCGGAGCCTGCCGGCGACCCGGCAGTCTCCGAAACAACACCTCAAGACCAGGAGGGTTGATAGCGTGCGACAGAACACAAGGTGGCTTCTGGCCCTGTTGATGGCGTTCAACCTCAGCGCCTGCAGCACCATTTCAGGTTGGTTCGGTTCCGATGATGAAGACGCGAACCAGCCGGTGGAACTGGAGAAAATCCAGCAGACCGTCAAGATCAAGAGACTGTGGTCAGCCGGTGTCGGCGACGGGCAGGGCGACGGCTTCTACCGGATACAACCGGCGATCGACGGCGACCGTATTTACGCCGCATCCGCTGAGGGCTTGGTGCGGGCCTTCGAGCGCAGCCGCGGCAAGAGTCTGTGGAAAGAAGACCTGGATACACCGCTCTCCGGAGGCGTGGGTGTCTACGAGGAATCACTGTTCGTGGGCAGCAGCGATGGCTTCGTCATCCGGCTGGACGCCAACTCCGGGGAACAGATCTGGCAGAGCCGCCTGAGCGGCGAAATCCTGGCAGCGCCCCAGGGTAACGGCCGCGTGGTCGTCGCCCAGACCTATGACGGCAAGCTGCAGGGCCTGGATCACGAAACCGGTGAAAAGCTGTGGACCTACGACAGCAATGTGCCGGTGCTGACCATCCGCGGCACTAACACGCCTATTCTGCGGGACAACACGGTGTACACCGGTTTCGCCAACGGCCGGGTGGTGGCCTTCGATGCCCAGACCGGCGCGGTGCGCTGGGAAGTGCGCGTGGCGATTTCCCAGGGACGCTCGGAAATCGAGCGCATCGTTGACGTGGACGGCAGCATGAGCCTGGTGGGCAATGAACTTTACGCGGCGAGTTACCAGGGCCGGGTGGTTGGTATCGATATCAACAACGGGCGCAAGCTGTGGCAGCGGGATGCCTCTTCCTTTTCCGGCGTAGCCCAGGGCTTTGGCAATATCTACGTGGCCGATGAGGACGGTACCCTGACCGCCTACCTGCGCAACGGCCAGGGCGTCCGCTGGACCCAGGTGGCCCTGGGTTACCGACAACTGTCGCGGCCGACACCCGTCAGCAGTTACGTGGCGGTGGCAGATTTCGAGGGCATCGTGCATATCATCTCCCAGGTGGACGGTGAATTTGCCGGGCGGGTAAAGGCCGACGGTGACGGCGTGCGCGCCGACATGCTCAGCGACGGCAATATCCTCTACGTGTTCGGCAACAGCGGTAAACTGGTCGCCTACGAGATCACCGCCAAGGGTTGATGATCCCGGTTATCGCCCTGGTCGGGCGTCCCAATGTCGGCAAGTCGACACTGTTCAACCAGCTGACCCGCAGCCGCGATGCCCTGGTAGCCAACTTCCCCGGCCTGACCCGGGATCGCAAGTACGGGGAGGCGAAGATCGGCAGCCGGCCCTTCGTGGTCATTGATACCGGGGGCATCAGTGGCGACGAGGACGGGATCGATTCACAGATGGCAGGACAGTCCATGGTGGCCATCGAGGAGGCCGACGCGGTACTGTTCATGGTGGATGCCCGGGAGGGCCTGAACGCCACCGATGAGGCCCTGGCCCGCCACCTCAGGCAGCGCAACAAGTCCTTTCACCTGGTGATCAACAAGATCGACGGCGTCAACGAAGACGTCGCCACCAGCGACTTCTACTCTCTCGGTGTGGAGTCCATGCACGCCATAGCGGCAAGCCACGGCCGCGGTGTGCGCAATATGATCGAGCAGGTACTGGCGGATTTTCCCGAGGCGACCGCCAGGGAAGAGGACGAACTTTATCCCAACAGCACCCGGGTGGCCGTGGTCGGTCGCCCCAATGTTGGTAAATCCACCCTGGTCAACCGACTGCTGGGAGAGGAGCGGGTGGTGGTCTACGACCAGCCCGGCACCACCCGCGACAGTATCTACATCGACTATGAACGGGACGAGCGGCAGTACACCCTGATCGATACCGCCGGTGTGCGGCGGCGCAAGAATGTCAGGCAGACGGTGGAAAAATTCTCTATCGTGAAAACCCTGAAAGCGATAGATGATGCCCACGTGGTGATCCTGGTGATGGATGCCCACGAGGGGATTGTCGACCAGGACATGCACCTGCTGGGCCACTGTATAGACGCGGGACGAGGCCTGGTGCTGGCGGTGAACAAGTGGGACGGTATCGAGGCTGACCAGCGGGACTGGATCAAGACGGAGCTGGGTCGCCGCCTGCAGTTTGCCGACTACGCTGATACTCATTTTATTTCAGCCCTGCACGGGACCGGGGTGGGGCACCTGTACAAGTCCATCGACGCTGCCTACCAGTCCGCCACCCGGGAGCTGGGCACCAACCTGCTGAACCGCATCCTGGAGGGTGCAGTATTCGATCACCCGCCGCCCATGGTCAACGGCCGGCGCATCAAGTTGCGCTACGCTCATGCCGGTGGCCGTAACCCGCCATTGATCGTGATCCACGGCAACCAGACCGGCAAGGTGCCCAACAGCTACCAGCGCTATCTGGAAAAGGTGTTCCGCCGCCAGCTCGATCTGGTGGGTACCCCGGTGAGAATCGAATTTCGCACCAGTGAGAACCCGTATGCCGACAAGCGCAACAAGCTCACCCAGCGCCAGGTGCAGCGTAAGCGCCGCATGATGGCGCACGTCAAGAAGAACAAGAAGAAGAAAAAGAAGTAGCGGGCATGGCGACTGGTGAAAACAGGCCGGACCTGGATTCCCGCGAGAACATCGAGCGCTTCGTGGACCTGTTCTATGAGCGCATGCTGGCCGACGAACAGCTGGCCCCGATTTTTGTCGACGTGGCGGAGATCGACCTGTCGGTGCACCTGCCACACATCAAGGATTACTGGTGCAAGTTGCTGCTGGGAGAGAAGCGCTACCAGCGCCATACCATGAACATCCACCGCCAGCTCCACGGTAAACGACCCCTCGAGGTGGCTGACTTCCAGCGCTGGCTGGCCTTTTTTACCGCCACCGTGGATGAGCATTTCGCTGGGGAACGTGCGGAAAGGGCCAAGCAGGTGGCGGCTTCGATCGCGGCCAACATGGAGAAAAGCCTTCCGTCGTCGCGGGGCGAGAGTTGATGGCGAGCGCCATCCGCACCCGTGGGCTGCAGCGGCACTTTTCAGGGGTGAAAGCGGTGGACGGTGTCGACCTGGAGGTGGAGACCGGTGCGATAGTGGGGCTCATCGGCCCCAACGGTGCCGGCAAGACCACCCTGCTGCGATCCCTGCTCGGTCTCACTCGCTATCGCGGTGAGGCGGACGTTCTCGGTAGTGATCCCCTGCGCCAGCGCGCACAGCTGATGCGACAGGTCTGTTTTATTGCCGACACAGCGGTGCTGCCGCGTTGGATGCGGGTCGACCAGTTGCTCGACTATGTGGCGGGTGTGCATCCACAGTTTGACCGGGCCCATGCCGAGGCCCTGCTGGAAGGCACCGATGTGGAACTTTCCCGTTACGTGGGCAACCTGTCCAAGGGGATGACGGTGCAGTTGCACCTGGCCATCGTCATGGCCATCGACGCCCGCCTGCTGGTGCTGGATGAGCCTACCCTGGGCCTGGATATCCTGTTCCGAAAGCGATTTTTCGAGCAGATCCTGTCGGACTACCACCACAGCGAACGCAGCATCATTATCTCCACCCACCAGGTGGAGGAAGTGGAGGATATTCTTACTCACGTTGTGTTCATGGACAGGGGTAAAGTGCTGCTGCAGCAATCCATGGCCGACATAGGCCAGCAGTACCTGGAACTTCATGCAACGGCAGACGATGTCCCCCGGGCGGAAGGGATTCCCCACCTGGGGCAGCGCGCGATTGCCGGCGGCAAGGCTTTTATCTACCAGGGAATCCAACCCGATGTCCTGGCACCCCTGGGTGAATTGCACACCCCTTCGGTGGCGGACCTGTTCGTGGCGCTGGTTACGGGAGCGGGCGGCGATGATTGAGGGGCCGGGGGCACGTTTTCTGGCGCTGGTACGCCGGGATTTGCAGGAGTACCGCACCTCATTGTGCTGGACGCCGCTTGTCCTGGTGCTGTTGCTGGCCGGTTTCATGCTGGGAGCGGTCTTGTTCGCGAATCAGATCAGTGCCCTGGGAGAGGCAGTGTCGCAGGTCATCCCGCAGGAGGGCGAGCCGGGCGGTCGTGTCAGTATCCGTATCGACGAGGGTCCGGGGGGCGAGCCTTCCGTTGAGTACCGTGTGGAGAAACCCTTTACACCTTACCAGGGTGGAGAGGATGCGCCGGAAGACGGCGCAGACGAGACCACCAGGCAGCTGCCGGCGGGCAGCCTGAACCCGTTGTTGCAGTCGGTGCACAATCTGTTCCTGCTGGTGCTGATACTGGTGTGCGCCAATTACCTGTTGGCCACGTTGTTTACCGACCGGCGCGACCGCAGCATATTGTTCTGGAAATCCATGCCGGTGTCTGACCGGGAGGACGTACTGGCCAAATTCACGGTGGCGATGGTGGTTGCCCCCGCGATTTACGTGACGGCGTCGCTGTTGGCCCAGTTTGCAGGCACGCTGCTGGGCATGCTCCTGCTGTGGCGCATGGAGATGGATCCCTACGCCCTGGTGCTGAGCGGCATCGACGTGCGCGCCCTCGTCTCCGGACAGCTGGGCGGCTGGCTGTTGATGACCCTGTGGCTTGCCCCCACCTATGCATGGCTCATGCTGGCCTCTGCGGCGGCCAGGCGCTCGCCTTTCATGGCGGCCGTAGGACCCCTGCTGGCATTTATGCTGGGAGAGAGAATCCTGCTGGGCAGCTCGCACCTGGCGACGATCCTCAGCCGCCATGTCCCTCACTACGCCGCCGGTAGTTATGCAGGATTTTCCTGGGGGGGTCCCCAGGATCTGGTGCAGATGGGGCTGGGACTGCTGTTCGCTGCTGTTGCCCTGTGGATAGCGGTGTTCCTGCGGCGCAACTACTTCGAGTTGTAGGCCGGTTGGTCAGAATACCTGTCGCAGGGCGTCCAGCAGTGCGTTAGGTGCCTCGCTCATCAAGGTGTGTCCCGAACCATCCAGTACCACGACCTGTGGATTCGGCAGGGCCTCCTGCAGCGCAGCAGTGCCGCGTACCGGCGTCAGTCGGTCCTGTTTTCCCAGTACCATCAGCACCGGGCACTGGATTTGTGCGCTGCGCTCCAGCCCCGCGGTGTAAATGTTGCAGGCGTTCATATCATTGTGCAGTACCCCCGGCCGCGATCGCTCGAACAGGCGCAGGGTGCTGCCCACCATCCACATGCCGGGGTTGCTGTTGCCGCCGTACAGGTGGCGTTTGCTGTAGCCGTACTCGGTGAGCATGTCGAAGGCGGCGTGGTCATTTGCCGCCGAGGCATCGAGAATGGCGTCGGAAACCGGCATGGGCGCAATCGAGCCCACCAGGGCGATGGCGCGGACCCGCTGCGGGTGCCGTGCGGCGCAGTCCAGGGTGACCAGGCTACCCAGGCTGTGGCCGGCGAGTGCCGCCTTTTCGATGCCAAACGCGTCCAGCAGCGCCACGATCCAGTCTGCCATGTCCTCGATGGTGGTTTTCGGTTCTCCCCCCGAACGGCCGTGGGCGGGCATGTCTACGGCGATGACGTTACGGCCATGGCGAGCGAAGTGCCGTGCGAACATCGTCCAGACCGTGTGGTCCATGCCCGCACCGTGCAGGAACACGATGCTTTCGCGGCCCGGGTCGATGTCGCGATTGTTGGTGTAGCAATAGGCACTGTCTCCCAGGACGTCGATTTTCATTGCTGCCCCTCCCGGTCTGCCACTTTCTCAGCGGCGCGCAGCCCCTGTTTCAGGTCGGCAATGAGATCGGCGGTGTTTTCAAGGCCAATCGACAGCCGGATGGTGCCGGAGGATATGCCGGCGGCGGCAAGTGCTTCATTGTCCATGCGGTAGTGGGTCGTGCTGGCCGGGTGAATGACCAGTGATTTAGCGTCCCCGACATTGGCCAGGTGGGAGAACAGGTTGAGGGCGTCGACAAAGGCGATGCCCGCATCGCGCCCACCTCTGAGCTCGAAGCTGAACACCGCGCCACAGCCCCCGGGCAGCAGTGTTGCTGCCAGTTCTTTGTCCGGGTGCCCCTCCAGTTCCGGGTAGGACACCGCGCGCACCATGTCATGCTCCTGCAGGAAAGCGGTGATTTCCCGGGTGTTTTCCACGTGGCGCTCCATCCGGATGCCCAGGGTCTCGATGCCCTGCAGGATATGGAATGCCGTGGTGGGACTCATGCAGGCACCGAAATCGCGCAAGCCTTCCCGGCGGGCGCGGGCGACGAAAGCGCCCGGGCCGAATTCCTCGGTAAATACCAGGTTGTGAAAGCCTTCGTAGGGTTCGCTGAGGCTCGGGAATTTGCCCGATGCGTCCCAGTCGAATTGCCCGCCGTCCACCAGCAGTCCGCCGATGACGATGCCGTGGCCACTGAGGAACTTGGTGGCCGAGTGCATGATGAGGTCTGCGCCCAGGGTCAGCGGTTGCATCAGGTGGGGCGTGGTAAAGGTTGAATCGACCATGAGCGGCAGCCCCGCCTCATGAGCGATAGCGGATACCGCGGGGATGTCGAGCACGTCGAGCCCGGGGTTACCGACGGTTTCGGCGAATACCAGGCGGGTGTTGTCGCGGATGGCAGAACGGAAAGCTTCCGGGTCGCGGGTGTCGACGAAGCTTGTTTCGATACCAAAGCGTGGCAGCGTATAAGAGAGCAGGTTGTGGGTGCCGCCATAGAGGGCGCTGGCGGCGACAATGTGCGATCCCGCTCCCATCAGGGTGACGATGGCCAGGTGCAGTGCGGCCTGGCCGCTGGCGGTGGCAATGGCCCCGACCCCGCCCTCCAGGGCGGCAATCCTCTCCTCCAGCACGGCATTGGTGGGGTTGCTCAGGCGGGAGTAGACGTGACCGGCGCGTTCGATATTGAATAGCGAGGCCGCGTAGTCGGAATCCGGAAAGGTGAAGGACGCGGTCTGGTAGATGGGGGTTGCCCTGGCGCCCGTCGCCGGGTCGGGTTGTGCCCCCGCGTGCAGTGCCAGCGTATCCAGCCCGGCGTACTTTGGTCCACTCATGGTGTGCTCCTCGTTTTCCAGGCGTGATTATATGCTGAACCCGCCCAGCTTGGTTTCCAGGTATTCCTCGATACCCTCCCGGGCACCTTCCCGCCCCAGGCCGCTTTCCTTCATACCGCCGAAGGGCGCAGCTGCGCTGGTGGGATTGATGTCGTTGATGCCCACGATGCCGAACTGCAGGCCCTCGAAGGTGCGCACGGCGCGGGACAGGTTCTGGGTATAAATATAGGCCGCCAGGCCGTAGCTGGTATCGTTGGCCATGGACAGTACGTCGTCCTCTTCGCTGAAAGTGATCACCGGTGCTACCGGGCCGAATGTCTCTTCCCGGTAGATCAGCATATCCGGTCGGATGCCGCTGAGCAGGGTAGGTGCGTAAAAATATCCCTTATCCAGTCCATCTTCCGACAGTCGCTTACCGCCGCAGTGAAGCGTGGCGCCCGCTGCCACGGCGTCCTGTACCTGTCGATCCACCTTGTCCACCGCCACCTGGTTGACCAGCGGACCAATGGAATTTGCCGGGTCCATGCCGTCTCCTGCGCGCATTTTTTCCACGCGCTGCTGCAGGGTTTCTATGAACGCTGTGGCGATGGAATCCTGAACGAAGATCCGGTTGGGGCTGATGCAGGCCTGCCCGGTATTCAGGAATTTGACCAGGGAAACGCCCTTGGCCGCGTGCACCGGGTCGGCATCGTCGAACACGATGAATGGCGCGTGACCACCCAGTTCCATGGATACGCGCTTTAGTTGCGGGGCGGCGTCCTGGGCCAGTTTCTTGCCCACCGCGGTGGAGCCGGTAAAGGTCAGCTTCCTGACCAGCGGGTTGGTGCAGAACTCCAGGCCGATGGGAGCTGGGTCCGCTGCGGTCACCAGGTTTACCACGCCCGCGGGTATTCCTGCCTCGTGCAGTATCTCGAAAACGGCTATGGCGCAAAGTGGCGTCGCCTCGGCGGGTTTCAGTACCACCGTACAGCCCGCAGCGAGAGCCGGTGCAATCTTGCGAGTGAGCATGGAAATCGGGTAGTTCCAGGGCGTAACCGCGGCCACCACGCCCACCGGTTGTTTGTGCACTAAAAATCGCTGGTCGCTGCGCGCGGAGGGGATGGTTTCACCGTAAATCCGCTTGGCCTCCTCGGCAAACCACAGCAGGAAATCTGCAGCGTACTTTACCTCGTTGGTGGCCGCTTTCAGCGGCTTCCCCTGTTCCCGGGTCATCAGTTCCGCCAACTGCGGCTGGCGCTCCATCATTAACTGATGGGCGCGGTACAGCGCCGAGGAGCGCTCGTAGGCGCTGCATGACGACCAGGCGGGCAGGGCGTTGGCGGCCGCCTCGATAGCGATAACAGCGTGCTGCCGCTCACCATCGGCGACTTCGCCGATTTGCTCGCCGTTGGCCGGGTTGTTCACTGGGAAGTTCCGTGCAAGCGTTATCCACTCGCCCTTGATATACATTGTTCTCTCCTGCGGCTTTCTGACAGCAGATGTTGGTGGTGAGATATTATCAAATACCCCGCCGGCTGTGACTGCCATATATTTTTCATCTGCACGACAGAATTGCTCATGTACGTAACGCCGGGGGCATTGCATTCGACCTGTCACCGGGCGAGGCGTAAAGGTATCATGCGGGTATCGACAAAATATAAGATGCCTTTCTGAGCCAGCGGTGCAGGGAGCAGAGAAAAATAAACAGTGCGAGAACTTCAGCTTGGACGCGAATGTAGATAAAACCAATTTCATCGCCACTCTGGTAATCATCCTGCTGGTATCGGTACCGCTGGCGCTCAGCCCCGAGGCGGGTGCCCGCGTCATGCAGGACGCCTATGCTTTCATCGCCACAAATTTCGGCTGGCTCTACCTGCTCGGTGGTGTCGCTGCCCTGGTGCTGCTGTTGTGGCTCGCGTTTGGTCGATACGGCGGAGTGCGCCTGGGGGTTGCCGGCGAAAAACCTGAATTCAGTACCTACAGCTGGGTAGCCATGCTGTTCTGCGCAGGTATAGGGGCTGGTCTTATGTACTGGTCGGCCATCGAGTGGGCCTACTATTACCAGGCACCTCCCTTCGGTGCCGAACCCGAATCACTGGAAGCCGCCCGATGGGCATCTTCATACGGGGTATTCCACTGGGGAATCCTTGCCTGGGCCTTTTACTGTCTACCCACCCTGGCGATCGCCTATCCTTTTTATGCGCAGCGGGTGCCGGTGTTGAAATACAGCGTTGCCTGCCATTACTGGTTGCAGGGTCGTGAAGAGAATGCGTTTGCCAGAATGATGGATTTCCTGTTCATGATTGCCCTGATTGGTGGCGCGGGTTCCTCGCTGGGGTTCTCCACGCCGCTGATTGCCGCACTCATTTCACGCCTGACGGGAATCGAGGTGAGCTTCGGGCTGGAGGTGGCCGTAGTTGTCACCTGCGTGGTGATCTTCGCTACCAGCGTTTATCTGGGTCTGGAAAAAGGCATCAAGCGCCTCAGCGATCTCAACCTGCTGCTGGCACTGGCATTACTGGTTATTATACTGGTCGCCGGCCCGACCTTGTTCCTGGTAAAAAGCGCCCTTAACAGCCTGGGCCACGTGGTACAGAATTTTGTCGCCATGAGCACCTGGACCGATCCCTTCACCGAATCGCGTTTCGTGGAAGACTGGACCATTTTCTACTGGGCCTGGTGGATTGCCTACGGGCCGTTTGTCGGTTTGTTTGTTACCCGGATCTCACGTGGTCGCACAATCCGCGAAGTTGTTCTGGGTATGTTGATTTACGGCACATTGGGCTGTGCCCTGTTTTACCTGATACTCGGTAACTACTCGCTGGGCCTGCAGTTGTCGGGGCAGCTGGATGTGTTGTCTATCCTCAATGAGCAGGATGGCAACCAGGCCATCATCGCCGGCTTCGACCAGCTGCCGCTGGCGGAACTGGCGATCGGGCTGTTCTGCTTCGTGAGCATCATTTTTTCTGCCACCACCTATGACTCTGCTTCCTATACGCTGGCAACCAGCGCCAGCCACCACCTGCACCCCAGCGAAGATCCACCGCGATGGCATCGCTCGTTCTGGGCACTCGCCCTGGCGGTGTTGCCGATAACCCTGATGTATATCGGCGGTATCAAGGTCGCGCAGACTGCGGTACTTGTGGTATCCCTGCCGATTCTTGTTACCACTGTGCTGTCGACCTGGTCCCTGATGCTGTCCCTGAAACACGATCACGGAGGCTGATGAGCCCGGCCGCGGCCCCACGAAATTCAGGTCCGTTCGTTTCCCGGCAGGTCCGGGTCCTTGGCAATTTCGCCGGTTAACCAGTCCCGGAATATTGTCAGTTTGGGTTGGTGCCGCTTTTCACTGCGGCACACCAGGTACCAGTGGTTGGGATTGGGCACCCGCCGCTGAGGAAACAGTTCGACCAGTCGGCCGGTCTGCAGGTCGGTGGCGACGTAGGGTTGCTGACCGAGTGCGACACCCATGCCCTGGGCGGCGCTGGTCAGCGCCACGTCATAGCTCTCCAGTTGCAGGCCGGCGTCCGCATTGATATGGCCGGCACCGTTGGATTCCAGCCAGATGTGCCAGTCCTTTGCCGAGGGGTACACCTGCAGCAGGGGGTGGCCTGCCAGATCTGCCGGGTCATCTATCGGACCGCGCTTTTCAAGGTATCCCGGACTGCAGACGGGGGACAGTTCGCAGTCGAACAGGTGGTCGTAATGCAATCCCTTATCGCCCGGTTGTCCCACCATAATGGCTGCATCGACGTCGTCCTGCTCGAAATTGACATCGGATTGCGAGGTGTGCAGGCGCACCTGGACCTCCTGCTGGCTGTCCTGGAAACGCGCCAACCTGGGCAGTAGCCAGCGGATGGTGAACGTCGAATATACGTGCAGCGTCAACACGCTGACGGATTTCTCTTCCAGGATCATGTCGGTGCCTTCGGCGATGCTCTCGAAGGCGGCGCGCAGTATCGGATAGTACATCTTACCCTTTCGCGTCAGTTCCACGCCGCGGGTACGTCGCACGAACAGGTTGATGCCCAGTGACTCCTCCAGGCCCTTCACCTGGTGGCTCACCGCTGATTGGGATACGCTCAGCTCTTCTGCCGCGTCCTTGAAGCTCAGGTGGCGCGCCGCGGCTTCGAAAGCGCGTAAGGCATTGAGGGAGGGGAGCCGTCGGCGACGCTTGTAGGGAGTCATATCAATGGGGAAACAATTTAGCTGAGTAGTTTTATAGTGGATGGATAGTACAGGAAAAATAGCTGGAAAAACCATTTTCCTATGAGCAAAATTCATCTGTTGAGCGATAAAAAATCATTTGCCCGTCGCTCCGCGCGCTGCGAGCATGGCGGCGTTTTTTATGCTTAAGCCCGACTTCAGGGAGGTGACATGAATCAGAGAATCGCCGAATTCGAACCGGGCCAGGTCGCGCTGGTCACTGCTGGTGCCTCGGGTATTGGCCGCTGTATCGCCGAGACCCTGTTGGCACACGACTGTCGCGTGCATGTCTGCGATATCAACGGGGACGTGCTGGATGCCTTTCTGCGTGACAATGCCGGCGCTTCGGGTTCCCTCGCCGACGTATCCGATTCTTCACAGGTCAAGCGCATGTTCGACGAACTGCTGGCCAATCATGGACAGTTGAATGTCCTGGTCAATAATGCCGGTATCGCGGGTCCTACGGCCCAGGTAGAGGACATCGACCCCGAAGAGTGGGAGCGGACCATCAATATCGATTTGAACGGGCAGTTCTACGTGACCCGCCTGGCCGTCCCGCTGTTGAAGCGGGCGGGTGGTGGATCCATCATCAACATATCTTCCAATGCGGCACTGTTCGGCTGCCCGCTGCGTTCGCCTTATGCGGCTTCGAAATGGGCGATGGTCGGCCTTACCAAAACCTGGGCCATGGAATTGGGAGCCAGTAACATCCGGGTTAACGCCCTGTGCCCGGGGAGTGTCAATGGTCCGCGTATCGAGCGGGTGATAGTCACTGAGGCACAGGAGCGGGGCATGTGCCCTGACAGCCTGCGCAACGTGTATGAACGACAGAGTTCATTGCGACGTTTTGTCGACGCACAGGATATAGCCGACATGGCGCTGTTCCTGAGTTCAAAAATGGGGGCCGCCATTTCCGGGCAGGCCATCGGTATCGACGGTCACACGGAAGGACTGTCCAACTGGCTGATTTAGATGTTATCGGGAGCACGTGATGAAGGCTGCATGGTTTGAATCTTTCGGGTCCGCCGCGGATACGCTGGTGCTGGGGGAACAACCGAAACCGGAACCGGGCCCGGGTGAAGTCCTGGTGAAATTGGCCACGACTGGTGTCAATCCCTCGGATGTGAAAAAACGGGCGGGTGCCTTTCCCAATCTGCTGGACGACGGACTGGTCATTCCGCACAGTGACGGGGCCGGGATCGTCGAAGCGGTTGGCGGCGGTGTGGACAAAAATCGGATCGGCGAGCGGGTATTTGTCTACCAGGCCCAATATGGCCGGCGCTTCGGCACCGCCGCAGAATACGTCGCACTGGACCAGGAGAGAGCGGCGCGCCTGCCCGATGGCGTCTCTTTTGAAGTGGGGGCCTGTATCGGTATCCCGATTCTCACCGCGCACCGCTGCGTATTCGCCGATGGACCCGTCGAGGGGCAGACGCTGCTGGTGACGGGTGGTGCCGGGCGAGTGGGCTACTATGCGATCCAGTGGGCCAGTCGGGCGGGCGCCACTGTCATCGCCACTGCCAGCAATCACGATGACGAGGCAAGCTGCCGCGCCATGGGAGCCGACCATGTGGTCAACCATCGGCAGGAGAATTGGGGCGATGCCGTCCTGCACTGCACCGGGGGTGAAAAGGTGCAGCGCGTGGTGGAAGTCGAGTTCGGGGCCAATCTGCCGGAGGTGCTCAAATGCATCGCCACGGGCGGCACCATCGCCACCTATTCCTCAACCGTGGTAAAAGAACCGCAGCTGCCATTTTTGCAGATGATGTTCATGGATCTCACCCTTCGCATGGTTATCGTCTACGCTATGCCCGAGGAGGCCAAGGCCCGCGCCATTGCAGATACCTGTCAGGCACTGGAACAGGGCGGATTGCAGCATCGTATTGCCCACAGCCTGCCCTTTGAGCAGATAGCCAGATCCCATGAGCTGATTGAGCAGGGTGGTTTTGGCGGCTGCGTGGTGGTCAATATCGGGTGATTCGATTACCGTAGTTACCCTGGCGTGATAGATTTGTTACGTTGTCCGGCGTCTTTTTCTCCTTTACCGCCAATTCGGTATCGAATTTAATAGCCACCCTGACAATAGTTGGTTATCTGTGACCAGCCCCGGTCTACCCGCTGAGGACCAAAGCCATGGCAGCTGAAAAAACCTATCCGGAAATTCGCGACGCGGTGGTAAAACTGTGCTCACAATTCCCCGGTGAGTACTGGCGCAGGCTGGATTCGGACAAAGCCTATCCCACCGAATTCGTCCAGGCGCTCACGGAGGCTGGTTACCTGTCAGTGTTGATTCCCGAGGAATACGGCGGCAGCGGCCTGCCCCTCAGTGCCGCTTGTGCCGTACTGGAGGAGATACAGCGGAGCGGGGGTAATGGCGGCGCCTGTCACGCCCAGATGTATACCATGGGCACTATGCTGCGCCATGGCAGTGAAGAGCAGAAAAACACGTATCTTCCGGCCATTGCCGACGGTTCGCTGCGATTGCAGGCCTTCGGGGTGACCGAACCAAGCAGTGGCACCGACACCTCCCGTATTCGGACCACGGCTGTACGCGATGGTGATGACTACGTGGTCAATGGCCAGAAAGTGTGGATCTCGCGTACCCAGCATTCCGACCTGATGATTCTGCTGGTGCGAACCACCCCCCGGGACGAGTGCGCCAAACACACCGACGGCATGTCGGTACTGCTGGTGGATATGCGCGACGCGCTCGGCAATGGATTGACCATCAAGCCGATCGATACCCTGATGAACCATGCCACCACCGAGTTATTTTTCGACGACCTGCGCGTGCCGGCGCAGAACCTGATCGGGGAAGAAGGCAGGGGGTTCAGGTGCATTCTCGACGGCATGAACGCTGAGCGGATCCTGATCGCCGCGGAATGTATTGGCGACGCCCGCTGGTTTACGGAAAAGTCTGCGCAATACGCCCGGGATCGTGAGGTGTTCGGGCGACCGATCGGCCAGAACCAGGGCATCCAGTTTCCCATTGCGCGAGCCCACATCCAGACCGAGGCGGCGGCGCTGATGGTAGAGCGGGCTGCCGATCTCTACGATGCCGGCAAACCTGCCGGAGCCGAAGCGAACATGGCCAAGCTGCTGGCTTCGGAAGCGTCGTGGGCAGCGGCCGACCAGTGTATCCAGACGCACGGCGGTTACGGTTTCGCCACGGAATACGACGTGGAGCGGAAGTTCCGGGAAACGCGCCTGTACCAGGTGGCGCCTGTTTCCACCAATCTGATCCTGTCCTTTGTGGCTACACAGGAACTGGGCATGCCGAGGTCGTTCTGATGAGCCTGCCGCTTGAGGGTTTGTTGGTGGTGGCAGTGGAGCAGGCTGTGGCGGCTCCCTACTGCAGCTCCCGCCTGGCGGATGCAGGTGCGCGAGTAATCAAGGTAGAACGGGCGGAAGGAGATTTTGCCCGCCACTACGACCACGTGGCCGACGGTGAAAGCGCCTATTTCGTCTGGTTGAACCGCGGCAAGGAGTCGGTTTGCCTGGATATCAAGGACGTCGATGATGCCGCGTTGCTCCAGCGTATGTTGCGGCGCGCCGATGTGTTTATCCAGAACCTGGCGCCCGGGGCGGCGGCGCGCTCCGGTTTTGATTCGGGCAAGTTGCGAGAGCAGAACCCGCGCCTGATTACCGTGGATATTTCCGGCTACGGGGATAGTGGCCCGTATCGCGAGATGAAGGCCTACGATCTGCTTGTGCAATGTGAAACCGGCCTTGCCTCGATTACCGGGGCGCCGGAACGACCCGGCAGGGTGGGTGTGTCTGTCTGCGACATCGCCTGCGGCATGAACGCGCATGCGGGTGTGCTGCAGGCACTTCTCGAGCGTGAACGGACCGGTCGTGGAAAGGGCCTTTCGGTTTCCCTGTTCGACGCCCTGGCCGACTGGATGACCGTCCCACTGCTACACCAGGATTATACCGGCGAGGCGCCTGCGCGGGTGGGTCTCAACCACCCCTCCATCGCGCCCTATGGCGCCTATGCATGTCGTGGCGGTGACCAGGTGGTTATTTCAATACAGAACAATCGCGAGTGGCGCAATTTCTGTGAACAGGTACTGCAAAGGCCGGACCTCGTCGAAGACCCTCTTTACTGCAATAACGTGGAGCGCTGTGCCAATCGCCCGGCACTGGACGGTGAAATCGACCAGGTGTTCGGCGCCATAGCTCGATCTGAACTGGTGGATAGATTGTTTCAGGCCCGGATTGCCTTCGGTTCGGTGAATTCGGTGGCCGATCTTTCCCGTCACCAGCAGTTGCGGCGTACTGCTGTTGCCACGCCATCGGGCACGGTTGACCTGGTGGCGCCACCGGTAACCCTTGCGGATGGCGACCCACCCCTGAGGCCGGTGCCTGCGCTTGGCCAGGATACCGACCGCGTGCGCGAGGAGTTCGGCGGGGAGTGCTGAGGACAGGGTGTATTCAGTTGACTTTACCAGGGAGTTTTCATGCTCAGCCAGGATCTCATCCGGCTGATCCGCAGTAAGGCGATCAGCGACAGCGACCTGCAGCGCGCGACCATATTTACCCTGGACGCCGTTGCCAACGCCCTGGCCGGACGCAATACCGCACCTGGGCAGAAGTTGCTGCGGTGGGGGGCACTGCAGGGCGCAGATGCCGGACGCCATGCGCTGGTAGCCGGTGGCCTTACCCACATACTGGAAACCGATGACCTGCACCGCGCCTCGGTAACACATCCGGGCTGTGTTGTTCCTCCCGCGGTATTTGCCGTTGCGGAGCGCGAGGGCAGCAGCGGTATCGATGTGCTGCGGGCCATACTGCAAGGTTTCGAGGCGATGTGTCGCGTCGGGATGGGAGTGGGCGGAGCCCATTACAGAATATGGCACAACACCGCCACCTGCGGGCCCTACGGATCGGCAGTGGCAGCCGCCCACCTGCTGGACCTGTCTGAAGAACAGGCGGTTCACGCCTTCGGTAACGCGGGCACCCAGTCTGCGGGCCTGTGGCAGTTCCTGGAGACCGGGGCCATGAGTAAACACCTGCATGCCGGCCGGGCGGCAGAAGCGGGAATCGTGGCTGCCGACCTGGCGGCCCTGGG
>JAACFI010000237.1 GCA_009937575.1 Haliea sp.
GCCCGTCAGCGGGCCCTGGAACTGCTGGAAGAAGTGGGCATTAGAGATCCGGCCTCTACCATCGACAACTTCCCCCACCAGTTTTCCGGCGGCATGCGCCAGCGCGTAATGATCGCCATGGCGCTGATCAATGAACCGAAGCTGCTGATCGCCGATGAACCCACCACGGCCCTGGACGTCACCATACAGGCGCAGATCCTGGAGTTGATCGCCGATCTGCAGCGCAGGCGCGATATCGGCGTGATCTTCATCAGCCACGACCTGGCGGTGGTAGCCGATATTGCAGACCAGATCGCGGTGATGCAGGAGGGCAGGATTGTCGAGGCGGGCGATCGTGAACACATCTTCCAGCAAGCGCAACACCCCTATACCCGGAAATTACTTGCCGCCATACCCTCCGGTAGCAAACACAATGGGGAAAGTGAACCACAGCCCCTGCTGCAGGTCCGCAATTTATGCACCTGGTTCGGCCAGGGTCGGCATCGGGAACCGGTGAAAGCGGTGAACGACGTCAGTTTCGATATCAATCGGGGCGAGGTGCTGGGGCTGGTTGGTGAATCCGGCAGCGGCAAGTCCACCATCGGGCGGTCCCTGCTGCGCCTGGTACCGGTGACGTCCGGAAAGGTGCTGTTCGACGGTACCGATGTCACCGCCCTGCAGGGGAGGGCCCTTAAAGACATGCGTCGACGTATGCAGATCATCTTCCAGGACCCGTTCGCTTCCCTCAACCCGCGTATGACGGTGTACGACACACTGGCGGAACCCCTGTTGCTGCACGGCATCGAGAACCGCAAAAGCGTGGCCCAGGGCGTGCTGAAGCTGATGGATGACGTGGGCCTGGCGAGGGCTTTCGTACGCAAGTACCCCCACGAGTTTTCCGGCGGCCAGCGCCAGCGCATCGCCATCGGCCGGGCACTGGCCACCCGGCCGGAATTCGTGGTGGCGGACGAACCGGTATCGGCCCTGGACGTCACCATCCAGGCCCAGATCCTCGAACTGATGCAGGAACTGGGGCGGGAATACGGGCTGACCATGCTGTTCATCACCCACGACCTGGCGGTGGTTCGGCATATCGCCGACCGTATCCTGGTGCTGTACCAGGGGGAAGTAGTGGAGCAGGGTACAGGGCAGGCCCTGTTCGAGCAGCCGCAGCGGGACTACACCCGACGCCTGCTGCAATCTATTCCCGGGCGCGCCCTACTGGCCTGATAGGAAAACTCAGGCGGCCGCCGATGCAGGCTGCTGTCCGCGAACCAGCCTGCCCGGCAGGGCACCAGTGGCTACACCATCGCGATAGATCGCCTGGCCTGAGACCAGTGTCGCCAGTAGTCCGTCCGCATCCTGCAGGAAGCGCTTGCCCCCTGCTGGCAGGTCGTGAACGATGTGCGGCGTGCGCAGCTGCAACTTGTCGAAATCAATGATGTTGATGTCGGCTTTCATACCCGGGGCAATGAGGCCTCGGTCGAGCAGTGAGAAGAACTCCGCCGGTCGGCGGGTCAACATGTGGATTCCCTGGGCCAGGTCGAAAACGCCTTTTTCACGCACCCACTTGGTCAACAGGTAGATATTGCTGCTGGTATCGCAGATAGAACCCACGTGGGCGCCGCCATCCCCCAACGCCACCACCGTGTGTGGGTGTTCCAGCAATTGCGGGATGACCTGCTCATCGAAATTGGCCACCGGGATATAGATCAGGTTGCGGCCTTGGTTGCCGAGGAAGTAGTCGTACAACCACTCCTGGGGATCCCGGCCTTCCCGGGCGGCCAGGGCTGCGACCGAATTCTCTTTCGCCGGCAGGTACTCGATGGGCTCTTCCATGGGGTAGAACATGTGGTAATTCGCTGCCAGGAACTGCACGAAGATGTGGGGGTTGTCGTTCTCTTCCGACAGGATCTTCGCTTTCACCTCCGGCTCCCTGAGCCTGGCGATCTTTTCCTCCCAGGGCAGCCCCTCCAGGGCGAGAAAGCTCGGGCGGCGGTAGAAACTGCTCATAGAGGCGGGATGCCCCATCATGATGCCCAGGGGCCGGGAGAGCACCTGTCCGCGAATATCCAGGCCATCCGCCTGGGCCTGTTCGATACGCTGCATTTGCTGCTGCCAGCCGGCCGCGGCAACGTCGACGCCCAGTTCCTCCGTGTCCACCACCAGCAGGGTAAAGGTGCCGCGGGCGCCGGTTTTCGCGCTGGTCTCGCGCAAGATACTGAACTCGTCGTCCGCATCCACCCAGTCGGAGATGAACTGCATGACGTGGCCCCGCTCACCGGACAAAGTCTCCCCCAGTTGTTTCAGCTCGCTGGTGGCTGCCTGGTAGGTAGGAACGTGCTCCCCGGTACTGCTCAGGTGTACCAGGGTGCGGGAGGTGGAGAAACCCACGGCCCCCGCCGCCAGTCCATCTGCCAGCAGGTCCTTCATACGGGCGATATCCTGTTCGTTGGCGGGCTCCCGCCTGACTCCCCGCTCACCCATCACGTAGACTCGCAGGGGCCCGTGGGGCAGCAGAGCCGCCACGTCGATATCCCGCGGCTTGCCGTCCAGCGCGTCGAGAAATTCGGGGAAACTCTCCCAGTTCCAGGGTATGCCCTCCGCCATCGCCGTACCGGGGATTTCCTCGACCCCCTCCATCAGCTGCACCAACACCTCACGGTCCGCGGGCCGGCAGGGGGCGAAGCCGACGCCACAGTTGCCCATCACCACGGTGGTGGCACCCAGGTTGGAGGAGGGATTGAGGTGGGAGTCCCAGGTGGCCTGGCCGTCGTAGTGGGTGTGCACGTCTACAAAGCCCGGCGTCACCGTCTTGCCGGCGGCATCGATTTCCTCGTCTGCCGACGCATCGATGCGCTCGGCGATTTCCGCAATAACGCCGTTGCTGATGGCGATGTCGCCCCGAAAGGGAGCGCCGCCGCTGCCGTCGTAAATTTCGCCATTGCGGATAATGAGATCATACTGGCTCATCGCAGTCTCCCTGTTATCGACCTGTGCTCACAGTGTAAGCATAGCTGCTGTCCCCGAGAAGGCGGAATTATCGCCCCCAGGCCCCTTCCAACGTATCGGTTCCGGTATTGACCAGGATATAGGCCCCCGCCAGTATCATGATCCACGGCACCAATCGCTCGCCGGCCGCCTCGATGCGCCGGGCCAGTTGCGGCTGGTCGGCGATGCGCCAGGCCAGCCCTGCCCAGAACACCGCCATCACCAGGAAGACAGCCTCCTCCCACAGGACGGCTTCGCTATCACTCTCAGCGAACAGTGGAATGAATATAGCCAGGCTGTCAGCACTGTTGCTGAACATCAGAACGGCGGTGGCCAACCATCCGCCACCGGCGTTGGTCGCCTGGTCCGTTCGGGCATCAGAGCTTCCCGGGACAGCTACCCAGCGTGCACGCACCAGTAAATAAATACCGAAAGACAAGGGTAAAAGGCCCATATACCCCAGCAGCGTCGGATCGACAACGGCACCCAGTAACGCCGCCCCGGTAGCGATGGCCAGCACCGCGAGTGCAGAACTGAGAAATCCCAAGGTGTGGGCAGACCGCTGCTCCGGGCTGGCGCCCATCAGCACCACCAGCAGGATGAGGTTGTCGGTATTGGTGGCGGCAAAACTGCCCGCGACCAGGACAATCAGTTGAAATAATTCCAGGGCCGTCACGGGCCATGACTATACAGGATTGCCCCGGTGGGCGGCAGCTCAGGTCACCGCGCGGATCTCGCCACACAGGGTGGCCAGCAGTTCGACGTCGGGGGCATAGGCGACCGGGGAGATCCGGTCCGCCTTGCCCAGGAAACGATCGGCGATTTTCTGCGCGATCTCCGCGGGGGTACCAACCACGGCGATGGTGTTGAGTATCTCGTCGTCGATCAGCCCGGCCATCTCCATCCACT
Organism: Haliea sp.; assembly: GCA_009937575.1. Classification (GTDB taxonomy): domain Bacteria; phylum Pseudomonadota; class Gammaproteobacteria; order Pseudomonadales; family Halieaceae; genus JAACFI01. Next base: position 3,880 of record JAACFI010000237.1, read on the forward strand.
TGCCCTCCTTGGACAGCCGCTTGGCCTCCACGTGAAGATCATCCCAGCCATGGCACTGCAGCACCGGCAGGTAAGCGGGCGTGGAGGCATAGAAGGCGATCTGGCTGCGGGCGCCGAATATGGATTGCTCCATGGTCTGCTCGTCCAGGCCGGTGGCGGTAATCACCTGCACTGCGACATCGAAATCCTCGCGCGACTTGCCCGCTTTTTCCAGCCCTCTGGCGACAGCAGCCAGGGACAATTCGTCCATGGACTTCTCAGTACTGAACGGGTGCACGAAGTAACCGTCGCCCACTTCAGCTGCAACCTCGGTCATTATCGGGCCGACCCCGGCGATATAGATCGGCGGCCGGCCGTGTTCGCTCTTGGGTGGCACGAACATCGGTGTCATCAGGGTATGTTGGTAGAACTCGCCCTCGAAGTTCAGTTTTTCCCCGTTATCCCAGCAGTCCCAGATGGCCCGAATCGCCTGCACCATCTCCCGCATCCGCGATGCGGGCTTGCTCCATGGCATGGAGAAGCGGCGCTCGATGTGGGCCTTGATCTGTGCCCCCAGTCCCAGGATAAATCGCCCTTCGGACAGGTTCTGCAGGTCGTTGCCCAGGTAAGCCAGGCTCATGGGGTTGCGGGCGAAGGCCACGGCGATCGAGGTCATCAGCTCCATCTTCTGCGTGGTCATGGCCGCCGCCGCAACCGAGATGAAGGGGTCTGACTGGCCCTCGAAAGTATAGGCGCCGTCGAAACCGGCCTCCTCGAGCTGTGGGGCCATGGCTTTCACCTTGACCGGTTCAAACATCAGTGAACTGTCGATTTTCATTGGGGGATCTTCTCCATCTCTGGTGTCGCCTGCGGGAACGCTGCGCCGATCAAATTCTCAGCACTCAAGTATCCATTTTTGTACTCGCCAGCGACACATTGTAATCGGACAGGATATGCTGTCATATCCGATCAGTTTTCCCACTGGCGCCGGTGGATTGTGGCCCCTGTTGTCATTGCCCCGGCGGGAAAAAAAGGCAGACTGGGCAACCCTGGAGATTATGCGCGATGAGCTACGATTACGACCCCGAACTGGCCGGCATGCTGGATGCGCTGCCGGACATGGACCTGGATATAAGCGACCCGATCAAGTCCCGGGCCGGCTTCTCCGAGATGGTCGCCATGTTAAACGCGGAACTGGATACCAGTGGCGTCACCGTTGAAGATCGCAGTATTCCCGGTCCCACCGATGCCCCACCGGTAAGCGTACGCGTCTATGCTCCGGAGGCCCTGGACCGGGAAGTACCCGGGCTGTTGCATATTCACGGCGGCGGCTTCGTGATCGGCGATCTCGATACCGAGCACGGCAGTTGCATCGCCCTGTGCCGCAACCTGGGTATCGTGGTGGTGTCGGTGGATTATCGCCTGGCACCGGAAACCCCGTACCCCGGTGCACTGGAGGACTGTTACGCCGCCCTGCAATGGATCGCGGCCAACAATGTAGAACTGAAAATCGACACCTCCCGCCTGGGCATTTTTGGCCAGAGCGCCGGTGGCGGCCTGTCCGCGGCCACTGCCCTGCTCAGCCGGGACCGCGGCGGGCCCGCTCTTTGCTTCCAGTACCTGGGCATCCCGGAACTGGATGACCGACTGGAGACCCTAAGCATGCGGCGCTTCGTCGATACCCCCATGTGGCATCGCCCCAATGCAGAACTGAGCTGGGACTTCTACCTGGGCAACGGCTACCAGCGCGGCGGAGACGATGTCCCCTACCACGCGGCTCCCGCCAGGACGGAAGACGTGTCCGGCCTGCCACCGGCGTATATCAGCACCATGGAGTTCGATCCCCTGCGGGACGAGGGCGTGCTGTATGCCCTGAAACTGATGCAGGCGGGAATACCCACAGAATTACACAGCTTCCCCGGCACATTTCACGGCTCCAGCCTGTTCGCCACTGCCGAGGTGAGCCAGCGGGAGTCCGCGGAAATGTTTGCAGTGCTGCGCCGCGGCCTGCAGATAGACAGCAACAACTGACAATTCACGTTACGGAGATACCATGAGTACCGACAGCCTGCACCACCCGCCCCTGATGCCCCACCTGCTGATAGAGGGTCTCAATCGTTACAATGACCAGCCCTGCCTGTTCCTTGGGGACAAGGTGGCAAGCTATCGGGAGGTGCGTGAAAGCACCAGCCAGCTGGTGCAGGCCCTGCAGTCAAAAGGCCTGGGAGTGGGCAGCCGCATCGCGGTGATTTCGGCCAACCGCCCGGAAGTACTGTCCAATATCGCCGCCATGCAGATCGCCGGATGCATCGGCACGCCCCTGCATCCGCTGGGCTCACTGGATGATCACGCCTATGTTCTGGAGGCCGCGGAAATTGACACCCTGGTCTACGATTCCTCGGTATTCGAAGAGGTGGCAGCCGCACTGAAGCAAAAAGTGCCCGGGCTGAAAAACCTGTTGGCATTCGGCCCCACCGAGGTCGGCGAGGACTACCTGGCACTGGCGGCCGGCTTCGAACCCCAGCCGCTGGTTGCGCCTGACGTGGGCCCGGAGGACGTCGCTTCCATCAATTTCACCGGTGGTACTACCGGCAAGCCCAAGGGTGTCATGAGCCCCTACCGGGTCACTGCCTATATGACTCAGATCCAGATGGCCGAGTGGGAGTTCCCCGAGGAACTGCGCATGCTCATCGCCACTCCCCTGTCCCACGCGGCGGCGGCTTTTTTCATTCCCGTGCTACAGCAAGGTGGCGCTTTTTACGTGATGCAGGGATTCAGCCCCGACGAGTTCTTCGACATGGTGGCCGAGCACAGGATCACCTGCACCATGCTGGTCCCGGTCATGCTCTATTTCCTGCTGGATTCGCCCCGCGCCACCGACGGCTCCATGACCAGCATGGAAACGATTTTCTACGGCGCCTCTCCCATGAGCCCGACCCGCCTGGTGGAAGGTATCGAGAAGTGGGGACAGATTTTCTACCAGTTTTTCGGCCAGTCGGAGTGCCCGATGGTCATCTCCAACATGCGCCGGAAAGAGCACGACCTGTCAAAGCCAGAGCGCCTGTCCTCCTGTGGCCGTCCCTCCCCCTGGATACACATGGCCTTGCTGGACGCCGAAGGCAACGAAGTGCCACAGGGCGAGCCGGGCGAGATCTGCGTCCGAGGTCCGCTGGTGATGAAGGGCTA
>JAACFI010000238.1 GCA_009937575.1 Haliea sp.
TTCAACAGCGAGGGCATACAACTCAAATCCGGCAAGCAACTCGATGCCGATATTGTCGTTCTGGCAACCGGCCTGAACCTGAAGTTTGCAGGCGGCATTGTGCATAGCATTGATGACAAGGAAGTTGACCTCACTGAGCACTTCATTTACCGCGGCATGATGTTCTCCGGAATGCCCAACATGGCATTTACCGTGGGCTATACCAATTCTTCCTGGACGCTAAAAACCGACCTCACAAGTAATTACGTTTGCCGGTTGCTGAAAAAGATGGATCGTGGCAACTATGCAACGGTGACGCCGAACTTGAAAGGGGACGTTGAGGAAGTACCCATGCTGGATTTCGATGCTGGTTACGTACTTCGCGCCAGGGATCAGATGCCAAAGAATGGCGACCGCTTGCCCTGGAAGAACTACCAGAATTACATCAGGGACTTCATGGGCTTGCGTCTTGGCAGAGTGAACGATCCCGAACTCGAGTTTAGCTGAGCGTGCATTGATAAGGAGTCCAGCATATGAAGAAAACGCTAATAGTATTTCTGGGGCTGCTGGTGATTGTCGTCATTGGCCGCACGTCACTTAAACTACCCGCTGTTCAAGACAAGCTACTTGAAATTGGCACAAGCCGTATCGCCGAACGCGGCGCAGTGCCTTTCCCGAAATCAGAGAGCCTGAGGGTCTATGTCTGTGGCAGCGCATCGCCGTTGGGCATGGGGCAGGCCCAGGCCTGTATAGCGGTGATAACTCCTGAGCACTTCTACCTGATCGACTCCGGCGCCGGCTCTACCGACAATATCTCTCGTCTGAATTTGCCGATGAGTAAACTTGATGGACTGTTGCTAACGCATTTTCACTCGGACCACATCGCAGAAATTTATGAGGTGAACCTCAATTCCTGGGTACAGGGACGACCCCAGCCACTGACGATATATGGCCCACAGGGCGTCGACGCAGTCACCGATGCTGTCAATGCTGGCTACCGACTGGATCGAATTTATCGCACTGGGCATCACGGTGAAGAACTACTGCCACCACAGCTCGGGGTACTGGAGCACGAGACGATTGCGCCAGGCGTCGTCCTGGAGGATGGAGATCTCAAGATAACCGCCTATGTGGGTGAGCACCCACCCATTCATCCTGCCGTAGGTTACCGTTTCGACTATCGCGGCCGCAGCGTTGTCATTTCAGGGGACAGCAACGTGACCGACGAGACACTGAAGATAGTCGATGGGGCTGATCTATTGCTGCACGACGCGCTGTCACTACCCACCGTATCCTCCCTGTCAAAGGCACTGGGCGCGGCTGGCCAGTCACGTCAATCCAAGATTGTGTCTGATGTGATGGATTACCACGCCTCGGCGGAGTCCCTGATTGAACTGGGTGAAGAATCGAATGTAGACATGGTGGCCTTCTATCACCTGGTGCCTGTACCGCCAACGTCCTTACTCAAAAATGTCTTCATGCGCGGTGCACCGGACAATTTCCTTCTCACCGAAGACCTGATGTGGTTTGAGCTACCCATTGATAGTGACGAAATTTTCGTCAATCGCCCCTAACCCCAATTGGGGACAGACCACGATTATATTCGGCGGTCGCCCACGGGAGAGATGGTGGGCGGAAATATAATCGTGGTCTGTCCCCGAGGAGATAACTCATGGCGCAAAAAGAGCCAGTTCGACTGGTAGGCGGCACTGGATCGCCCTACACACAAAAGATGGTCGCCCTGCTGCGCTACCGGCGGCTACCCTACACGGTCAAATGGGGCAGTCCTTCCGAGGCCTGTGAGGCGATGGGCGTGGAGAAACCCAGGCCTATCTTCGAGCCTACCTTCTTCTTTAAAGAAGTTGGAGATACACAGGCCGTGTGCGACTCCACACCGATTATCCGGCGCCTTGAAGATTCCTATACAGGTCGCTCGGTACTGCCCAACGACCCGGCTCTGGCTTTTATCGATTACCTGATCGAGGACTTCGCTGACGAGTGGTGTACCAAGTACATGTTCCATTATCGCTGGCATCCCGAGGTGGATGCGAGCAACGCCGGCACACTTTTACCGCTGAACATGGACGTCAGTATGCCCAAGGACGCCCATACGGAAATCAAACACTGGGTAGAAGATCGGCAGATCAGCCGTCTTTACGTGGTAGGTTCCAATGACACCACGGCAGCGGTGATCGACGCCAGCTACCGGCGATTTCTTGCTGCCATGGAAAACCACCTGACCAATCAGAAGTATATGCTGGGCAACCGCCCCGGTGCCGGTGACTTCGGCCTCTACGGCCAGTTGAGCCAATTGGTGGGCTTCGATCCCACGCCCAGGGCGATTGCCCATGAAATTTCTCCCCGCACAGTCGCCTGGGTCGATCTCATGCGCGACCAGAGTGGACTGGAGCCCACAGAGCAAGATTGGGTTCGCCTCTCGGATCAGCCGACGAGCCTGCGCGGCCTATTGGAGGAAATTGGCCGTATGTATGCTCCGGCGCAACTGGCCAACGCACGCGCTGCCGCGGCGGACGACAAGACCTGGGATGCCGACATAGATGGCGCGCCCTGGACCCAGCAGACCTTCCCCTACCAGGCCAAGTGCCTGCGCTGGACCAATGAACGTTATCATGCGCTCTGCGAAGCGGATCGCGCCAAGGTTGATACGCTAATTGAGGGCACGGGCGTTGAGGCCATGCTTTCCTCAGCCGAAATACCGCTCTCTTAGAGAACGCAGCAAGCGATCAGATAATCCTCTCCTATCGGGCGAAGGATTCTTACTTTCAAACTGTATGCGTGCATTTTTCTTCATCAGGCTGAAATACGCGGCGGGCATCTGTCAGGCGCAAGCTATCAATATCCCCACTCGATGCCACACCGGCATTGTTGACCAGGCCATCCAATCCCGACCGGCGTTCAGAAATGGTATCAACCAGCTGCTGCCACTGCCGCGTTGGAGGAGTCGACGTCTCCCCCTGCCCGTACCGACACGGGAACCATGGCCTATCCAGGGCCACCAGGGAGCATCAAAGCGGCGCTATTCTATTTCAAGCTCTGGCATTTCAAAGAGCAAAGCTGTGAGCTTGTGATTGATGTAGTAATTCTGTCTGCCTAACTTATGTTTATGCAACAAGCCACCTCTTGCCAGAGCATCCAGATACCGCGCGGCGGTTGCGCGAGAAACGTTCAGGTCGCGCTCTAAGAAAGCCACTTTGGTATAGGGGTGTTGAAACAAATTGTTAATTAAATCCTGAGAGTAAAATTTGTGATTTTGGCGAATGCTGTTTTTTTGCTGCTGTAGCAATTCGCGAATACGCTCTATCAATGAAATGGTATGCCTGGCCGTGGCACTGACACCTTTGAGGATATAAATAATCCAGGCTTCCCACGCGCTGCTTTCCCGTACTTCTTGCAGCCCTTTGTAATACATGCTTTTTGTCTGGTTGATATAGCGGCTTAGATACAACACAGGGGAATCCAGCAAGCCAGCCTTAACCAAATACAAAATATTGATGATGCGGCCTGTCCTACCGTTACCATCATAAAAGGGATGGATGGTTTCAAACTGGTGATGAATAAGTGCCATACACACCAACGGGTCAAGCGTTGTATCCGCATGAATGAAGGCTTCTAATTCACCCATATAGTCAGGCACTTTGTCAGGAGAAGGCGGCTGAAACACCACCTCGCCTGTGCGCTCGTTTTTCAATACCGTTCCTGGGGTTTTGCGAAAACCTGCCCTAATGCCTTCCAAAGCCTCTTGAATATCTACTATCGTATTGAGCGTTAATGCTTCTTGCTTTTTGACCATCTGATAACCCAAATTCAATGCCTGCGCATAATGGGCAACTTCCTTGGCTACAGGGTCAAGCCCCTCATTTTGAAGCTGGTATTTATAGAGCGCATCTTGCGTGGTAATGATATTTTCAATGGCGGAGCTGCTCTGCGCTTCCTGCAAGGCCAACGTTGATAGCAAGATATCTTCATTCGGGATGGTTTTAGTCACACCTTTTAGTTCAGCCAAGTGCCTGTGTGCTTGTACCAGCTCTCTTAAAATAGCAGGGGTTTCTGAGAACCCCGCTGGAGGGAGGGGGGCTAATATGGGGGCAGTCATGGCGTTCAGAACCTTTCATTTATGAGCAGATGGTGCCGAATTTGCTCAATAATAGCATTTTTTGAGCAGATAAATGACTGCTTTCTCAAAAAAGGCCACTTTTGAGCGCAAGAGTGAAATCGAAAATCGGGGACAGACCACGATTGAATTGTCCCCCCAGCGCGCCGGGAGCGTTTGCCAAAATTAATCGTGGTCTGTCCCCATTTATTTTTTTCGGAGACGCGGCGAGGCCGCCGACATGCATCGGCACCTCGCGGGTTTCGGACAGGAGGAGCATCTTGTCCAGTAACGTGAGTTGTTTCACGCTATCCAGCCTCTGAGACCGGTAAGGCCACACCCTCCTGGCGGACATGCCCTGCGATCAGTTCCTGCAGGCGAGGCATCAGCGCTTGCGGCAGGTTGTGGCCCATGCCGTCGATAATCTCCAGTCGGGCATCGGGAATATGCCGTGCGGTATCGATGCCGCATTCCAGGGGAACCATGAGGTCGTCCCGGCCGTGTATGACCAGGGTGGGAACGGTGACGGTCTTGAGCAGTTCGACCCGGCTACCGCTGGCCATGATGGCGGCCAGGTGGCGAGAATATCCCTCGGGATGGAGGCTGCGCCCCACGCTGTCCAGTATTTTGCTTTTCAGTTCCTCGTCACTCTCGGGGAAACCCGGGCTGCCGACCATGCGCTGGAATGCCATGGTATTTTCGAGGTTTGGTTTCTCGATACCCAGGGAGCGTTTCACCATGGTGCGGACGACCTTCCTGGCGGCCCCGGGCAGCCTGGGGTTGCCACTGGACGACATGATGGAGGTGAAAGAAAGGACCCTACTGGGGTGTTGGGCAGTGACAATCTGGCCGATCATACCGCCCATGGACGCGCCGACCAGGTGGGCCTGATCCAGGCCCAGGGCGTCCATTAATCCAATAACGTCTTCCGCCATATCGTCCAGGGTATAGGACACCTTTAGGGGAAGGCCAAGGGTAGTTCGCAGTAACATTCTGGGGGCCCGGGGGATGTGGGCGTTTTCCATTTTTTCCGACAGGCCGATATCACGGTTGTCGAAACGGATGACACGGAAACCGGCGGCGGCCAGGCCGTTACAAAGAGACAGGGGCCAACTGATCATCTGGGTCCCCAGTCCCATGATCAGCAACATGGCGGGGTCCGAGGGGCTGCCGAACTCCTCGTAGGCGAGCCGGATGCCATTGGCTTTGATATAACTTTCGGACATGGGCTGAATCCCCTGCAAATCTTGGGAACAGAACTCTACACTGGAGCGATGATGCCCGGGGAATCAGTTTCGGCCATATGCCGTTGACGATACTCGCTTGGAGTCACGCCGTTCCAGCGCACGAATGCCCGGCGAAAGTTTACCGTCTCGGCATAGTCCAGCAGGTGCGCAATATCGGCAACGGTTAAGTCCGTGGCTGCAAGATACTCCCGGGCGAGTAAATCCCTGATCTCCTCAAAGATAGATCTGAAACTGGTCGATTCGGCCTCCAGGCGGCGCCTCAGGGTACGTTCACTCACATGCAGACCCTCCGCTACCTGCGCAATATCGAGGAAGTCGCCTGCGGATTGGATCAGCAAATGTCGTACGGCGGCGGTGGTTTTCTCGACACTGTTCAACCCGCGCAGCATCTCCTCGCACTGCTGTTGAAAGACGACATGCTCGGAACGGTTCGCCGTTGTAACAGGCGTATCGAGAACCTGCGCCGTAAGAACCAACTGACTGTGTTCACAGTCGAATTTCACTGGCGCATTAAACGCACTGTCATAGCAAGCCGAGTGCGGAGGCCTGGAATAGCTCAATTGTATCTCTGCACCCTCTGCACCTTTTACCTGGTTTCTATACAGAGATCTGGACACCGCCGTGGAACTCGAGAATGCCAGTTCGGTTACCAGTTGTCGCTGTGCAGCAGTGCCCCGGGTTATATTTGCGCGCAACAATAAGCCGCCCTCATGCTCATACGCTGTCCAGCTAGGCTGAAAAAATACCTGCCCATAGCGAAGTAAGAGTCGAACAGTCTCGCGCAGGTTCGCGCAGCTCATCAAAGCAAAGCCAAAGCTGCCGTAAGAGGCGATCCCAAGCTGTTGTCCCACACGTATCGCCAGACAGGGATCGCCAGAAAGGTCCACTGCAGTTTCCAGTAAAACCATCTCATCGTTAACTGAGGCTAATGCCCGGGTGGTTCCGGTAGCAGTGACCCCTCTCGCGCGGAGTTCACGAAACAGTTGCTCGGGGCTAACCCCTGCTTCCTCCAACAGCGATATCAGTTGCCTGAAGAACTCACGTTGCACCTGATTTACTTTCATCTCACTCTCCGTGTCACCGGGCCATAGGGAAGACGCCACAAAAAGTGTTACAGCGAAAAATCGGTATCGAGAGGATGGCCGAATATGATTCCACGCCTGTGCCATTGGGCACTATACTCCACATCAGTGAAAATTGGGAAGAGGTGCGGTCTAGTGCAGTCGCCTCGCGTCAATGTCGAGAGAACTGTTAATGAGTCAGTCGAGTGAGTAAGCAGTCAGCCAGTTCAGCCGCGCCGGGCCCTGCCACTTCAACAGCCAGCCAACCCCTGGCGGGTCATCGCACCACCCTGGTCCTGCTCATGCTGGCCTATACCCTGTCCATGTGCGACCGGATGATTCTGTCGATCCTGTTCCCGGACATAAAAGCTGAGTTTGGGTTAACGGATACCCAACTGGGGTTTTTGGGTGGAATATCTTTCGCCCTGTTTTACGCCACCATGGGACTGCCGATTGCGCGCCTGTCTGATCAATACAGCCGTAAATGGATTATTATTATCAGTCTGGTTGTGTTCTCTCTGATGACAGCCTTCAGCGGCCTCGCTGCGGGGTTCATCAGCCTCCTGATATTGCGAATCGGTGTGGGCATTGGTGAAGCCGGGGT
>JAACFI010000029.1 GCA_009937575.1 Haliea sp.
CAGGAACTGTTCAGCAGTGACGCGATGGCAGTTGGCCCTCCCCAGGGCGTCAAGGGATTGCAGGTGCTTGCGAATCTGGTCCAGTGCGCTTGCCGAGGGCTCGACGAAGTCGCAGTGGGCAGCGCCCCGGGACAGCGCTTCCAGCCCCAGGGCACCACTGCCGGCGAACAGGTCGGCACAGCGTGCTCCGTGAATGTGGGGCGCCAGCCAGTTGAACAGGGTTTCACGGATCCGATCGGTGGTCGGCCGCAGGCCCTGCTCCGGGGAAAACGCCAGTTTGCGGCCGCGCCACTGCCCGCCGATGATTCGCAGGCGGCTTTGCTGTCGCGCGCCTTTTCCGCTTCTCGCCATTTATTCGCTTCGCGCAAGGATGGTAGGATAGGCGCCTCCGCAGGCGCCTGATCTGCAGCATACTCTTAGTAGCTCTAGCACGACACATATGAAATTTTTCAAACGCAAGAAAGCGGTCGATGCCGAACAGGCGCCGACCCCGGGCGATTCTGCACCGGACGAGACCCCGGTCACTGATGAGCAGGTTGCATCCCCCGCCCCGGAGCCGGAGGTCGAGACGACTGCGGTGGCCCCTGAACCCGCGGATATGCCCGGCACCGACGAAAAGACACCCGAGTCTGCGGAACTATCCGGGACCGACAAAAAGACGTCTGAACCCGCGGCCGTGGCCGGGGAAAGCAGTGGTTTTTTCCAGCGCCTGCGACACGGGTTGGGCCGCACCAGCGATAACCTCGTGCAGGGACTGGGCACTCTGTTCCTCGGGCGCAAGGAAATCGACGCCGAATTGCTGGAGGAGCTGGAATCCCGCCTGTTGCTCGCCGACGTGGGGGTGGATGCCACCATGGAGATCATTGACCACCTGACCAGGCGGGTCTCGCGCAAGGAACTGACCCGGCCCGAGGCCCTGCAGGCGGCTCTCAAGGAGGAATTGCTGGCCCTGCTCAAACCCTGCGAACAGCCCCTGGCGGTGCAGGGCCACAAGCCCTACGTGATTCTCATGGTCGGGGTCAACGGTGTCGGCAAAACCACGACCATCGGCAAGCTGGCCCGGCGCTACATGGGCGAGGGCCGGTCGGTGATGCTGGCGGCCGGGGATACCTTCCGTGCCGCCGCGGTGGAACAGCTGCAGGTCTGGGGGGAGCGCAACAATGTACCGGTGGTGGCGCAGCACACGGGAGCTGACAGCGCCTCGGTAATCTTCGACGCCCTGCAGGCCGCCCAGGCCCGGGGCATAGACGTACTGATCGCGGATACCGCCGGACGCCTGCACAACAAAGACAACCTCATGGAGGAGTTGAAGAAGGTGGTGCGGGTGATGGGCAAGCTCGATGATTCGGCTCCCCACGAAGTGATGCTGGTGCTCGATGCCGGTACCGGTCAGAACGCACTGGCCCAGGCCGCACAGTTCCAACAGTGGGTGGGGGTGAGTGGCCTGACCCTGACCAAGCTCGACGGCACTGCCAAGGGCGGTGTGATTTTCGCCATCGCCCGCAAACTGGGCTTGCCGATCCGCTTTATCGGTGTCGGGGAGGCGGCCGAGGACCTGCGTCCCTTTGAAGCCGGGGAATTTATCGAGGCCCTGTTTGCCGGCAACGACAGCACTGCATGATTACCTTTGACCGGGTCAGTAAGCGCTATGACGAGGGGCACGACGCCCTGCGTGAGGTCAGCGTGGATATCGACCGGGACGATCTGGTATTTCTCACCGGGCATTCCGGTGCCGGTAAGAGTACCCTGCTGCGACTGATCATGTTGATGGACCGCCCCACCCGGGGCCAGGTGACCGTGGACGGGCGCAACCTGGCAACGGTGGGTTCCCGCGCTATCCCGCGCCACCGTCGGGACATCGGCGTGGTATTCCAGAATCACCAGCTGCTGTTCGATCGTCCGGTATTTGACAACGTGGCCCTGCCCCTGATCATCGCTGGCTACGATTACCAAGAGGTGGGCCGCCGGGTTCGGGCCGCCCTGGACAAGGTGGGTTTGCTGGAGCGGGAGCGGGCCATGCCGGTAACCCTGTCCGGCGGCGAGCAGCAGCGGGTGGGTATAGCCCGGGCGGTGGTGGGCAAGCCGAAAATACTACTGGCGGACGAGCCCACCGGTAACCTGGATCCCGCGCTGTCGGCGGAAATCATGCAGTTGTTTGAGGAGTTCAACCGGGTGGGTGTGACCGTGCTCATCGCCAGTCACGACCTGGCGCTGATTTCGCGGTTGCGCCACCGGATCATCACCCTGCGCGAGGGCAGGCTGGTGAGCGGGAGTGCTGCGTGAGTGCCCGTAGGCTCGCTGCCCAGCGCCGTGAGGGGGCCAGCCAGAGTCGCACCGGGTTTCAGGACCTGTACAGGGCCTGGATGCGCCACCATCGCCTGTCTGCCGCCGACAGCCTCTACCGGGTACTGGACAAGCCTCTTTCCAGTGTCCTGACCTGGTTGGTGATCGGTATTGCGCTGGCGCTGCCGGTGGGCCTGAACGTGGCCCTGGACAATGTGGATCACCTCAGCAGCGGTTGGGACAGCCCGGCGCAGATCTCCCTGTTTCTGCGGGAAGACCTGGAGGCGGATCGAGCGCAGCAGTTTCAGCAGGCGCTGGCGGCCCGGGAAGATATTGCCGGGGCCCGTTATGTTTCCCGGGAAGAGGCGCTGGCAGAATTCAGCGAACTGTCGGGCTTCGCCGATGTGCTGGCCAGCCTGGATGAAAATCCACTACCTGACCTGGTACTGGTGACACCGGCCGGCCAGGGGGGTGAAGCCGCTTCCGCCCTGCGGGAGGAATTGCAGGCGACGCCGGAAGTTGCACAGGCGGTGTTGGACATGGAGTGGCTGCAGCGCCTGAACAGCCTGATGGAGCTCAGCCGGCGACTGGTGCTGGCGGTGGGTGGCCTGCTGGTCCTGGGGGTGGTGTTGATTCTCGGCAACACCATCCGCCTGGCGATCGAGAGCCGGCGCGAGGAAATTGTCATCGTGAAGCTGGTGGGGGGGAGCAATGCTTTCGTGCGCCGCCCCTTCCTCTATACAGGTCTGTGGTATGGGGTGGGTGGAGGGGTATTCGCCGCCACCCTGGTGGCCCTCTCCCTGTGGTTTCTCAGTGCCCCGGTCGACCAGCTGGCGGCGCTCTACCAGAGCGGTTTCCAGCTCAGCGGCCTGGGGATAATGGGCGCGCTGAACCTGGTAATCCTGGGAGGCCTGTTGGGCCTCACGGGCGCCTGGCTGGCGGTGGCCCGCCACCTGGTGGAAATAGAGCCTCGCTGAGGTAAATCTGTAAGCTTCTGATTAATAAGAATAATAATTGGAAAAATCAGCAAATCCGGGAACTTTTAGCGGATTAGCACTCTAATACAAAGAGTGCTAAAATCGGCGGCCCAATATGGAGAGCAATGTAATGAGTAAGAGTCTGCAGCCTGTGGATCAGATGGTCCCGGGAGCCAATCTTGCGGCCTATGTTCAGGCAGTGAGTAGTATACCCGTCCTCAGCGTGGAGCGGGAACGGGAGTTGGCGGAAGATCTTTACTACAACGACAACCTGCAGGCGGCGCGGGAGCTGGTCATGTCCCACCTGCGTTTCGTCGTGCATATCGCGCGCAGCTACTCCGGTTACGGCCTGGCGGAAGCCGACCTGATCCAGGAGGGCAATGTGGGCCTGATGAAGGCGGTCAAGCGCTTCAATCCCGAGAAAGGTGTGCGCCTGGTGTCATTCGCCGTGCACTGGATCAAGGCGGAAATGCACGAGTACATCCTGCGCAACTGGCGCATCGTCAAGGTGGCGACCACCAAGGCCCAACGCAAACTGTTCTTCAACCTGCGCAGCGCCAAGAAAAGCCTGTCCTGGCTGAGTGCCGAGGAGGCCCAGGCAGTGGCCGACGACCTGGGTGTGGATGTAAAGGAAGTCCAGCGCATGGAAGGTCGCCTGGCCAGTCGTGACCTGGCCTACGACCTGCCCAGGGAAGCCGATGACGAAGACAGCTGGCAGGCACCCCAGGCCTATCTGGAGGACCACAGTGCCGATCCGGCCCGGGCGGTGGAATCCAGCGACTGGCAGCAGAACAGCGAAATGCGCCTGCAGGAGGCCATGGCAGAGCTGGACGAGCGCAGCCGGGACATACTGGCCCAGCGCTGGCTGGCGGAGGAGAAAGCCACCCTGCATGAACTGGCAGCACAGTACGAGGTCTCCGCCGAGCGCATTCGCCAGCTCGAGCAGAATGCGATGAAAAAACTGCGGTCGGCGATGGCGGCCTGATTCTCCCGAAGGGGCGGTAGCAACCGCCCCTTTCTGTATTACAATCTTCCCATGGCAAAGCTTTTCATCACCCTGGCTTCACTCAGCGGCATGGCCGCAGTGATTCTCGGCGCTTTCGGCGCCCATGCACTGCGGGATCGCCTGGATGACTACGCACGCGGGGTGTTCGAAACCGCGGTGCAGTACCATTTCTACCACAGTCTGGCCCTTCTGGCGGTCGGTCTGCTGGCGGTGAGCCAGCCTCAGACGACCATGCTCAAGAGCAGCGGCTGGCTGTTTTTCATCGGCATCCTGATTTTCTCAGGCAGCCTGTATATCCTCAGTGTCACCGGCCTGCGCTGGCTTGGCGCCATCACCCCCCTGGGGGGGTTGGCCTTCATTGCTGGCTGGGCCTGCCTGGCCGCCACCGGCTGGAAGCTGCTGGCCTGACACCCCCGATGACCGAACCGGACCAGCGACGTCCCATTCGCAGCTATGTGCTGCGCACCGGCCGGATGACGCCAGCCCAGCAGCGGGCCTTTGAAGAGAACTGGCAGCGCTGGGGTCTTGACTATAGTAAGCACTTACTTGATATCGACAGGGCGTTTGCCCGCGGCGGCCCCCGGGTGCTGGAAGTCGGTTTCGGTATGGGCCAGTCACTGGTGGCCATGGCGGCGGCGGATCCCGACACCAATTTCATCGGCATCGAGGTCCACCGGCCGGGAGTGGGAAAACTGCTGCATTCCATGGCGGAGCTGGGAGTCGACAATATCCGTGTCTACTGCCACGACGCGGTGGAGGTCCTGCGGGACTGTATTCCCGCCGCCTCCCTGGACAAAGTGCAGATCTTTTTCCCGGACCCCTGGCACAAGAAACGCCACCACAAGCGCCGCCTGGTGCAACCCCCTTTCGTCGATCACCTGGTTACCAGGCTGAGACCGGGGGGCGTGCTTCACCTGGCAACGGACTGGGAAAACTACGCGGAGCAGATGATGGAGGTGCTGTCAGCTGGCGAGGGCTTGTCGAATACCTGCGAACCGGGTTGCTTCGCCCCACGCCCTGAACACCGGCCGCCGACAAAATTTGAGCGCCGCGGAGAGCGGCTCGGGCACGGGATCTGGGATCTCGTTTTCACACGCGACTGACGTCCACCAGCTCTACCGGAAGACCGTGGGGGGTCTGCTCGTAAGCCTGGCGCCATCGCGCCGACAGGTCCGCCAGTTCGTCGGTGTCGGCCAGCTCTTTAATTGCCACCAGCCCTTCGAGTGCCCGCAGCCAGAGTTCGTAGTAGCCCGAGCCGTCCTCGGCGATACCGTGATCGGCAGCGCAGCGGATTTCATCGCCAAGTGCGTTGGCCCACTCATCCCAGCTGATGAGGCCGCCATCGATCAGGTGCACCGCCAGGGCGAAGGCCTGTGCCTGCCAGGGTTCCCGGAATACGGGCTCGGCACCGTCGCGAAAATCTTTCGGCAGCTGCGCAATGCAGCGGCTGTCGGTCTCAGGCCGGTTCAAGGTAACTCTCCCACAGGTCCAGGCAGACACTGTCGCGGGGATTGGCCTGTTCCCCCCAAAGTTCCGTTGCCATAAACCGCACCGTGTACAGGCGCTGCATAGTGATGTCGCCGGTCTCCGCACGGGTATCCGGCAGGTGCTGGTTACCGTTGTCGCTGATGATCTCGCCGCAGCGACCGCGAACATATCGGGGAAGACGGGTGTGGCCGGCACTGTGTCGGGTACGGGCGCGGACCCGGTCCCGGCTCTGGAAGGCCGCCTTGCCGCCCAGGTCCCGTTGGTAACCCGTGGGCGCATCCACCAGAACTTGTACTATCTCGGGGGGGAGTGCCTCGGCTCCCGCGGGCTCCACCTCCGGAACATGCCCGGCGTCGATGGCGGCGAGTTGGTCCCCGCTCAACAGCCCTTGTTCCGCTACCGCGGACAGCATGCTGGCCAGCCAGCGCTCGTAGTAACTCGATGACAGGTAGGCGACCGGGGGCATACTTTCTGCTAGAAAACGAAACCGGTCCAGGTTGGCGCCCAGTGCCACGGTGAGTGCCAGGTTGGTGGCAAATACCCGTCCCTCCCAGGGTTCCGGGAACGGTCGGCCCTGGTCGTTCACCGGCACTGACCCGAATCCGTGCATCCCGCCCATGTCGTGTACGCCGTCCATCAGAGCAGTGCTGTACCGATCATGCCGTTGCGGGTGACCAGTTGTGCCAATGCCGCCTCGTCCTGATCCTCAGTGCCCTCCGGTCGCTGAGGCATCACCAGGTAGCGCAGTTCCGCGGTGCTGTCCCAGACCCGGACCTCGACATCCGGCGAAAGCTCCACTCCGAATTCCGCCAGTACGGACCGCGGCTCGCTCACCGCCCGCGAGCGGTAGGCGAAGGATTTGTACCAGCCTGGCGGCAGGCCCAACAGCGCCCACGGATAGCAGGAACACAGCGTACACACCACCATGTTGTGCAGCCCCGGCCGATTCTCCACCACGGTGACGTCGGTACCCTCGATGATTCCCCCGAAACCCAATTCGCCCACCGCCGAGCTTGCATTGTCCAGCAGCCGGGATTTGAAATCCGGGTCATTCCAGGCGCGGGCGATTACCCGGGCCCCATTCTGGGGGCCTACTTTGTGTTCATAGGTATCTATGATGGCTTCGAGCGTGTCCGGGTTGATATAGCCGCGGCGTGTGAGGGCGGTCTCCAGCGCCTTCACCCGCAGAGCGACGTCAGCCGGTACCTTGTGGTGATCGTCGTGACTGTGGGCCATGTTGGTGTCTTCCCCGCCATCAGTCTAAGCTTGTCTTAACCAGCATAGCACTGCCCTGAACTATTCTCCCGGAAAATGATATGAATGCCTTTGTCCCACTGGAAACAAGCATCTTCGCGCCGGACTTCACTCTCGATCCCTATCCCTGGCTGGAAGATCTCTATTACCGGGATGACGTTCTGGGTTTCTCTTCCGAAGGGATGAACTTCTGCTTCCGCTACCAGGATTGCCGCGACCTGATATCGGCCCACAAGAATGTTTCGAGAGAGCCGCCCGATACCAGTGATTCTGATATGGCAGCATTTGCAGAAAAATATCCCGCTCGAGCCTGGGGCTTTCAGTACCTGTTGACCGACATGAAAGCCAAGGCAATTCTAGCCCGCTTTATCCAGGAAATGCTGAATCGTATCTCCCTGGAACAATTCAAATCAGTATTCCAGTCCTTCGAAAAGCCCGGGGTTCACTCTGAATACCTGCGTGATCTCAGCCACCTGCCGATGAAATCTATCATGCAAGCATGGGGTTTCCGCTACGATGACAAGCTTATCGATGATCACTATGAATACAGTGTGGCCCTGGTTAAGTCGTTCGACAACTACGGCGAGGATTCGCTCATGGCCGCGGGCGATGCCGGCATGGCGGAAAATATCCGCTACTGTCGGGAGCAGTTCAATTCAGCCGAGCCCGGTACTTTACTGCATGATTTCGCCAGGGAGATTCGTGCAAGCGGTATAGAAGATGACTATGGCGTCGGTTGCCTGGTGTCCCTCGTGCAGTCCACTCCCAACACCCTGAGCATCTCCAATACATTAATGCTTAGAAATATGCTGCGTTACAGGGATAAAGTGAGCGTATTGCGCGAAGATCCCTCACTGGTCTGCGCAGATGTGATTACTGAATTCCTCAGGCGAGACAACCATGTCAAGGCCCTCGCACGCCAGGTACACGATGATTTCAAGTTGCGCGGGAGCGCACTGAGGCGAGGGGACAGCCTTTACATTTTCTATCCCGGCGTGAACCTGGATCCCACCCACTGGGACAACCCCCTTGAACTCTCCTTTGATCGACAATTCACCCACGACAATCACAACATTTTTGGCGGCTCAAGGTATTCATGCATAGGCAGCCGCATCGCCCTGAAGTACTTTTCTGAGCTGGTACCTCTGATACTCGAGTATCTACCCGTTACTGCCGAAGTCTCGAGTGAGGACATACGGGTTGAGGGAGACTGGATTACGGAGCGTGTCATTACCAACCTGCCGATCCTGGTGCCTGAGCATTAGGTAATGGAGTCGGCGGGGCAGCCAGGGGGACGTCCGGACTTTTTACACAGCTCGGTATGGGACTGTGGCCCCGCCAGGGGCGTGCCCTAGGGACGTGGGCACCATTTCAAAGTAGCACAAACCGATTACTTTTCATCCATGCCCTGTACCCCATATTGGGGAGTACCGGGCCAGGGTTGAATCCGCGGCAGAGCGGACTTTCGTCGGGTGTTTACTATTCGCTTCGGCAGATGCTCGTGACTGAATAAAATCTTGGATTAAGTCCTGTCACTCTTTCTTCGACCGCGTTTTCTGCTGCGCCTTTCGAGGCACCCCGAAGGTATTATCCGCGTTAAAGCCAAGAGTGCCCGCGCTCTCCGCGGGCTTTTTCCTGGTAGCGATCGAGTAAACCACTAAGCACAGGATGAAAATTACAGACAATATTTTCATGTCATCCCCCCATTTTTAGGTCTTTAGTGGAATTTAGGTCTTCCACCGCCACCCTAACAAGGAAAAGCTGGAGATTTCTTAAGAAAATGGGGCATCAAAGCGTCAATATGATCCTTCTATTGCTTCCCACTGCACGTTTATGTCGCGCGCTGCCATCTCGTTGTCGCGCACGGCCATCCCTCCTGCATTCCCGAATCGGTAGAGTTACAGCAACCGTTAGGAAGTGAGTTCTCCAAATCGGTTATAGACGCTCAGGGAGAGGATGTCGCAATTATCGACGGATGGTTGCGTTGACATTCGGCTGTACTCCCTGGGCGTCTTTTTCTTTTTGCACCTGTAGCGAATCCAGCTTTCCAGGGCGGCGCTCAACCCGGGAAAAACTCCGCGATCACACTATCCAGGAAGCGGCGTCCGCGGGGCGTGGCGCGAATCCCTCGGACGTCCTGTTCTAGCAATCCCTGTTGGCGGAATGTTCCCAGCTGTGGCTCCAGAACACGGGGATCGAGACCAGTGCGCGATTCAAACTGCTCGAGGGTGAAGCCCATGTTCAGGCGCAGGGCATTGAGTATGAACTCGCCTGCAATTTCCTCAGGGACTATGCATTGCTCGGAGGCAGTGAAGGCGCCAGGCGCCGAGGCGATGTAGTCGGCGGGCTGGCGTCGCTTGCCGGCGCGTCGAATTCGCCCGTCGGGAAAACTGATCTTGCCGTGAGCGCCGGCGCCGATACCCAGGTAGTCCCCGAAAGTCCAGTAGTTGCGGTTATGACGGCATTCGAATCCCGGCAGGCACCAGGCTGATACCTCGTACTGGCGGTATCCCGCTGCCGCCAGCAGCTGCTCGCCGGTGGACTGGATGTCCGCCATGACGTCCTCTACCGGCAGTTGCGGTGGCCGTTTGTGGAATACCGTATTGGGCTCGATGGTCAGTTGGTACCACGAAAGGTGGGTGGGCTTGTGGCCCAGGGCCGCGTGCAGGTCTGCCAGGGCAGACGCCTGGGTTTGCCCCGGCAGGCCGTGCATCAGGTCGATATTCAAGCTCTGGAAACCGGCGGCGCGGGCAAACCCCAGGGCGGCATGGCCCTGCTCGCAGTCGTGCACGCGGCCCAGCGTCTGCAGTTGTCGGTCCTGAAAACTCTGGATGCCCAGGGAAAGGCGATTGATTCCCGCTTTACGGAAAGCCACAAACTTCTCTGCTTCAGCGCTGCCCGGGTTGGCTTCCATGGTGGCTTCCAGGTCAGCGGACAGGGGGGTGAGATTGCCAACGGCCTTCAGCAAACGAGCTATCGCTGCACCTGAAAACAGGCTGGGTGTGCCGCCGCCGATAAACAGGGTTTCTATAGTCCGCCCCTGTACCAGGGGCAGGTCGTCGCTGAGGTCTCGCAGCAGGGCATCGATGTATGCGTCTTCGGGGATGTCCAGGATTTCGTGGGAATTGAAATCGCAGTAAGGGCATTTGCGCTCGCACCAGGGCAGGTGGATGTACAGCCCGAGTGGGGGCGGATTCATCCGTTCTGGCGCAGGGCCTCGAGCAACAGGGCGCTGGCCCTGGCCCGGTGGCTGATGCGGTTTTTGACTTCGGGGGGCAGTTCCGCCGAACTGCAGTCGTGGTCGGGTACGTAGAACAGCGGATCGTAGCCGAAACCGTTTTCTCCCCGGGGATCAAACAGGATACGCCCCTCCCAGCTCGCCTGGCATACCAGGGGTGTGGGATCCAGTGCGTGGCGCATGTAGACCAGCACACACTGGAAGCGCGCGCTCCGTTGGTCTTCGGGCAGTGCGCCGAGTTCCGCCAGCAATTTGCGGTTGTTGCCCTCGTCCCCCTCGCCGGAGTAGCGGGCGGAGTGGATGCCCGGTGCACCTTTCAGGTAATCGACCTCCAGCCCGGAGTCGTCGGCGATGGCGGGCAGTTCACTGTGCTGTGCCGCCGCGCGGGCCTTGATAATAGCGTTTTCCACAAAGCTTAGACCGGTTTCCTCCACCTCCGGCACCTTGAACTCCGACTGGGAGCGCAGGTCCACTCCCAGGGGGGCCAGTATCCGGCCCAGCTCCCTCAGTTTGCCGGCGTTCCCGCTGGCCAGGACAACAGTCTGTTTCCCGTTCATCAGTTGATATACAGCTGGTGCTTGAACTTGAAGGTGTAAGTCTGGTCCGCACCCTCGGGCCGAAAGTCCACCTCGAAAAAGCGCCACTCCTCGTTGATGAATTTGAACTGGGCAATGTAGTAGATGGCGGGCCCCTCGCGGATTTCCTGGAACTCGAGGAACTGGTTCTGTATCAGGTCCCAGGTGCGGCCTTTGATCAACATGCTCCGGGCTTCGTCCCCGCCGTCAACCAGGTGTTCACGCACCGCGAGGTTCAGTATGGCCCGCTTCTCACCGCGGGTGATGCCATAGGCGGCCGCGACTTTTGGTTCCAGGAAGGTGGTATTGACCACGCTGTAATGCAGCTCGAAGGGGCCGAACATCTGCGACTGCTGGGCCACCGCTGCCGTCGCCAGACACCACAGAATCGCTGTCCGCAGGAAAATCGCCGGGATCGAGGTCTTCATCTCAACGGGTGATATGGTAGATCGCCGTGGTGGCGAACAGATTGGGCCAGGTGCTCGCGAGCACCGGTTCACGTTCGGTATTGCCCACCACATCCCGGGCGAGGATATGAATGCCCTTGTGCTGGCACAGGGCCTCGAAGTCCTTCACCGTGCAAAAGTGGATATTCGGCGTGTCATACCACATGTAGGGCATGAACCTGGATACCGGCATCCGTCCCCGGGTACCCAGGTACAGGCGGCAACGCCAGTGACCGAAATTCGGGAAGGTGACGATGCACTCTCGGCCGATGCGAAGCATCTCCTCCAGCACCCGGTCGGGGTAGTGCACCGCTTGCAGGGCATGTGCCATCACCACGGTATCGAAGCTCCGATCGGGGAAATTGGCCAGGCCCTCGTCCATGTTCTGCTCGACGATGTTCAGCCCCCGGCCGACAGCGGCGGTAATTTTCTCCTCGTCGATTTCCAGTCCAGTGCCACGCACCTGGCGCTGGTCCCTCAGCAGTTCCAGGAATTCGCCGTCGCCACAGCCCAGGTCCAGCACCCGGGAACCGGGGGCGATCCAACGCTGGATATGGGCTAGATCGAGGCGCATCAGGGCTCCTCCCCCACGCGCTTCATGTAGGCGTGGAACACGTCCAGGTAGCGGGGAATGGGCAGAAGGAAGGCGTCGTGGCCCTCGTCCGCCGCGATGTCTGCATAGGTCACCGGCCTGTCCGCCGCTATCAGGGCGTCGACGATTTCCCGGGAACGCTCCGGTGAAAAACGCCAGTCGGTGGTGAAGGAGATCACCAGGAAGCTGCAGCGGGCGTGGCTGAAAGCCGCCACCGGGTCATTGTCATACTCCCTGGCGAGATCGAAGTAATCCAGGGCCCTGGTCATCAGGATATAGGTGTTGGCGTCGAAGCTGCCGGAGAACTGGCTGCCCTGGTAGCGCAGGTAACTCTGCACCTGGAACTCTACCTGTCCTTCGTCTCCCTGCTCCAGGGTACCGGAGCGCAGGTCGCGGCCGAACTTGTTGGCCATGGCGTCGTCGGAGAGGTAGGTGATATGCCCCACCATACGCGCCAGGGCCAGGCCTTGGGCGGGCAGGGTGTCCCGCTCCTGGTAGTAGCCTTCTGCGAAATCAGGGTCCGACAGGATCGCCTGGCGGGCCACCTCGTTGAACGCCAGGTTCTGGGCAGTGAGTTTCATGGCCGCCGCTATGACGATGCAGTGACGCAGGCGGTCCGGGTACTCCAGGGACCAGCGCATGGCCTGCATGCCCCCCAGGCTGCCGCCGATCACCGCCGCCCAGCATTCTATACCGAGATAGTCCGCCAGGCGGGCCTGGCTGTGCACCCAGTCGCGCGCGCGCAGGGGCGGGAAGTCTGGCCCCCAGGGCCTGCCGGTTTCCGGGTTGGTGGAGCTGGGCCCGGTGGAACCGTGACAGCCGCCTATATTGTTCAGACTGACTACGAAAAACCGGTTGGTGTCGATGGGCTTTCCGGGGCCGATACACTCGTCCCACCAGCCGGGCCGCTTGTCCTCCTCGCTGTGATAGCCGGCGGCGTGGTGGTGGCCACTGAGGGCGTGACAGATCAGTACGGCGTTGGAGCGCTGGGCGTTCAGCTCGCCGTAGGTCTCATAAACCAGCTCGTATTCGGGCAGCTCCCGGCCGCAGGCCAGGGTCAGCGGCTGGCCAAAACGCGCCACCTGTGGGGTAACAATGCCTACGCTGTCAGCCGGCGAATTCACGGGAGTGGTGACTCAGAGCCCGATAACCAGCGCCGGGTGCAGGCCGACGCCGGCGGCCATATGCCGCAGGGCGATCTGCACCACGTTGATCAGTATGAACAGCAGTATGGGAGAAAAATCCATCCCTCCCATCGGGGGCAGCGCTTTGCGGAAAGGCGCCATGACCGGCTCGGTTATCTGGTGCAGCAGGTAGATGGCCGGGTGATGGCTGCCCGGAGCCACCCAGCTGAGGATGATCATCGCCAGCAGTGCAAAAAAGTAGATGTTGACCAGCAGCGCCACGACACCGAGCACTGACCATACCAGCAACAGCAGGATATTGGGCGGACCCAGGCCATTCACCAGCAGCAGTGCTACGATGCCGGCCAGCTGCAGCAGTAGCGACAGCAGTAGCGAGGACAGGTCGATCCCGCCCAGGCCGGGTATTATCCTGCGCACCGGCATCACCACCGGGTTGGTGATCTTGACCAGAAACTGGCTGATCGGGTTGTAGAAATCTGCCCGCACCAGTTGCAGCAGGAAGCGCAGCAGCATGGCCATCAGGTAGAGGCTCAGCAGCGTCTGGATCAGGTAACCGAAAATTTCATTGAGGGCTGTCATAGCTTTCCCTTGCTCTCCCTAACCCATCTCCCGGGCCATTTCCTCGGCGCGCCTGGCGGCGGCCCCCATGGCATCCGTTACCAGGTGGCGCAGGCCGTCGGCCTCGAAACACTCCACTGCCGCCTGGGTGGTACCTCCCGGGCTGGTGACCCGGCGCCGCAGTTCCACCAGGTCGACGTCGCTCTCCAGGGCCATGCGCGCGGCGCCCAGCGCTGTCTGCATGGCCAGGGTGCTGGCTGTCTCCCGGTCCAGGCCCAGCTTGCAACCGGCGTCGATCATCGCCTCGGTGAACAGGAAGAAGTAGGCGGGCCCGCTGCCTGACAGGGCGGTTATGGCGTCCAGGTCCTGCTCGCTGTCTACCCAGCGGGTAATACCCACAGCGTCGAGAATGGCCTGGGCGTGCCCGCGTTGCTCCGCGCTGACCTTGTCGTTACCGTACAGACCGCTGGCACCGCAGCCGAGCAGGGCGGGCGTGTTGGGCATACAGCGAACGATCGCGGCATCCTCTCCCAGGCGGGCAGCCATGCTGTTCACGGTGACGCCGGCGGCGATGGAAATGACCAGGGCGCCGTTGGCGCGCACCGCGGCCGCGATGCTCTCGGTAGCCTCCGCCATGACCTGGGGTTTGACCGCCATGATGATCACCTGGGCGTTGGCAACCGCCTCCGCATTATCCGCGCAGGTGTGCAGCGGCCCCAGTTCCTGCAGCCGTTCCAGGCTGGCGGGGAAGGGGTCCGCGGCGCTGATGTGCTGCGGGGGATGGCCGCTTTCCAGCAACCCACCGATGATGCTGCTGGCCATGTTGCCGGCTCCGACAAAAGCGATGTGGGGTGTGTTCAAGGGTGTTCCGTTGTCGTCAGTCGATAGTCAATCGCCCAGTATACACGGCCGGGGAAAGCAAAATCACCTGTCGCGGGGGCCGAATATGGCGGTGCCGGGGCGCAGGATGGTGGCGCCCTCTGCCACCGCGGCTTCCAGGTCTGCCGACATACCCATGGACAGGGTGTCCAGTTGCGGCATATTTTCCCTCAGCTGCTCGAAAGCCTGGCGAACCGAGGCGAAGGCCTGCCGCTGTTCGGCGCGGTCCGGGCTAGGCGCGGGGATGGCCATCAGGCCGCGTAACTGCAGTCGCGGCAGGGCGGCCACGCCCTCTGCAAATTCCTGCAGCTGTTCCGGCGCCACACCGGACTTGCTGGGCTCCCCGGAAATATTCAGTTGCAGGCACACTTGCAGTGGCGGCAGGTGTCCGGGGCGCTGCTCGCTCAGGCGGCGGGCGATCTTGACCCGGTCCACACTGTGCACCCAATGGAAGTGGCTGGCTATGGCGCGAGTTTTGTTGGACTGAATGGGGCCGATGAAGTGCCATACCAGGCCGAGATCGTCCAATTCCCCAATTTTAATGAGGGCTTCCTGCAGATAGCTCTCCCCGAACTGGTCCAGGCCACAGGCGTGGGCCGCCCGGATGTCGGCCGAAGACCGTGTTTTGCTCACCGCGAGCAGTAATATGTCATCTGGACAGCGCTGGCTTTTTTCCGCGCTGAGTCGTACTCTCTCAAGGAGCTTTGCTATATTGTCGGCAAGCAGTTGCTCGTTCATGTCGCGAATGGTAGCTGATTCGGGGTGCGGGAGGCGACTTAAGAATAAAACAACGCGACAGGGGACCGGTCGCGTGGCGAAAATTCGCCGGGGACACGCAAAGGGGAACGCATGGATATCACTGAACTTCTGGCCTTCAGCGCCAAGCAGGGGGCATCTGACCTGCACCTGTCGGCGGGATTACCGCCCATGATTCGTGTCGACGGCGATATTCGCCGCATCAACCTGCCTCCCATGGAGCACAAGCAGGTACACGAACTGATTTACGACATCATGAACGACAAGCAGCGCAAGGACTACGAGGAGTTCCTTGAGACTGACTTCTCCTTCGAAGTGCCCGGCGTCGCCCGATTCCGTGTCAACGCCTTCAACCAGAACCGCGGCGCCGGGGGTGTATTCCGGACCATTCCGTCCAAGGTACTGACCATGGATGACCTGGGCATGGGCCAGGTGTTCCGCGACATCTCCATGATGCCCAGGGGTCTGGTGCTGGTAACCGGGCCCACTGGCTCGGGTAAGTCCACCACCCTGGCGGCGATGATGGACTACATCAACGACAACAAGTACGAACACGTGCTCACCATCGAGGACCCGATTGAATTCGTGCACGAGAGCAAGAAGTGCCTGGTCAACCAGCGGGAAGTTCACCGGGACACCCTGGGTTTCTCCGAGGCCCTGCGCTCTGCCCTGCGGGAAGACCCGGACATTATCCTGGTGGGTGAGATGCGCGACCTGGAGACTATCCGCCTCGCCTTGACCGCGGCGGAAACCGGCCACCTGGTGTTCGGCACGCTGCACACAACCTCGGCGGCCAAGACCATCGACCGGGTGATCGACGTTTTCCCGGCGGCGGAGAAATCCATGGTGCGTTCCATGCTGTCGGAATCTTTGCAGGCAGTAGTGTCCCAGACACTGCTGAAACGGGCCACCGGGGGACGGGTGGCTGCCCACGAGATCATGCGCGGTACCTCGGCTATCCGCAACCTGATTCGCGAGGACAAGGTGGCGCAGATGTATTCGGCGATCCAGACCGGTGCATCGATTGGCATGCAGACCATGGACCAGTGTCTCGAAGACATGGTCGAGAAACGCATAATCACCCGGGATGTGGCCCGGGAGAAAGCGCGTATGCCGGAGAACTTCTAAAAGCGCGGATGTCGCAGAACTTCTAACAGGGGGACAAGTTGTTATGAAGATACAGGAAATACTGGAGCGGGTGGTAAAGGAGGGGGCGTCGGACGGGTTCATCTCGGCCCAGGCGGCACCCAGTATCAAGGTGGACGGCGAGATCTATCCGATCAGCGAGCAAATCCTCAGTGATGAGGAAGCCGAGGCATTGGTGCTCTCCACCATGCGCGAGGACCAGAAGAGCGACTTTCTGGAACACCACGAGTGCAACTTTGCCCTGTCGACGGAGGGCCTCGGTCGCTTCCGCGCCAGCGCCTTCGTACAGCGTGGTAAGTGCGGCCTGGTGGTGCGTCGCATCCAGGATGAAATTCCGGATCTGGATGAGTTGGGCCTGCCCCCGATTATCAAGGAACTGGCCATGACCAAGCGCGGGCTGGTGATCTTCGTGGGCGCCACCGGTACCGGTAAGTCCACCTCCCTGGCGGCCATGGTGGGCTATCGCAACCACAACAGCCGCGGCCATATTATCAGTATCGAGGACCCCATTGAATTCATCCACGAACACGCCGGCTGCATCGTCACCCAGCGGGAAGTGGGCATGGATACCGAGTCCTTTGACGTGGCGCTGAAAAATACCCTGCGCCAGGCGCCAGATGTGATACTGATCGGTGAGGTGCGTACCGCCGAAACCATGCAGCAGGCCCTGACGTTTGCCGAGACCGGCCACCTGTGCCTGTGCACCCTGCACGCCAACAACGCCAACCAGGCACTGGATCGTATCCAGAGTTTCTTCCCGGCGGAATTACACCACCAGGTGTGGATGGACCTGTCCCTCAACCTGAAATCCATGGTGGCCCAGCAGTTGCTGCCGCGCAAGGATGGCAATGGCCGTACACCGGTGGTGGAAGTGCTGCTCAACTCGCCGCTGGTCGCGGACTATATCCGCAAGGGTGAGGTGCACCTGATCAAGGAATTGATGGCCAAATCTACCGAGCTGGGTATGCAGACCCTGGACCAGTCCCTGGTGCAGTCCTACAAGGATGGCCTGATCAGCAAAGAGGACGCGATCCGTTTTGCCGACTCGGCCAACGACGTGCGCCTGCAGATCAAGATGTTCGAGAAGGGCCAGTTTGGCACCGATGCCGGACTGGGGCTGTCCTTCGACGAGCCCGACGACCAGGGGCAATTCCTGGGTCGTTAGTCGCGGGCTTCAGCGAGCCAGGTCTGCAGGATCAGCTCTGCCGCCTGGCTGTCCACCGGCTGTCGGTGGTAATCCCCCCGGTGGCCCTGTTCCCGGCTGTTCTGCTTGGCCTCGAAACTGCTCAGTCGTTCATCGCACATCTCGGTGGGCAGCCCGGTACGGCCGTGCAGTCGCCGGGCGAACTTGCCGGCCCGCGCGCTGAGTTCGCTGGCGCTGCCGTCCATATTCAGGGGATCGCCGATCACCAGCAGGTCGGGCTGCCATTCGCCCACCAGGCGCTCTACCTCCGCCCAGTCGGGAATGCCCTCCTTCGCCCGCAGGATGGGAAGGGCCCGGGTGGTGCCCAGCAGGCAGTTACCCACTGCCACGCCGATCTGGCGCAGGCCGAAATCAAAAGCCATGATGGTACGGAGAGAGTTGTTCACCCCTTGAGTATGTCACGGTGACGCGTCCCTTGTCAGGCGTGCCCTGCCTCCCCGGAGATCAGGTTCATGTCGATGCCCAGCTGCGCCGCTGCTGCCCCCAGGCGCCGGTCCGACGGGGTGGTGAAAATGATATCGCTGTTGGCCGGGAGGGTGAGCCAGCTGTTTTCGGCCAGTTCCTGCTCCAGCTGCCCGGCGGACCAGCCTGCATAGCCCAGTGCGATGAGGTGCTCCGCCGGACCCTCATCCAGGGCGATGGCCCGCAGGATGTCGCGGGAGGTGGTGAGGGTGATTTCCTCGGTGACCTTGAGGCTCGCCTCCCAGCTGTCACTGCAGTTACGATGGAGCACGAAACCGTGATCGATCTGCACCGGCCCTCCCGCCATCACCGGTTCCTCTGAGAAATCCCGGCTGGCGTTGATCTGCAGGTGCTCGAAAATTTCCCCTATGGACAGGTCCAGGGGTTGGTTGATGACGATTCCCATGGCGCCACTTTCACCGTGCTCACAAATGTAGGTGATGCTGTGGGAGAAGATGCCCTCGCTGAGCCCCGGCATTGCCAGCAGGAAATGGTCCCTGAGGCAGTCGCTGCTTCTGGCGGTGCTGGCGGAAATTCTTCCGGACATCATGGAGGTATCTCGCTGGCCTCGTTCAAGGCAGTGTCTGGACCCGCCCGTTGATGGCGGGAATGGCGTCTAATTTGAGCTTAGCTCGTTTTCCTGAAATTGCCATGTGCGGATAATTTCGAGCTTGTCTGTAGTGGCGGCGAGCTCGGGAGGGAAGGGTGCGAAGGGGGCCGCCATGCGTACGATCTTGATCGCTGCCTCGTCCAGCACCGCGTAGCCGGAGGAGGAGAGTACCCGGATATTCTCCAGGCTGCCATCCTGGAGGATTACTACCAGCAGACGCAGGTCACCGTAGATGCCATAACGTACGGAGGCCTCCGGGTAGTAGCGGTTACCCACCGCTTCCAGGCGCCGGCGCCAGTCCAGCAGGTAGGCTGCGTCGACGGCCTGCTTTGCCGAGGCGGCTGTCAACCGTCTCACCCGGGGACGGCTGGAGTAGGTGCGGGTCTGCTCATCCAGTTCCGCTTCCAGGCTGGCCAGTTGCTGGCTGATGCGGTCCACCTCGGGACTGATGCCCCTGAGTTGGGGTTTTTGCTGATCCTGCTCCCGATGTTGCCTGTTAACCGCCATGTCCCGGGGTGTGCGGGTAGCCAGCAGGTTCTGGCTTGCCTCGGTTTGTTCCTCCACTCGCGGCGGCAGTTGCTGCCGTGTCCCGATATCGTAGGGGAGTGGCTTTTCGCGACTGGTCACCGCGTCCAGCTCCGCCTGGTCGCCGCTGCCCTCCTGATTGGACTGGGCCATCAGTCGGGCGTCTTCCGGGCTTGCGTCGCTGTGGCGGGTGGCCAGGGTGACTTCTATCTGGGGTGCCTGGTAGCTCCCTGTCCCGGCGTCGAAGGACACCGCGAGGATAAAGGCCGCGTGCAGCGCCAGCGCCACCAGCAACGCATTGCGCAGGCGATCGTGCTTGCCGTATTCCGCCTCCAGGTAGTACATCTGCCCCTCTACCGATCCCGCGTTTTCAACTCCCCTGCGATACATTCCATCAATTGGCCGGCGATGTCCAGGTCGTAACCGGCGTCGATCTCCCGCACACAGGTGGGGCTGGTGACGTTGATTTCCGTCAGGTAGTCGCCGATTACGTCCAGCCCGGCAAACAGAAGGCCTTTCTCCTTCAGGCTGGGACCGACCTGCTCCGCGATCCAGCGGTCCCGGTCACTGAGGGGTTGCGCCACGCCGGTACCGCCGGCAGCGAGGTTGCCGCGGGTTTCCCCCACCAGGGGTACCCGGGCCAGGCAGTAGGGTATCGGCTCGCCGTTGATCATCAGTATGCGCTTGTCGCCGTTGTCGATCTCGGGGATGAACTGCTGTGCCATGATAGTCTGCCGACCGTGGTGGGTAAGCATTTCCAGGATAACGCTGACATTGGGATCCCCGGGCTTCACCCGGAAAATGGCGTCCCCGCCCATGCCGTCCAGTGGTTTGAAGATGGCGTCCTCATGATGCCGGTGGAAGTCCTTCAAACGCTGCATGTCGGCGCTGACCAGCACCGGCGGACAACACTGGGGGAAGTGGGTGGCGAATACCTTTTCGTTGCAGTCCCGCAGGCTCTGGCAGCGGTTTACGATCAGGGTGCCCTGGCGCTCGGCCTCCTCCAGGATATAGGTGGTATAGACATACTCGTTGTCGAAGGGCGGATCCTTGCGCATCAGTATCACGTCCAGGTCGGCCAGCGGCCGTTCCTGAACAGGTTCCAGCTGGTACCAGCTCTCCGGGTCGTGGAATACCGTCAGCGGCGACATATTGGCCATGGCCACCCCCTGATCCAGGTACAGGTCCGGCTGTTCCATGTAGTGCAGGTGCCAGTCCCGAGCCTGGGCTGCCCACAACATGGCAAGGGTGGTGTCCTTCTTGTAGTTGATATCGGCGATGGGGTCCATTACCACGCCTACGTTAATCGTCATACGATGACCTCGCGGGGGTTCATGTTTGTTAACTTACGCAATGCTTATGACCGGTGCAAGCGCCCGTCAGTGCCCGCAGGTGGTAAAAATCCCTTAGAATGGGCGCCCCGAATTGAGGACGTGAGCGGAGTTCAGCGAGATGGCTGAGGTTATCTACTTTTCACTGGCCCTGGTGGCCGCATATTGTACGGTCACGGCGATCGTGCAGGCCCGGCGCCTGTACTGGTTCGTCCCGGTGTATTTTTTCAGTGCCTGGTTGTGTGGCGAACTGGCCCTTATCCATGTCCTTTGGCAGGTGGCACTCACCGCCCTGCTGGCTTTTGCCGGCACTTTTTCTGAGCCCCTGGCCCAGACCGGGCTCGGCCTGTTCGCCCTGTCCTGGTTGGGGCTTTTTTACCTGCACTTCCAGTCCATGGACACGCCCCGCTACCTGCGGCCGGCCCTCTACCGCGCCCTGGGAGAAAACTACCGGGCGGATATCCCCCCGGAGCGCCAGCACGTGTTGTGTGACGATATCGTCACCGGGCACTGGCTGAAACCCTTCGCGTTCAAGCGCCCGGGAGTGCGCCTGCACAGCCACATCAGCTACTCCGATGCCGGCAAACGCAACCTGCTGGATATCTACCACCCGCACGAGCCCAGGGAGGGCGGGTTCCCGGTGCTGCTGCAGGTGCACGGCGGCGCCTGGATGATCGGCGAGAAGGAACAGCAGGCCAAGCCCCTGATGTACCACCTGGCGGAGCGCGGTTGGCTGTGTGTCGCGATCAATTATCGCCTCAGTCCACATGCGGCTTTTCCCGCCCATATCATCGACGTGAAGAAGGCTGTCGCCTGGATCCGCCAGAATATTGCGGAATACGGGGGTAACCCGGACTTTATCGCCATCACCGGGGGTTCGGCGGGGGGCCACCTGAGCTCGCTGGCGGCCCTTACCCCGAACCGTCCAGAGTGGCAACCGGGCTTTGAGGAGGTGGACACCACATTGCAGGCGGCAGTGCCCTTCTACGGAGTCTACGATTTCCTGGATCGTTACGACATCCGCCCGGAGATGTCCATGGAGGACATGATCGCTGACCGGGTAATGCAGTGCACCAGGGCGGAGAACCACGAATTATGGGATACCGGCTCACCCCTGAGCCACGTACACGCCGATGCACCTCCCATGTTTGTTATCCAGGGCACCCACGATTCACTGGTCTGGGTGGAGGAGGCCAGGGCCTTCGTATCCGCCCTGCAGGCAGTGTCCGAGCAAGCGGTGGCCTACGCTGAACTGCCGGGTGCGCAGCACGCCTTCGAGATATTCCACTCGGTGCGTACCGACCATACGGTGCACGCGGTGGGGCATTTCCTGGAGTGGACGCATGCGCAGTGGCTGGAAGATCGGGCCAATGCTTGAGAGCAGGAAAAATTAAGGGATTTAAGGTGCGCGGAGCGCACCATAATAAAACCTACATGGATTGTTAAAGCAGCCCCATATCCCCCCACCTGGCCTGCAGGATGGCGATAGCAGCCAACGGCGCGGTCTCCGTGCGCAATACCCTGGGCCCCAGCGCCAGGGACTGGTAACCTGCCCTTTCAGCGGTTTCGATTTCTGCCTGGCTGAGACCACCCTCCGGCCCCACCAACAGGGCGATACTGGCCGGGTCCGCATCGCCCGATGCGCTGGCAACCGCACGGTGGTGCAGCACGAATTTACGCTCCGCCTCGGTCCCATCCAGCCAGCTTCCCAGGTCCATCAGCCCGGAGATCTCGGGCAGCCGGTTGCGACCGCACTGCTCGCAGGCGCTGATGGCGATCTGACGCCAGTGGTGTAACTTTTTTTCTGCCCGTTCACCCGCCAGCTTTACTTCGGTGCGCTCGGTGAACAGGGGCGTCAGGGCGGAGACGCCTAGCTCGGTAGCCTTCTGCACTACCCAGTCCATCCGGTCGCCGCGGGAGATGGCGATGCCCAGGTGGAGGGACAGGGTGGATTCGTTTTGCCGCTCCCGCCGTTCGTTCACAGCGGCGACGACCTGCTTTTTGCCCACGGTCAGGAGTTCCGCGCGGTACTCGTCGCCCCGGCCGTTGAACAGTACCAGCGGATCGCCGGGCGTCATGCGCAGGGCTCGCGCTATGTGCTGGCTGGCACCGGCCTCCAGTTCCACACTGGCACCGACCTGCAGTGTCTGCCCGGTATAGATACGGGGTATGCGCATGAAGTCACAGGCCCAGGTTGTTGTAGATCTCCCGAGTCGGCTCCACCTGGTTCATGGTGTAGAAATGAATCCCGGGGGCGCCGCTCTCCAGCAGAGTCTGGCACAACTGGGTGACCACTTCGACGCCGAACTTGCGCACGCTGTCCAGGTCATCTCCGTATCCCTCCATGCGCTGGCAGACCCAACGGGGAATCTCGGCCCCGCAATTGCGGGAGAAGCGCGCCAGGTTGGCGTAGTTGGTGATCGGCATGATGCCGGCGTAAATGGGCTTGTCGATACCAATGGCCGCACACTGGTCCAGGAAATAAAAATAGCTTTCAACGTTGTAGAAGTACTGGGTGATGGCGCTGTTGGCACCGGCATCCAGCTTGTCTTTAAGGAACTGCAGGTCGCTGTCGTAGCTCTTCGCCTCCGGGTGGATCTCCGGGTAGGCGGCCACCTCGATCTGGAAGTGATCGCCGGTTCGTTCGCGCACGAAGGCCACCAGCTCGTTGGCGTATACCAACTGCATGCAACTGCCCATGCCCGAGGGCAT
Source organism: Haliea sp. (assembly GCA_009937575.1). Classification (GTDB taxonomy): domain Bacteria; phylum Pseudomonadota; class Gammaproteobacteria; order Pseudomonadales; family Halieaceae; genus JAACFI01. The sequence continues at coordinate 23,188 of JAACFI010000029.1, forward strand.
GTCGCCCCGCAGTGCCACCAGGCGGTTGATGCCGCGCTCCCGGTAGGTATCCAGCAGGGAGGCCACCGTGTCCTCGCCGTCGCCGCCGAAACTGAGGTGCGGCGCCACGTCGATTCCCAGCTCGCGAATTGTGGACACCACACCGAGGGTTGTGTC
>JAACFI010000239.1 GCA_009937575.1 Haliea sp.
GATCGGAGCCACCCATATGGAATTCAACCCGGAAGAACACAATCTGCAATGCCCCAAGTGCCACCACGGCATGGAGGTGGTGGAACACGGTGATATCGAGATCGATCGCTGCACCAATTGCAAGGGGCTGTGGTTTGACGATGACGAAGCCCATCGCATGAAGGAGATCGAGGGCAGCGAACTGGTCGACCACGGCGACCCGAACGAGGGCTGGAAGTACGACAGCCGCGAGGACATCGACTGTCCCCACTGCGGCAAGCGTATGCACAAGTCCTATGACGCCAAGCAGCAGCATATCTGGTTCGAGGTGTGCCACGACCACGGCATGTTCATGGACGCCGGCGAGTTCACCGATTTCAAGGAAGAGTCCATCCTGGACTGGTTCCGCAGCCTGATCAAGGGAAACCGGGACAACGTTGCACCCTGAGGTACCCACTCCGGCTATAGCTATAGCTATAGGGGCGAGGTAAATCCGTGGACTGGCGGGTTGCCTGACGCCGGTGGTCGGTCTGAACAGCTTTGTCACCCTCCCCACCGCGGATATCGGCAGTTTCCTGGAAGGCGCTTTTGCGTCCCTGGCTTTCCTGTGGCTGGTGAACGGGCACTTCATGCAGCAGAAGGTGATCACCGACAAAGCCCTCTGATACCCGTTTAACCTGACAGGAATTTTCATGCCCAAGCTTTACCGATCCATGCTCGCACTGTCCCTGTGTGGCGCCCTGTCGGCGCCCGCCATCGCCGGGACACCCTTCAACCAGATGATCGTCTTCGGCGGCAGCTATGAGGACGCGGGCCAGTTTCCCGATATCGACTTCTTCGCCGTTGGAGGCATTATCCCCCCGCCGGGCGCCGGCCTGGACGGCAGTACCGGTTTTCGCGTTACCAACCTGGTGCCAGAGACCGGGAAACGCGGCACGGTGTGGCCGGAGAAACTCTCCAACGACCTGGGTATTGGCGGCCTGCAACCCTCCACACCGATACTGTTTCCCGGGGAGCGCACCGATATCCCCGATACTGACAATATTGACTTTGCCTTCGCCACCGCCCGCTCGAATGACATGTACCAGGCTGTCGTCGCCGAATCAGTGGTGACCCATCCGGCGGACGGCGCGCTGGAGGCTGACCTGAGTGAGACCAGCCCCGGCTTCGAACAGCGACTGGCCTCGGGCGCCCTCAGCATTACCCGCCGTACCCTGTTCGTGCTCAATCCCGCCGGCAACGACGTGCGCGACGCTACGGTGGAAAACCCGGCGGCAGCCGGCGAAGGCGCCGCGCTCAATACTTTGCGCATGATAGAGCGGCTGATGACCAGCGGTGCCCGCACCTTTGTTACCCCGACCTTTCCACCGCTGGGCCTGTTTTCCGAGAGCACCAACCTGGCGCCCGACGGTGGCCGAACCCCCAAGAGCGAGGCCCGCAATGCGGCGGCCGAGGCCTACAATGAGGCCATGGCACGCGGGCTGGCGGAGGTCGGCGGCAATGTGGTAGTACCCGACTTCGACCGTTGGTTTCAACCCGACTGTCGATCACACCCGCTTGTGTTACAGCAGCAGTGAGGCTACCGTGAGCGGTACGCGCTGCACCGAACCCGAGGGCCTGGGCAAGTCCAGCGGCGGCAACCCGGACGACTTCTTCGCATATGACGGCCTGCATCCTACCCAGGCCATGGCGCAGATCCTCTCCGATTACACTGCCTCCATCCTGCGGGCACCGGGCATGATCGCCCTGCTGCCGGAATCGGCCCTGGCCGACGCCCGGGCGTTCGGCAATACCGTCACCGATTACCAGGTGCGCCGGCGCTGGGGACCGCGCCCGGAGGGCTTCGACCTGTTCGCCTCGGTACAGGGCCAGGACGTGGACTACGACAAGGGCTTCTCTACCCCCCGGGCCAGCTCTGACGCTGTGGACCTCACACTGGGTACGGCCTACACACTCAGCGATCACTGGTTTGTCGGTGCCGCGATCGGTTCCCAGGTGGGCGATACGGATATCGATAACTCCGGTAGTGAATTTGAGAACGAGACCCTGGTGGGCTCGCTGTTCCTGGGGTATCGCAGCGACCTGCTGTTCTCCGACTTCACCCTGTCGGTGGGCGAGGCGGACCTCGACGATATCGAGCGGGTGATCCATCTCGGCTCCACCGCCCGCCGGGTAGAGAAAGGCGACACCGAGGCGGACATCCTCGGATTTTCCACCAGGATCGGGGTAAACATGACCGCGCCGGAGACCATTACGCGTTTCGGCCCGTTCCTCGAACTGGATTACCTCAATATCGAGGTGGACGGTTACGAGGAACAGGGGACTGCCAGCACCGCCATGGCCTTCGGCGACCAGGAGCGTGATTCGCTACTGGGCAGCGCCGGCGTGTTTGTCAGCCACCCGTTCAAGTGGGGCGATACCGATATGGAGGTGTATGGGGACTTTGCCTACCGCTACGAATTCGAGGACGAGGCCGATGACGTGAAGGCAGTGGTCAAGAACCTGTCCTCCGGTGTGCACTTTCGCATGCCAGGTTACGAAATCGATGACCAGTCGCTGGTGGTGAGGGCCGGCATCGGCGCCAACTGGGGGGCGCTGCGCTGCAACCTGTTCGGCAGCTACGAGAACAACGACCGGGAGACCACCTACCTGGGTGTCAGCATCGCCTTCGACCTGTAAGGAAACGATTAACCATAGAGGAGCAATTCATGAGTCGATTCATCAACCGCGCCCTGCTGGCGGGGCTTTTGGGACTATTGTCTGCACTGGCCTGGGCGGAGGAGCAAAGCACTGCTGCCGCCGAGCCTGGCCTGGCGATCAGTTCCGGTAGCGAGGGGGGTGGCTACTGGAGTGCGGCGGCCCGCCTGCAGGCCGTGGTACAGGGTTTGGGGGCCAGTGCGGAAAACCTGCCCAGCGCCGGTTCGCTGGCCAACCTGGAGGCCATGACCGACCCCGCCAGTCCGGTGAACCTGGCCTTTGCCCAGGCCGATGCGGTGCAGTACTTCCTGTATGACAAGCCCGGGGCCAGGCCACAGATCGACGTGCTGGAAAATATCGGGCAGGAATGCGTATTTATTATTGCTGCGGCGGGCAGCGCTGCAAAGACTGACCGGGACCTGCAGGACGCTGACAACTACCGCCTGGGCATCGGCAGCCATACCAGCGGCGTGGCGGTGACCTTCAACTACATGAGCCGGCTGGTGCCGGAATTCGGGGATATAGAGGTGGTCTATGGGGACACCGGGGCCGCGGTGGAACAGCTGGGCACCCCGGATGCCCCGGTCGATGCGGTGATGGTCGTGCACCGCCCCCGGGAGCACTCCCCGGAGCTGGACCTGGCACTGCGCAATGCGGAGCGTTACCGGGTGCTGGCAATCGGCGACAAGCGCCTGACGAAGACACCGGATGATGGCCAGGAGGTGTACCGGGCCATGAACCTGGCGATTCCGGTGGGCGAGGATGCGCCACCGGCCAGGGTGGACACCATCTGCGTCAAGGGGCTGCTGGTGGCGAACCGGGAGAAGCTCAGTGAAGGGCAGCAGAATCTGATGACGGACGTGGTTAACAGCCATTGGATGCGGGTGTTTGCGACGCAATAGGGCGACACGTTATCGAGCGTTTGGAGCGTAATTATGGTTGATGGTGCGCAGAGCGCACCCTACCTTTGATCGCTCTCCGATCCGGAGTATGATCGTCCCCCGATGCGACGTAGGGTGCGCTCTGCGCACCATGAATCCCGCTCGATAACGCATAACAGGAAGCTTGTTTGTAGTAGCAGAACATCTGTCCTATATTTGAAACTCCTCTCCACCGCAGTCGACATAACGAGCAATTGATCAGGGAGGAGACCGTTGCCCCTAATTTTCCGATACGGCCCGTGGATAGTATTCCTCGCGCTGTTACAGGCCTGCGCCAAAACAGACCCCGCACCGCTGCCGTCAGGGCCTGTCCTGGTGGAGGCGCAGACCGTGTTGGTGCAGCCCGGCAGCTGGGCGCGAAACTTCAAGAGCTACGGACTGGTGACCCCCGCGGAGGAGTACGAGATCGGGGTGGAGGTGAGTTCCACCGTCAAGGAAGTGCTGTTCCGGGAGGGACAGGCGGTGGAAGTGGGCGACCTGTTGCTGCGCCTCGATGCCAAGAAGCTGACTCTCAGGCTGGAGGGCGCCCTGGCCAGTGTGGAGGAGGCGCGGGCCAATTTCGAGCAGACCAGGTCGACCCATGAGCGCAACGAATCCATCTACAAAACGGGGGTGATCTCCGAGCAGACCTACCGGCAAAGCGAGGCGGCCTACAAGTCGGCCACCGCCAACCTGCGCCGGGCCGTGTCCGCCTTTGATATCGCCCGGGAGGAACTGGACGATACCGAGGTAAAGAGCCCGGTGAGCGGGGTGGTTACCGAGCGTAATATCGAAACGGGCCAGTCGGTGTCGCCTGTGGACCACCTGGGCCTGATCCGGGTGCAGGATGCCCTGCGGGTGGAGAGTTTCGTGTCCCAGAAGGACATCAACCACGTGAGCATGGGCATGCAGGCGCTGGTGACCTCACCCGGCGCGCCGGGGCAGACCTTTGCCGGGCGGGTGGACCAGGTGGCCAGTTCCGCCGAGCCCGCCACCGGCAATTTCGAGGTGGGGGTGTTGGTGGACGACAGCGGGAACCTGCTCAAGGATGGTATGTCGGCGATGGTGGAGTTTCGCGGGGCGCCGCAACGGAGCATGCTGGCCATCCCACGGGCGGCACTGGTGGATCGCGGGCGGCGGCTGATCGTGTACCGGGTGGAAGATGATGTAGCCCGGGCGGTGGAGCCCACCCTGGGAGTTGGCAATGCCGAGATGGTGCCGGTGTACGGCGGCCTGGCCAGCGGCGACGAAATCGTGGTCAGCAACCTGCGGCTGGTCAGCGACGGCACACAGCTGAAGCGCATCGGGCAGAACCCGGAGGGCTGAGTTGCAGCTGCTGCTGGAATTTTTCGTTCGCCGGCCGATGCTGGTGAATGTGCTGATGGTGATGTTTTTCCTCGGCGGCTTCATGGCCATGCGCAGCCTGCCCTATAACACCCTCCCCTCCCTCGACACCGGCATGATCTCCGTGGTGACCGACCAGCCCGGCGCCGGCGCCGAGGATATCGAGCTGTCCATTACCGTGCCGCTGGAAAAAGAGTTCCTGCACATCGATGGCGTGGATAAGGTGCTCTCCAACAGCATCGAGGGCCAGTCCACCATCATGGTGATGGGGCATGCCAGCGATCCCACCGAGAAGTACGACAAGCTCGAGGCGGAGATCTACAACGCCATCGATCGGGCCCGCTCCAGTCTGCCGAAGAACCTGCAGGCGAATCCCGTGGTGACCCGCCCGGAAAACACGGTGAACCGGCCCCTGGCCCAGGTACTGGTGGTGGGCTCGGTGCCGGAAGAAACACTGCGGGAGATCTCCCGGCGGGTGCGGCTGGAGCTGCGCAACCTGGAGGGCGTATCCGGGGTGTCGCGGGAGAGCTACCGCCCGCGGGAGGTGAAGATCTTCCTCGACGATGTGAAACTGCGCCGCCTGGGTATCAGCCACGACCAGGTGATAGCCGCGATCAATTCCCGCAACGTGCGCGACTCCGGCGGCGCCGTGGAGTCGGCGGCGGGGGAGCAGGACATCCTCACCATCGGCAAGTTCGAGGACCCCAAGGACGTGGAAGAGGTGATCGTATTCCAGGGTCGCCCCGGGGATTTCGTGCGGGTGAAGGATATCGCCCGGGTGCACTACGACTTCGCCGACCCAGTGGTGCGCAGCTCCATGCACGGTCGCAACGCCATCCGGCTGCTGGTGAAAGCCGGCGAGGATGCCGACCGGCTGAGTACCGCCTACCGGGTGAAGGATTACATCGAGGAGAGAAACACCCGCCTGCCGGCGGACGTGCGCCTGCTGCTGATCAAGGACGACACCGTGGCCACCACGGCCATGCTGGACGTGCTGATCAGCAATGCGATCGCCGGCATCATCCTGGTGGTACTGGTCCTGCTGTGTTTCTTCAGCTTCCGCCTGACTATCTGGGTAGCCCTGGGCATCCCCACCGCTATCATGATGGTGTTTGCAGTAATGCCGCTGCTCGGGCTGTCGGTCAACCTGTTCACCATGGCAGCGCTGATCCTGATGCTGGGCATCATGGTAGACGACGCGGTGGTGGTGGCAGAAAGTATCTTCCGCCACCACGAATACGACTACACGCCGGTGGAGTCGGCGGTGATCGGTACCAACAAGGTGGTGCTGCCGGTAGTCACCAGCGCCCTGACCACCATGGTGGCGCTGGCGCCGGCAGCCTTCATTGGCGGCGTCCAGGGCAAAGCGTTCTACGTTATCCCGATCATGGCGATCCTGGTGCTGCTGATGTCGCTGCTGGAGTGCAAGTTCATCCTGCCTTCGCACATCGCCCACAGCCTGCAGGGTGCCGGCCACGGCAAGCTGACCCGCTCATGGTTCCAGGCGGTGGAAGACGGCTACGAGTCGCTGATGATGAAGGTGATACCCCACCGCTACATCTTCGCCGTGCTCACCCTGGTGCTGTTCGTGGTGGCGGCGGTGCTGGCCTCCAGCAGACTGGTGTTCGTGTCGGCGCCGGAGACCAATGCCGACATCCTGTACATCAAAGCCGAGGGGGCCATCGGCACTTCCCTGACCACCATGGAGAATAAACTCGCGGGGCTTGAGCGGGAGCTGCGCGGGATCATTCCCGGATCGGAACTGGATGAGATCGTGGTGACCGCCGGGCACCACGACCACGACCGCGGCACCGTTACCGAGGGGCGGGACCCCGCCTGGGGGCTGGTGTCGATATTCCTGCAACCCGCCGAGCGGCGCAGCCTGGACTCCCGGGAGCTGCGGGACGAGCTGGTTGCGCGCTACGCCAGGCGGGAGGGCTTTCACAACTTGAGCGTGCGGCTGGAGGGGCTATCGCCGCCCATGGGGTCACCGCTGGAGGCGGTGGTGATCGGCAATACGCCCAACCGTTTCGTGGCCGCCGACCTGCTGATGGAATACGTGCACAGCCTGCACGGGGTGCGGGAAGTCTGGAGCGACTACGTGCCCGGCAAACCCATCATCTCATTGAAAATCGACCACAACGCCCTGGCGCGTCATGGGCTGACCGTGGGGGAGGTGTCCTCCGCGGTAAAAGTAGCCTTCAACGGCAAGGTGGTGGATACCTTCGACACCGTGGAAGAGGTGATCACCTACCGCATGCTGCTGGACGGGGTGGACGTGCGCGATCCCGCCTCCCTGTATTCCCTGGCGGTGACCAACAAGCACGGTGAGAACATCCTGCTGCGCAGCCTGGTGGATTTCGAGCAGCGCTCCGGGGAGGGGACCGTGCGCCACTTCATGGGGGACAGGGCGACCACCGTGTTTGCGGATATCGACCGGGAGAAGATCAGCATGCTGGAACTCAATCGGTTGGTGGCAGATTATATTCGCGAGGCCGACTTTGCCGGGCGCTTTCCCGAGCTGAGTTTCTACCAGGGGGGTGAGCTGGTTGCCGAGAAAGAACAGGCCGGTGAGGTGGGCAAGGCGCTGCTGATTGCGCTTGTGTCGATCTTTTTTATCCTGCTGTTGTTGTTCAACTCCTTCCTGCAGCCGTTCATGGTGCTGTTCATGATCCCCCTGGGGGTGGTGGGGGTGCTGGTGGCCTTCGTGCTGCAGGGGATCGTGCTGTCGTTTGCCGCCATAGTGGGCATCGCCGGGTTGATGGGGGTGATCGTGAACGATGCCCTGGTGATGCTGGACCGCTTCAACGTGGAGCAGAAACTCCACAGCCGGGACGGCGACGAGACCCTGCTGCACGACCGGCAGATCGTGGAGTGCGCCAGCGTGCGGCTGCGGCCGGTGGTGATCACCACGGTGACCACCTGCGCCGGGCTGTTTCCCGCCGCCTATGAGCTGGGGGGTGCCAACGAGCTGATCACGCCGATGATCATGGCCATGTTCTGGGGGGTGCTGATAGCCAGCTTCGTCACCCTGTTCCTGCTGCCCTGCTTCTACGCCATGGAACGCGACCTGATGGCCAGGTTGAATCCGGGGCATGCGCGGCAGACGCTGGAGCAGGTGGTTATGTACAATTGAGGGTGAGTGCCGCCCGGAGTTCGTGATGGGCGGAGTTTGTGATGGGCGGAGATTATGGTGGGCGGAGCGCACCCTACCTTGATCTCGCTCCGGCCCAGGGTAGGGTGGGCTCCGCCCACCTTTCCCTCCTGTACCGCGTAACATCATCCCCGCCCCCGTGACCACATTTGATTGATTATATGTTTTGAGTGTTTTTGCCAAGGCACCTAAAATACTGTATAGATAAACAGTATCAGGTGACCTCCATGGCCCTACCAATACCTGTAGATACCGAATCCAACGAC
>JAACFI010000030.1 GCA_009937575.1 Haliea sp.
CAGTCATTATGGCGTGGTGGCGGGAGTTCGGGGATTCCCGCGCCCTGCACGGCACGGCACACGACGTGCTGATGAATGCGCCGGTCATCGGGGAATACTTCCGCCGTCTGGGCGTGCTTTCGCCCAGTAAAGAGAACATCCGGGCGGCCTTCGACAAGGGCGATGACGTGATCCTGTGGCCCGGCGGTGAAGTCGATTGTTACCGCAACTGGCTGGACCGGGATAAAGCCGTATTGGGCGGGCGCAGGGGATTTATCCGACTGGCCATGAGTGCCGGTGTGCCTATTGTCCCGGTTGCCACCGTGGGCGGTCACGATACCCTGTTCGTCCTGTCAGAGGGTCGCGGCCTGGCGAAAGCACTGAAACTTAAGCAGCGTATGCGCAGTGAAGTGGCGCCTATCACCTTGAGCTGGCCCTTCGGGCTGGGGCTGCACCTGACGCCGTTCCAGCACGTGCCCCTGCCGGCAAAGATCCGCACCCGGATCCTGGATCCCATCTACCTGGATGGCGATCCGAAGCGTCTTGATGACCAGGACTACGTTGACGCCATGTACCAGCAGATCGAGGGCGCCATCCAGTCGGGCATGGACGAGTTGTCTGCGCGGCGCAGGTTCCCGATTTTCGCCTGATCGGGTGCCCGATAATCTTTGTGACAACAGGGGGGAATAAAGCGCTAGAATAACCGTTCAGCGGATGGGCGGGAGTAATGGCATGGCGATTTCAATCCCCACGATACAGGGTGGCACCCGACTGGTGTTCGATTCCGTGCAGGGTATTACCAACGTGGTTGAAGGCATGCACGAGACTATCGCTCGCCGTCCTCTGCCCTGGACTCCCAAGCCCCTCGAGAGAGGACGCTCGCACGGATTGATAGCGTCCTCTGTTTACGCTTCCATAAGGGGCACCACCGGTTTGTTGCGCGAGGGAACCGACCAGGTTTTTGGCCTGATACCCGATGCGGTGAATGCCCCGAGCCAATCCAGTGCAGAAATCCAGGCCATTGCCGCGCTCAACGGTGCCTTCGGTGACCACCTCGAGGCAACAGGCAATCCACTGGCAATCAGAATGGGTTTGATAACATCGGGTCGGGCGCTGCATACCGATCCGAAAGCCGCGGCCGTAAACATTACCGGGGCCAGTCCGCACCTGGTGATAAATGTGCACGGGCTCGGTTTGTCCGAACTGAGCTGGCGCCGTAACGGAGTACCCGGTGTGGGAACCCGATTGCGAGATGAGTTGGGTTACACGCCCCTGTATCTTCGTTACAACACCGGTCGCCACATCTCCACCAACGGCCGCGAGTTCAGCCGCTTGCTGGAGGCGTTGTGCGACGCCTGGCCAGTACCCGTCGAGTCCCTGTCACTTGTGGGACACAGTATGGGAGGACTGGTTATTCGCAGTGCCTGCTGGTATGCAGAACAGGAAAACAGCCCCTGGCTTCAGGCCTTAAAACGGGTCGTCTTTCTCGGCTCCCCTCATCACGGCTCACCCCTGGAAAAAGCCGGGCATGCATTCGATGTGGCGGTGAGAAAACTGCCTTACGTGGCGCCCTTGGCCATTGGCAGGCATCGCAGTGTGGGGGTCAAGGATCTGCGCCACGGTAACCTGCTGGATGAAGACTGGCAGGGAGTGGACCAGGATCAATCCGCGACCGATACCCGCAGGCCGGTGCCATTGCTGCCAGGCGTGGATTACTACTTTGCGGTGGCTACGGTTGGCGCGAACAGTGGGGATCCGTTAGGCCATATTCTGGGGGATCTGCTGGTGCGGCTGGACAGTGCAGTGGGAGCCCATGCCAATGACCTTAAGAAATTGCATGTTCAACCGCAGAACTGCCAGGTCTTTCACGGCAAAAACCACTTCGACCTGTTGGATGATGAGCGGGTTCACCGGCAGCTTATCCAGTGGTTTCAGTCATGAGATCCCCGCCTGGAACTGCTGTTGCTCAGTCAGTGCCCACCCAGGTCCCGTGAAAGCCGGCGGGAATTCTTACCGGTAGGTTGGCGCGACAGCGGGGACCCGATTGAATATCCAGTGCGTCGAACACCATCAGTTCCGTCAGGCTCGTCTCCAGGTCGTTGGCGAGCATCAGCAGGTAGCCCTCCGCCTCCGCGGCGTTCATTGAGCGGGGCGCGAATACCGGTTCGCCGAACATGTACTTGTCCGCCCCCCAAACTTGCCGGGCGCCGGAAGCCATGTCGTGGTGGATCAGCCGGTTGAACTTCGAGCCACCTGTCTCATCCCCTACCAACCAGGTGTGCCGGTGTTGGCGAGTCATGAAACGGTCGTCTGTGCGGGGGAACTCACCCGAAAGGTCGTCGAGCATTTCCTCGGCAACACTATTGGTGCTTCCTCCGATGTCGATTGTCCAGCGTCGCAGCAGTGGTTGCACACCTTCAGACACGGATGCCATGGTGCCGTCCAGCTTCGGGGCGAATTGGCTGGCGTTGGAGGCGCAGACGTCAACCTTGATGGCATCGCCTTCGTCCCAGGCGTTCACCATGTGAAAGCTCCAGCGCGGATCCATCGTGTGCCAGACAACATCATCGGCGGTCCCATTGCGTGGCATCACCCCAAAATGAGTACCGCGATCAGGTTCCCAGGCCATGGGGATGCCCCCCTGTAGGGCCCGATCGAGGTTAAAGGCCAGGGGATAAACCGGGAATACCACGTATTTCTCCGTCACGAAGAAGTCATGGACGAAAGATGCAAAGGGTGCCTCGATCATCTCGTTCTTGATCAGCCGACCTGTCTTGTCGGCGACATTCAAACGCAGAAATTCACTGAATGGGCCCTTGGCCTGATTGCCGAAAAACACCATCTCGCCGGACGCATGGTCGAATTTGGGGTGGGCTGTGATTGGACCATCGATTTGACCGTCGTAATCGAAGTTGCCCACTGTGGTCAGCGAGTCGGGCTCCAGTTCTACGGCGATGGTACCCTCCATCAGTGCCAGCAGCCGATGGCCGTGCCAGACTATGTGGGTATTCGCGGTATTGTAATGTTCTTCCGCCACGGACGGGTCCGCAGTGAATGGGTTGCCCAGTACGCCAAACAGGGATTGGCCCGCCGCACGCTCAAGGGCATATTTTTCCGTGCGCACCCAGCGGTTTTTCCACGATACCCTGCCATCGGCAAATTCAAATCGCTGGATCATGCCGTCGCCATGGAACCAATGGTACTCGTCACCCTCTCGTGGAGGGTACAGCGGATCCGGACCGTTGCGGAAATAGACACCCCGTAGATCGGCGGGAAGTTCGCCCTCCACCACCAGGTCAGGCGCATCACACTCTATCCCTGATGGTGCCATCGGGCCGCTGAGATAGACATTGTCGGGGAAGGGCTGCGTCATGGAAACCTCACTGCCGGGTTGTTTTCTGGATCATTAAGGGTAGAAGATATTGCAGCCTTTGGGGATGGAATGGCCCGCCCGAGAGGATTCGAACCTCTGACCTCTGCCTCCGGAGGGCAGCGCTCTATCCAGCTGAGCTACGGGCGGAAGGAACCGCTACGGGCGGTTCGGGGAGGCGCATCATACCCATGTTGTGTTCTCCCGTCTACGTGGGATCAGGGCGGGAAAGAGGCGAACATCGCGGTGGCTGCCTCGTTGTACTTACCCTGGTCCTCGCTTTGATTACCCTTCAGGCGCGACTGGGTGAAACCGCGCCACACGGACTTGTTCATTTTCGGGTCGATCATATCGACGATGAAGGTACCTTCTGTATAGTTGCGTACCGAGACCTCGGTCCGGGTGGGGGCGCAGCTCCAGCAATTGTACATGCTGTAGCGGTTGTAACGACCATAGCGGCCGTAGCTCGCGCCGTAGGTCGGGGTCTCATAGGTGCGCACGTCGGTCTTGTGCTGGGTCACCAGGTGCCAGCTGAGCAGCATATCCGCCTCTGCGGGGTCGTCCACCATCTGGAAACCGCGATTTCCCAGGGCGTAGCTGAGGGCGCTATCGATGCGCTGGCGCTGGATATCGCTGAGTTGCAGGGGGTTATCGCCGCTGACCTGGCCGGAATTGCGGTAGAAGCCGATTTTCTTCACCGCCATAAAGTTGTAGTCCTGCTTGTAGTCCACGGTAGGTTTGGGTGGGCCGCTGGCACAGGCGATCAGCAGGCTGCTCAGAACTAGAATCAGGATAAGGCGCGGCGTATTTCCCGCTATGTATGTCATGCTCGTCTCCGGTTACCGGGTGCTTGTCCCGTGAAATGGCGGCCAGTGTAACCAATTTGGCTGCCCATTGGCATTAAGGTGTCAGCCCGCGGTGCAGGGTGCCTGAATTGCCATGATCTGTTCAACGTGCCGTTTAGGGGCCGCGGCGAAATCCCCCAACAGGGCCTCGCGTCGACCTTGCCATTCCAGGTAATTGTTCGGCAGCGCACTTGAAAGCTGCGCTTCCAGCAGGGCAACAGGCGACAGCAGTTGCTGGCGACGCCGCTCCAGCGCGGCGGCCGCGGGCTGTATCTCGCCGATGAAGTACTTCACCACCACGTTGTGCAGGATGTCCGCAGCATCCGGGCGAAATCCCGGGGTGCACAGGGGCTTGCGTTGCATGCGGTCGGCCAGCAGGCGATCGGCGGATGCCAGCCATTCGCCCTGTCTGGCCAGGGCCGCCAGCAGGGTGCCGCCGTCACCCGTGGCAATCTCGCCCAGCAGAATTTCAAACTCGAGGTTATCGGCCCGGTAATCCCCGGACAGCCAGCGCCGGACCATGGCATTGACGGCTTCCAGCGCAGTAATCACGCTGCTACTGGTGGACGCGGGGTAGGAGGCTTCGAGGCTGCGCCGGCGCCAGAAGTCCCGGTACTCCTGGCTGCCCAGGGTTGCGTTGAATGCCAGGGCCGGCAGTTGCTGTTTCTTCAGCTGCCAGGCCTGCTCAAGGGTGTCGGCGACGCCACTCCTGCCCTGGCGCCGCTGGTAGTCGATACATTCCGGTGCCAGTGCCAGGTATTCCAGTTCCAGCAGCAGCCGCTGGGATTCCTTCGCCATGCGTCCGAGGCTGCTGTTGCGCTTGCCGATGGTAACCTGTACCTCACAGCCACTGATCGCCAGGAAGTCCAGTGTACCCAGTTTGCCTGGTGGCAGCTCATGCCTGAGCTGCGCTGGTCGAGGGGCTTGAGGCAGCACTGCCGCGTACACGGCGGGAACCGGGGTATCCAGGACGCGGCCAAGCCGGGTCAGGTAATTCCGAAAGGGGGCCTGGCCGTCATCACCCTGGCAGGCGGTTACGGCCAGTACCAGCGCGGCGAGTGATACCCTTGCGCTACCTGTCGGCCTTGTTCCCTTTATTGCCACCATTTCAATCGCCGTACTGCCGATAATAGTGTTATACCCCATAGGCGCGCCCGGCGCGCTATCATTTGTGGGCAGAATGGCTTGTGCAAACCTGGGCGAGGTTGTTTACACTGGCCGCCAGGCAAGGGAGGAATACTTGTATGTGGAAATCTGTGCTGGCCCTGGGGTTGATGCTGTGTGCGACACTCGGCCGCGGTGAGGACCTGACCGCCGACGAGATTATCCGCAAGGCCATGGACCACTACCGGGGCCAGACCTCCAATGCCGAGATGAGCATGCTGATCCACCGACCCGACTGGCAGAGGGAGATGAGCATGCACGCCTGGACCGAGGGCGACAAGCGCACCCTGGTGCGGGTTACCGCGCCGGCCAAAGACGCGGGCAACGGCACCCTGTCGGTGGACGGCAACATGTGGACCTACAGTCCCAAGATCAACCGTGTGGTCAAGGTGCCGTCCTCCATGATGAGCCAGAACTGGATGGGCAGCGACTTCTCCAACAAGGACGTCAGCAAGGACACCGACATCATCGACCAGTACGACCACGAACTGGTGGGGCAGTACGAGGAACAGGGTCACCAGGTCTACGTGATCCAGTCCATCCCTCACGAGGAAGCCGCGGTGGTATGGGGCAAGGAAGTGCTGCATATCCGCGATGACTGGGTGATGCTGCAACAGCAGTTCTGGGACCAGGAGGACCGCCTGGTGAAAACCTTGCGGGCTCTCGAGATAAAGGAAATGGATGGGCGCAACGTGGCCTCTGTTATCCGCATGGGCAAGGAAGAGGCGCCGGAGGAATGGACCGAGGTCCGCACCCTGCAAGTGGATTTCGACGTAGACCAGCCTGAAAACCTGTTCACCCTGTCAAACCTGAGAAATCCCCGGGAGTGAGCGTTACCTGGCGCCTGGCCTGGCGCAACCTCTGGCGTCACAGCCGGCGTACCTGGCTGACGGTGGGGGCTATGGTGTTCTGCAACGTGCTGTTGATCTTCCTTATCTCCCTGCAGTTGGGCTCCTACCAGATGATGATCGATAACAGCCTGGCGACCTACAGCGGGCATATCCAGATTCAGCAACGGGGTTACCTGGAAGACCAGCAAATGCGCCAGACGGTGCCTGCGGTGGCCCGGCTGGCCGCGGGGGTGCGCAGTGTCCTCGGGGTAGAGACGGTTTCAGCTCGCGGCCTTGCCTTTGCGCTGGCCTCCAGTGAGCAGCGCTCCTTCGGGGTGTTGCTCAACGGCGTACAGCCTGAATTTGAACCCGCTGTATCAACTCTCCCCGGGCTGGTCCGCCAGGGTCGCTACCTGGCGCCGGGTGATCGCGGGCAGATTGTGATCGGCGCGGTGCTGGCCCGCAACCTGAAAGTAGGGCTGGGAGAAGAACTGACCTTCCTCGGCAGCGGGCGCGACGGGTCCTTCTCCGCCGGTGTGGCGACAGTCGTGGGCATACTGGAATCGGGTATGGACGAGATCGACCGCAGCGTCGCCCAGGTTCCGTTGTCCTGGTTCCAGGAGACCTTCAGCATGGGGGATCACGGCCACAGTGTGGTGATCCGCGTACCGGACCTGGATCGCGTGCCGGAGGCGGTGCAGACCCTGCAGGGAATGCTGCCTGCCGGGGAGTCTCTGGAAGTGCTGGACTGGAACGCCCTGCAGCCGGGGCTGCGCCAGGCCATCACCTCGGATTTGGCCAGTGCCTGGTTCACCTACGTCGTACTGATCGTATTGGTGGCCTTCAGTGTGCTCAACACCCAGTTGATGTCGGTGCTGGAGCGCACCCGGGAATTCGGGGTGATGCTGTCTTTGGGTATGCGCCCGGGGCAACTGGCGCGGCTGGTGGGTATGGAGACTTTGTTGATGGCCGCCCTGGGTCTTGGCCTGGGGGTGCTGCTGGGGGCGCTGCTCACCCAGTATCTCAGTGCGGTGGGATTTGCCTACCCCGGGATGGATGAACTCGGGGCGAAATTCAACATGCCGGGGCGCATGTACCCAGAGGTCAGTCTGCTGTCCCTGTTTTGGGGGCCCGCCGTGGTGGTCCTGGGTGCGCTGCTGGCGGCGATCTACCCGGCCCTGCGCCTGTTCCGCCTGGCGCCGGTTGAGGCGATGAGGGCGGCGTGAAGCGGGGGTCCCTGAGCGTGGTAAGCACCCTGGCCTGGCGCAACCTCTGGCGCAATCACCGCCGCACCCTGATCATGCTGCTGGCAATCGCCATCGGTGTCTGGGCGATGATTTTCATGGCGGCACTGATGCGTGGCATGACTGATGAAATGATGCGCAACGGCCTCAACAACCTGCCCGGGGAGGTACAGATCCACCAGGCGAACTACCGGGACGACCCCAGTGTGGCGAACAGCATGGCGCCGCCGGCCGGCGAACTGGCCCGGGAGCTGGCCCGGCCGCCGGTCGCAGCCTGGGCCGCCAGGGTCCGGGTGCCGGCGGTGGTGGCCAGCGAGCGCGACAGCAGGGGGGTGACCCTGCTGGGAGTGGATCCCGCCAGCGAGCGAGCGATTGGATCGCTCCCGGGGGATATCCAGGAGGGCCGGTTTCTCGAGGACGAACACGATCGTGGCCTGGTAATCGGACGCAAGCTGGCCTCACGCCTGGAGACGGCGCTGGGCAAGCGGGTGGTGCTGATGTCCCAGGATCCCCAGAACGATATTGCCGATCGCGGGGTGAGGGTGGTGGGCATCTACCGCGCCCGCCTGGAGGGCACCGAGGACCAGTTCGTGTATGCGGGTCGCGCGGCGGTGCAGGAGATGCTGGGTATTGGTGACCGGGTGTCGGAGGTGGCGGTGACTGCACATGATTACCGCGCAGTGGACCGGTGGTACCCGCAGCTCGCCGCTGCCGTCGGACAGGGGCTGGAGGTGGCGCCCTGGACCGAGCTCGACAGTTTTCTCGCCAGCTACCTGTCAGTTCAGGATGGCTTCTCCCTGGTGTTCATGGTGGTGGTGTTCCTGGTGCTGTCTTTCGGGCTGGTCAACACCCTGGCCATGGCGGTGTTCGAGCGGGTGCGGGAGATCGGCCTGATGCAGGCCCTGGGTATGCCGCCGTCACTGATACTGGGCCAGTTGCTGCTGGAGAGCCTTTACCTGCTGGGACTCGGCCTGGCGCTGGGCAACCTGCTGGCCCTGGCGTCCATCCGGCCCCTGGAATCGGGTATCGACATATCCGCCGTCGCCCAGGGTATGGAGATGATGGGTATGGGCACCACCCTTTACCCGGCGCTGGCCCTGACAGACATGGCCATGTCCACGGCAGTAGTGATCGTGCTCGGCCTGCTGGCCAGCTTGCTGCCCGCCTGGCGGGCAGCGCGCCTGGAGCCGGTGACGGCCCTGAATACGACTATGTGAGGTGACGACGCCATGAGCTCTATCAGTTGCCGCAATTTATGCCGGACCTTTCACCAGGGGGACGAGGTGATTACCGGGCTGGACCACGTGGACCTGGATATCGAGGAGGGCGAGTTCGTCTGCCTGTCAGGGCCCTCCGGCTCGGGGAAGACCACCCTGCTTAACGCCATGGGCGGCCTTGATACGCCGGACGAGGGCGAAATTACCGTGGGGAAGTACCGGGTCGACAAGCTGTCCAAGAACGAGCTGGCCGAGATGCGCCTGCACGACATCGGCTTCGTGTTCCAGGCCTATAACCTGATACCGGTGCTTTCCGCGATTGAAAACGTGGAATTCGTGATGCAGGTGCAGGGCATTGCCGCCGCAGACCGCGGTGCCCGCGCCCGGGCGATCCTGGCGGAGGTCGGCCTGCAGGGCCTGGAGGACCGACGGCCGGGGGACATGTCCGGTGGCCAGCAACAGCGGGTTGCGGTAGCGCGAGCCATCGTCAATCAGCCGGCCCTGGTGTTGGCGGATGAACCCACCGCCAACCTGGATACCCGCAGCGCAGCCCAGTTTATGGACCTGTTCGTCGCCCTCAACCGCCAGCACGGCATCACCTTCGTGATCTCCACCCACGACACCCGTGTGATGGCCTACGCCCGGCGCTTGATCCGCATGCGCGACGGCAGGATCGTGGCTGACGAGCAGCAGGAACCCCACGGTATGGCGGTGTAGCTGTCGATGGTGTACCTGTTGGCGATAGGGGCGCTGCTGCTGAGCCTGCCGGTCGCCGCCGAAGTCCCCTGGTTTGACGGCGGGCATACCAAGGCGCGGGTGCTGGGTGTCAATTACCCCGATGACAGTGTATTCCAGGAACCGGCCGGGGAGTGGGCCAGTGACCAGGGCGCGGACCTGCGGCTCAAATTTGCCGCCGACCGGGAGCGCGTCAGCCTTAATGTGGATTATCAGCTGCAGGCCCAGTTCGGCGACAGCCTGGACTTTCCAGGGGAAAGCCAGGGCCTGTTCCTGACCACCCCGGCGGTACCGGATGATGACCGCCGCTGGTGGGACCTGACCCACAGCATCAGCGACAACGACTCCCGGGCGGTGGTGCAGCGGCTGGACCGATTGCACCTGGACTACCGCGGCGAGCGCGCCGTGGTGCGCTTCGGCCGCCAGGCGGTCACCTGGGGTAACGGACTGATCTACACCCCGATGGATTTCTTTAACCCCTTTGACCCCGCCGCGGTCGATACCGAGTACAAGCTCGGGGACGACATGCTCTACGGCCAGTACCTGCTGGACAGCGGCAGCGACTGGCAGTTCGTGTCGGTGCAGCGCAGGGATGAGGACGGCGATGTGGACAGTACGGTCAGTTCCACCGCCCTAAAATTTCACGGCTTCGGCGTGGACCGGGAGTTCGACCTGCTGGTGGCAGAGCACTACGACCAGTGGGTGGTGGGAGCCGGCGGCCTGGTTAACATCGGCGAGGCGGTGCTGCGCGGCGATATCACCCTGACTGATGCCCGGGATGGCTGGGAAACCAGCCTGGTCGCCAACTGGTCCTGGTCCTGGGTGTGGGGAGGACACAATGTCAGTGCCGTGGCGGAATACTTCTACAATGGCTTCGGCCTCAAGGAATCGGATTACTCGCCGGAGGACCTTCGCGAGGACCGGGACCTGGTGGAGCGCCTGGCGCGGGGGGAGCTTTTCACCATCGGCCGCCACTACCTGGCGGGCTCCCTGTTGGTGGAAGTCACCCCGCTGCTCAACGTCACGCCCAACCTGTTCCTGAACGCGGACGACGGCTCCGCTCTCGCGCAACTGGTGCTGCAGTGGGACCCGGCCCAGGACTGGCAGCTGCTGGGCTCGGTGGCGGTGCCGCTGGGATCCTCGAATACCGAATACGGGGGGCTGGAAACAGGGGTGGACGACACCACCCTGGAGGTGGGGCCGTCCTTGTTCCTGCAGTTGGGGTGGTACTTCTAGGTCAGTTCTGCCGCCGCCCGCTCGTACCAGGCCTTCAGGTTGCTGCAGTCCTCGGGGATGGACTGCTTCACCCAGCCCATGAAGTTGACGCCTACCAGCAGTTCGATATCGGCAAAGGTCAGGTTGTCGCCGGCCAACCAGGTATTGTTCGCCAGGTGCGCGTCGATCTTGGGTAGTATATGCCCAAGCTGTAGTACCCCGCGGTCCACCAGCTCCGGGATCTGGGGGAGGTCCAGGGCCCCGGGCAGGGCGCGGTCGCGGAAGGCATCGCTTCTGTTACGCAGCATGCCTGCGACAGGCGCCATTATGCCCATCAATAACCTGTGGACCCAGCTGATCACCTGGGCTTTTTCCATTGGTGTGGTACCCAGCAGGGGCTTTTCCGGGTGCAGCGCCTCCAGGTAGGTGCAGATGCCGATGACCTCGGTGAGCACGGTGCCGTCATCGAGCACCAGTGCGGGAACGGTGCACTCCGGATTGATGGCGCGGTAGTCATCCCCCAGTTGCTCGCCCGACATCAGGTCGACCTGCTGGGCCTCGATCTCGATACCCTTCCAGGTCATGAACAGTTCCAGGCGGCGCGGATTCGGGGCGGGGTCGTAGGTATAGAGTTTCATAGGTCTCAAACTTCCTTTACTGGTAAACACACATAACAAATACGGGTTGCCAATAGTAGGCGCTATCGGTGCCCCGCGCCAGTTGGCTTTTACGGCTGATCCCAGGCCAGAATGCTCGATTTTCCCCAGACACGATAAGTGGCTATAATGCGCGCCGGATCAGAACAGGAAGCACACAATGACTCGTACAGTATTCAGTTTCTTCGCCCTCCTGCTGGCCTCCAGCGCATTTGCCGTGGAATTGAGCGATCGCCAGCGGGCGGAAATCGAGGAGCGCATCGCACCCGTGGGTGAGGTGTGCCTGCAGGGCGATAACAGTTGTGGCGGTGCCGCGGCCACCGCCAGCAGTGGCCCGCGTTCCGGTGAGGATGTCTACAACAGCGCCTGTATGGCCTGTCACAGCACCGGCGCCGGCGGCGCACCCAAGCTGGGTGATGTTGCAGCCTGGGCGGACCGTATTGCCAAGGGTAACGACGTCCTGTACGCCGGCGGTGTCAACGGCGTACCCGGCACAGGCATGATTGCCAAGGGCGGCTGTATGAACTGTTCCGACGAGGAAATTCACGCTGCCGTGGATTACATGGTGGCTGGCAGCCAGTAAGGCGCCCAAGTCCCGGATGACAAGCCGCAGCGCCCGGGCGTTGCGGCTTTTTTAGTTTCAGGACCCGCCCCTCGTAATCTGCTAGAGTCCAGCTACTGAATCCCCGGGGAAGACCCAGTGAGTCGATTCATATATTCCACGCTGGTTGCAGTGCTCTTAATCGCCGGCTGCGCCGAGGAGGCGCCTCCCCCGCGCATGGTCGAGGTGGTGGTGGATGTTGTGGTGCTGGAGCCCTACCAGCCAAAGTCCCGTTATGTGGGGCGCCTGCAGGCCCAGGACGACGTCACCATTGAGGCCAGGATCACCGGCTATCTTTCTTCACGGGAGTTCACCGAGGGAGAACTGGTGGAGGAGGGGGATATCCTGTACCGCATCGATCCCTCAGAGTACGAGGCAGCCCTGGCCAGGGCCAAAGCGGACCTCGCCGCAGCGGTCGCCAACCAGGCCAACGCCGTGCGCAATTTCAAGCGAGGCAAGGATCTGTTGCCCAAGGGAGCCATCTCTGAAGCGGAAATGGACGACCTTACCGCGAAGAAACTGGATGCAGATGCACGTATCGAGTCCGCGAGGGCCCAGGTGACCAGCGCCGAGGTCAACCTGGGTTTTACCGTCATCCGGGCGCCCATCAGCGGGCAGATCGGTCGCAGTGCGGCCAGCGCCGGGGATCTGGTCGGTCCCACTACCGGTAACCTCACCACCCTGGTCAGCATTGATCCCATCGAGGCCCTGTTCCAGATCAGCGAGGCCACTTATGTCGCGGCCATCGGTCATGGATTCAGGAACCGGCTCGACGTCGAATTCGTGCGCAGGATCGAGGTCACCCTGGAACTGGCGGACGGTACCCTTTACCCGGAAATCGGCAAAATCGATTACTTTGCCAACCGTATCGACCGATCCACCGGCACCCTGGAGGCCAGGGCGCTGATTCCCAACCCCTACTCGCTGCTGGTGCCCGGCCAGTACGTGCGAGTCATACTCCAGGATACCCAGTTGCTGGAGGGCCTGTTTATTCCCCAGGCCGCGGTGCAGGCGGACCAGCAGGGCAGTTTCGTGCTGCTGGTGGACGGCGGCAACATGGTAGCGCGGCGCAACGTGGAACTTGGCGCCCGGCTGGATGACAAGGTGCGGGTAAAGAACGGGGTGGACGAGGGTGACCGGGTGATCGTCCGCGGCCTGCAGCAGGTACGCCCGGGCATGCCGGTGCAGACCCGCTCACTCAGTGGTCCGGCGGAATAGGGCGCAGTATGTTCAGCGCATTCTTTATCGAGCGGCCCAAGTTCGCGCTCGTTATATCCATTGTGCTTACCCTGGCCGGCGGCCTGTCTATCTACCTGCTGCCGGTGACCGAGTACCCCTCGATCTCTCCACCCAGTATCCGGGTCAGCGGCGTCTACCCGGGCGCCTCTGCCGAGGTGGTGGAGGCCACGGTGGGTACACCGATCGAGGATGCGGTCAACGGCGTGGAAGACATGATCTACATGTCCTCCAAGAGCGCCAACGATGGTAGCTACAGCCTCACGGTGACCTTTGCAGTGGGGTCCGACCCGGATATGGCGCTGGTACGGGTGCAAAACCGGGTGAAACTTGCGGAGCGCTCCCTGCCGGCGGAGGTCATCGCCATGGGGCTCAATATCGACGAGCGCTCGCCGGACATCCTCAAGATCATCAGTTTCACCTCCCCGGACGAATCCCTGGATTACAAGTTCATCTCTAACTACGTCAAGATCAACGTGCAGAGCGCCCTGGCCCGCATCGACGGCGTTTCCTCGGCGGATATTCTAGGCGAAGCCGATTACTCCATGCGCCTGTGGATGGACCCCAACCGCATGGCGAACCTCGGATTGTCTGTAAAGGATATCCACAGTGCCCTGCGCGAGCAGAATATACAGGTGGCTGCGGGAAAAATCGGCGCGCCTCCCTTCGAGGGGGAACTGCAGACTGAGTACACCCTGCAGACCAAGGGGCGCCTGCAGGAGGTGAAGGAGTTCGAGAACATCGTGCTGCGCGCCCACGACGATGGCTCCGCGGTCTACCTGCGGGATGTGGCGCGGGTGGAACTGGGGCAGTCCGACTACAATTTCTTCGGCGAGATCAACGGCAAGCCGGCGGTCAACGTCGCCCTCTACCTGTTGGCGGATGCCAATGCCCTGGCGGCGGGGGCGGCAGTGGATGCGCGAGTGTCTGAGCTTTCCCAGTATTTTCCCGAGGGACTGGACTATATAACCAGTTATGACACCACCCGCTATGTGTCCACCGCAGTGAGACAGGTGGTCACCTCCCTGATAAAGGCGGTGGTGCTGGTGATTGCCATCACATTCGTTTTCCTGGGCAACTGGCGGGCCACCCTGGTACCCAGTGTCGCGATTCCCGTCTCCCTGATAGCGACTTTCGCGGTGCTGTTGGCCATCGGCATGTCCATCAATACAGTGACCCTGTTCGGGCTGATCCTTGCCATCGGCATCGTGGTGGACGACGCCATCCTGGTGATCGAGAACTGCGACCGCCATATGCGCGACGACCCGACCATGGCCGCCAAAGACGCGGCGCTGATTACCATGCGGGAGGTCGGCGGCGCGATCATCGCCACCACCCTGGTGTTGCTGGCGGTGTTTATCCCGGTGGCCATGCTGCCGGGGATCACCGGGGTTATGTATCGCCAGTTCGCGGTGACGATATGCGTGGCAGTGGTTTTCTCCTCGGTCAATGCACTGACGCTCAGTCCCGCCCTGTGCAGCTTGCTGTTGCAACCTGGGGAGAGAAAAGAGGCGCGTTGGTACCAGCTTTTCCAGGCCGGCTTCGGGCGTTTGACCGCGGGTTATGACCGGGGTGTGCAGTGGGTGCTGCGCAAGTTGTTAATGGTGGGAGTGATTTTTCTCGCCTGGATGGGCGTATTGGGTTTTGCCGCACTGAACACGCCCACCGGATTTGTCCCGGACGAGGACAAGGGGCTGCTGCTGGTAAATGTGCAGTTGCCTGATGCCTCTTCCCTGACTCGCACCAAGCACGCAGTGGACAAGGTCTCGCAAATACTGATGGGCGACCCGGCGGTGGAGTCGGTGACTGCTATCACCGGCTACTCGATTTTAAGCGGCGCCATGGCCAGCAATGGCGGCACCCTGTTCGTGGTGCTGAAGCACTGGGACGACCGGACAGCGCGTCAAAACCTGGTATTCAACGTGGTGCGGCGGGTCAATGGCCGGGCCTTTGTGCAGGTGCCCGAAGCCCAGGTGTTCAGCATTGCTCCGCCGGCGGTGCCGGGGATGGGCGCGGTGGGTGGTCTGGAGGCCATGCTGCAGGACACCCTGTCACGGGCACCCTCGGAGCTGGCGGCGGTACTCAACAACATTATCGTGGACGGCAACCAGACTCCTGGCCTGCAGGGAGTATTCAGTACCTACCGCGCCAACGTGCCCCAGTATTTCGTCGATGTGGACCGGGTCAAGGCCAAGAACCTGGGGGTGCCGCTGTCGGAGATCTTCACCACCCTGCAGGCACAGATGGGCTCCCTGTACATCAACGACTTCAACAAGTTCGGCCAGACCTACAAGGTGATTATGCAGGCGGAATCTCCCTACCGCTCGGACCTTTCCGACCTCGATCATTTCTACGTGAAGTCGGACAGCGGCAATATGGTGCCCCTCAGCACCCTGGTCGCCACTCACCCGGTGATGGGACCGGATGTGGCCCAACGCTACAACCTCTATCGAGCCGCTTCTGTGCGGGCCAGTACCCCCCCCGGGTACAGTACCGGCCAGGCCATGGCGGCTTTCGAACAGCTGGCGGCGAAAGTCCTGCCCACTGGTTACCGCATCGAGTGGACCGGTATGGCCTACCAGGAACAGGAGGCGGGCAGCACCGCGATATTTGCCTACACCCTGGCCCTGATCTTCGTCTACCTGTTCCTGGTGGCCCAGTACGAGAGCTGGTCTATTCCCGCCGCCATCATCCTGGTGGTTCCCATGGCGATAGGGGGCGCCATCGCTGCGCTGCTGCTCACCGGGGTTGCCCTAAATTTATATGCCCAGATCGGCATCGTGCTGTTGATCGGCATGGCGGCCAAGAATGCGATCCTGATCGTGGAGTTCGCCCGCCACCGGCGTGAAAAGGAGGGCCAGGACATTCTCGCTGCGGCCCGGGAGGCGGGGCGATTGCGTTTTCGCG
The DNA here is from genome assembly GCA_009937575.1 of Haliea sp. Lineage (GTDB taxonomy): Bacteria > Pseudomonadota > Gammaproteobacteria > Pseudomonadales > Halieaceae > JAACFI01. The sequence continues at coordinate 16,000 of JAACFI010000030.1, forward strand.
CCGTGTGCATGACCGCCGTTTCTTTCATCCTCGGTATCATGCCCCTGGTATTTGCCACCGGTGCAGGCGCCTTCGGCCAGCGCAGCCTGGGTATTACCGTGTTTGGCGGTATGCTGGCGGCGCTGCTGGTGGGGACATTCTTTATCCCGGGTTTCTATGCCATCGTGCAGACAATCCGCGAGAGGCTGAAAGGCAGACTGGGGTTGCAAACTGCTCGGGACAGTGATGCCGTCAGAGATTCGACTTGAACCCCGTTGCCGGGTTGTGCTCTATGGCGTGCCCTGCTATTTCACTGTGATCGTGATCTTTTCTGAGACCACCGGTGGCTCGTGGGGAACGTGGCTCTGGTCCCCCAGCAGCAGCTGCAGAGTGTGTTTCCCGGGAGCCAGTTCTACGCTCGTCTCGGTTTGACCGCCACCAAAATGCACGTGATTGCTGTCCGCCGGCAGCGGTTTGTCGGTGGCGGGCAGTTCCGCCAGATCAATCAGCAGGTGATGGTGCCCGGTGTTCGCGCGATCCGTTCCTGCGGGAGCCACCCCCATCCCCTGTAGCCCGAAGCGCACGATAACAGGGCTTTGCACTGTCTCGCCATCCTGTGGTGATATGAAATAGACCCTGGCGCCGTCGGGGGAGGGACTGCGCGCATGGACACTGCCCGCCAGCAGGAAAATCGTGGACAGGGCTATCGCGGTGAGTTGTTTCAGGGACATCTTTATTGCCTTGTTGAGTGGACGCCTGAGCAGTGTAGGTGCGCGGGATAATTTTACAACCGCATGGGGCAAATTAAGGTACATTAGTCAGGCGAAAAGGTTTTTCAGTCCCGCCAGGGTTTCCTGGCCGCGCTCCTCGTTGGCTTCTTCCGTATCGGCCCCGCCGCCCTGCCATTGCAGGTCTGCCTGGGGCAACTCGTCGATAAACCGGCTGGGCTCGCAGTTGATGGTCTCGCCGAACTGGCGGCGTTTGCTCGCCATGGTCATGGCCAGGGTCTGTTGGGCGCGGGTGATGCCCACGTAGGCCAGTCGCCGCTCCTCCTCGATATTGCCGTCCTCGACACTCGCCCGGTGGGGCAGCAGGTTTTCTTCCATACCGATGATATAGACGTGGGGGAACTCCAGGCCCTTGGAGGCGTGCATGGTCATCAACTGGACACTGTTGGGGCCCTTCTCCTCCTCGTCCTGTTGTTCCATGAGGTCGCGCAGCACCAGGCGTGAAATGGCCTCCTCCAGGTCCACCTGGTCTTCCGTCATCACCCGGTGCAGGCCGTCTGTCAGGAAGTGCACGTTGCCCATGCGCCGCTCGGCAACCTCCTCGCTGGAGCTGTTTGAATCCAGCCAGCCCTCGTAATCCATGTCCCGCAGCATCTGGCGGATACCGGATACCCCGCGCTCACCGCTGCAGTTGCGGCGCACCCCGTCCATCCAGGCGCGGAATTCCCGCAATCGCTTCAGTCCCGCCTCCGGCAGATGATCGGCGCCCAGGCGGCCGATGGCCTGGTTGAGGCTGCAGCGATTTTCGTTGGCGTAGTGCCCGAGTGACTCCAGGGTAGACGTCCCCAGCTTGCGCCGGGGCACGTTGGCGATGCGCAGGAAGGCGTTGTCGTCGTTCTCATTCATCACCAGGCGCAGGTAGGCCATGATGTCCTTGACCTCGTTGCGGGCAAAAAACGAGGTGCCGCCACTGAGGTGATAGGGTACCTGTTGTTGTTGCAGCGCCAGTTCGATCAGTCGCGACTGGTGATTACCCCGGTACAGGATTGCGTAGTCACCTAAGCGGGTGCGCTTGCGCAGCTTGTGATCGAGAATCTCCGCCACCACCTGGTCGGCCTCGTGCTGCTCGTCGTTGCAGCGGATCACCCGCAGGGGGTCGCCGTAGCCCAGTTCCGACCACAGTTGCTTGTCGAACACGTGGGCGTTGTTGGCGATCAGCGTATTGGCCGCCTTGAGGATGCGCGAGGTGGAGCGGTAGTTCTGTTCCAGCTTGATCACCTTGAGGCCGGGAAAGTCCTCCTGCAGCTGGGCCAGGTTTTCCGGACGCGCCCCGCGCCAGGCGTAGATGGACTGGTCGTCGTCCCCTACCACCGTGAGCCCTGCTCGTACACCGATCAACTGCTTCACCAGTAAATACTGGCTGGAGTTGGTGTCCTGGTACTCGTCCACCAGCAGGTAGTGGATCTGGTTCTGCCATTTCTCCAGGATATCCGGATGGTGCTCGAACAGCACCGTGGGCTTGAGGATCAGGTCATCGAAGTCCAGTGCGTTGTAGGCCTTCAGAGCCCGGTTGTAGCGCTGGTAGGCCTGGGCGCAAAGAATATCCGCCGGGCTTTTCGCCCCGGCTAGCGCCTGCTCGGGTATTACCCGGTCACTTTTCCAGTTGGAAATCCGCTGCTGGATAAGCACCGCCTGGTCTCCCTCGGCCCCGTGTTCCTGTATCAGCAGGTCGCGGATCAGGGTGCGGGTGTCCTCGGCGTCGAAAATGGAAAAACCGTTCTTCAGGCCCAGCGTCTTGCGTTCCTGGCGGATGATTTTCAGGCCCAGCTGGTGGAAGGTGCTGACGGTGAGACCCTCGGTGGCGTTGCCCTTTAGCAACTTGCCCACCCGCTCTTTCATTTCCCTCGCGGCCTTGTTGGTGAAGGTCACGGCGGCGATCCTGCTGGCCCGGATGCCGCAGGTGCCCACCAGGTAGGCGATCTTGCGGGTGATCACGCTGGTTTTCCCGCTGCCGGCACCGGCGAGCACCAGCAGGGGGCCGTCGATATAGCGCACGGCTTCGCGCTGCCTTGGGTTGAGTTGGGTCACGGTGTCTCTGGGGGTGGGTACAACGATAGGTCTGGAGTCTATCAAATCGCTTGGATGGTTGGCGAGGCCTGACAGAATTTGTCAGTCATCCTTGGCCGATTGGTACAGGGTCAGGGGATCTGCAGTTCAAATGGGTATACAGCGATGGAGTATTGCGGCTAATGCCTTGTAGGCAGTGGTTTATCGGGTATTTTGGCAGCCCTGTTTAAGGACAGAAAAGAGGTAAAAAATGAGTAACGACGCGTTTATTTACGATGCCATTCGCACCCCGAGGGGGAAAGGCAAGCCCGGTGGGGGGCTGTACGAGGTCAAGCCCATCGACCTGGTGACCAACCTGTTGGAAGAGATGAAATCCCGTCACGACCTCGACACTACCCGGGTAGAGGACGTGGTGCTGGCCACCGGGGAGCCGGTGAACGAACAGGGACAGAATATTGCCAAGACCGCCCTGGTGTATTCCAGCTGGGACGACGTCACCGTGGGTGCCCAGTTGCACCGCTACTGCGCCGGGGGCCTGGATGCGGTCAACACCATTGCCATGAAGATCATGTCCGGCATGGAGTCCATGGGTGCGGCCGGTGGGGTGGAGAGTATGTCGCGTCTCGGCATCGGTGCCTCAGGTGCTGCCGCCGGCGACGCCTGGGTGGCGATGAAGAGTTACGGTATCTCCCAGGGCCTGGGGGCCGACCTGATGGCGACCCTCGACGGCTTTACCCGGGAGGACGTGGACCGCTACGCCTGCCAGTCCCAGCAGCGCGCCGCCCACGCCCGGGACAATGGCTACTTCGACAACTCAATCGTGCCGGTAAAAGATCTCAATGGGGTGACCGTGTTGGATCATGACGAGTTGATCCGGCCCACCGATATGGCGGGGCTGGCGAAGCTAAAGCCCTCCTTCACCATGTTCAACGATTTCGGCCACGGGGATTTCCTCAAGTTCAAGTATCCCCAGGTGGAGAAAGTGCACTGTATCCACACTCCCGGAAACTCTTCCGGCGTGGTGGACGGGGCCTCTCTTGTATTGCTGGGTAACAAACAGGCCGGTGAAGACCAGGGCCTGAAACCCCGGGCGCGGATCGTGTCCTGCGCGGTAACCGGCAGCGAGCCGACCATCATGCTCGCAGGCCCGGCACCCGCTTCGCAGAAGGCCCTGGACCTGGCGAAGATGACCACTGCCGACATCGATCTTTTCGAGCTGAACGAGGCCTTTGCCTCGGTGGTGCTGCGCTACCAGCGGCTGATGGATGTTCCCGACGACAAGATAAACGTTAACGGGGGTGCGATCGCCATGGGACACCCCATCGGCGCCACCGGCGCGATGATCCTGGGCACGGTACTGGACGAACTGGAGCGCCGCGATTTGAACACCGGCCTGGTGACTCTCTGCGCCGGGGGCGGTATCGGCATCGCCACCATAATCGAGCGTGTTTGATCGGTTACGGTCGAACAGAAAGGATTGGAGTGAGTAATAGATGAGCTATATACGACTGGAAAAAGATGCCGACGGCATCGTGGAACTGATTTTCGACCAGCAAGGTAAGTCCGTGAACGTCATGGGCGACGAGTACGCCGAGGCCATGCCGAAAGCACTGGATGAACTGGAGGCGATGGACGATCTCAGGGGCGTCTACGTACGCAGTGGCAAGCCTGGCCAGTTCTTTGCGGGCGGCGATATTACCGCGATGATGGAGATGGATCTGGATCCTCCGCAGGAAGAGCGGGAGAGGATGTTCAATGAGCTGCTGGTGGCCAAGGAACCCCTGGCGCGCCTGGAGCGGCTGGGTGTACCCGTGGCAGTCGGTATCAACGGCCCGGCCCTGGGTGGCGGTTACGAGATCGCCCTGGCCTGCCACCACCGTATCGCCTTGGACAGCACAAAAGTGAAGATCGGCCTGCCCGAGGCCATGCTGGGCCTGATGCCCGGCGCCGGGGGCGTGGTGCGCCTGGTGCGCATGCTGGGCATGCAGGAAGCCCTGACCCTTATTTCCCAGGGCAAGCAACTGGTGGCGCCGAAGGCACTTGAAAAGGGCCTGGTGCATGAGCTGGTGGACAGCGAAGAGGAAATGGCAGCGAAGGCCAAAGCCTGGATCCTGGCCAATCCCGAGGCGAAACAGCCCTGGGAAGAGCCCGGCTACACCATCCCCGGCGGTAGCCCCGGGGACGATGCCACCCAGGGCCTGACCTACTTCGGCCCGGTCAACGTGATGAACCAGACCAGGGGCAATATGACCGCCCCTCAGGTCATTATTGCCGCAGTGATCGATACTGCCCGGGTGGATTACGACACCGCCCACAAGGTGGAGGCGCGCTACTTCCAGCGTCTGCTGCTGGACCAGGTGTCGCGCAATATGATGACCACCTTCTTCGTGCAGATGAACCAGCTGGATGCGGGTGCTTCCCGTCCGGGTGATGTGGATAAAACCGATGTGAAGAAGCTGGGCATCCTGGGTGCCGGTGTGATGGGCGCGGGCATCGCCTTTGCCGCCGCCAAGGTGGGTATCGAGGTGGTGCTCAAGGACCTGAGCCAGGAAAACGCCGAGAGGGGCAAGACCTACGCGACCACCGCCTGTGAGAAGAGCCGTCGAATCGATGAGGCCCAGGCGAAGGACATCCTGTCGCGCATTCATCCCACTGCGGATGTGAACGATCTCGCCGGCTGCGATCTGGTGATCGAGGCGGTATTCGAAAACCGCGACGTAAAAGCCAAAGTCACCAGGGAAACCGAAGCCGTGCTGGGTGAATCGGCGATCTTCGCCAGTAACACCTCGGCCCTGCCGATCACTGGACTGGCAGAGGCCTCCGAGCGCCCGCAGAACTTTATCGGCATGCACTTTTTCTCGCCTGCCGAGCGTATGCCCCTGGTGGAGATCATTACCGGCGAGCAGACCTCCGAAGAGGCGCTGGCCTGGGCCTTCGACCTGAGCCAGAAGCTCGGCAAGAAGCCTATCGTGGTCAGGGATGCTCCCGGGTTCTTCACCACGCGAGTGATCGGCCAGACCATCACCCAGGGTCAGCGTATGCTTGCCGAGGGTGTTAACCCGGCCCTGATCGAGAACGGTGCCGCCTTCAACGGTTCCCCCATGGGACCACTGGAGACACTGGACAGCATTTCACTGGAGACGGCCTACCATGCGACGCAGCAGCGGAAGGCGGATGCCGAAGCTGCCGGCGAAACCTGGGAACCCACCCCCGAGTCGGAGGTCATCCGCATCATGGTGGAGGAAGCCCAGCGCGTGGGCCAGGCTAAAGGTGCCGGCTTCTACGATTACGACGAGAATGGCAAGAAAGTGAAGACCTGGGCCGGACTCAGGGACCTGTTCGCGCCGAAAGGCTACGTGGATATTCCCTATCAGGACGTAAAAGACCGCCTGTTGTTTCCCCAGGTGCTGGAAGCTATCCGTATTATGGAGGAGGGCGTGCTGACCTCAGTGGCCGATGGCAATATCGGCTCCATCATGGGCATCGGCTTCCCACCCCACACCGGCGGTGTTTACCAGTGCGTCAACGCCTACGGTGTGCAGGCCTTTGCCGATCGGGCTTCGGTGCTGGCGGAAAAGTACGGCGAGGCCTTCGAGCCGCCAAAACTGCTGCTGGATATGGCGGCCGAAGGCAGGACCTTTACCTAGCGGACACCGCCTCGGGCCAGGCCTTTGGGAGTGAAGTACTTGTCACCCTGGTTTGAACCGGTTCTATATTTGCCCGGAATAGGCTTGCCGTTGAGGTTATAGATGTTTTGCAGCAGGTCGTAGGCGCCATAGGCGGAGCCGAAGCCCGCCTTCTTGTCGTACAGGTTTGCAGTGTAGTTGTACTGCACACGCCAGAGATTGCCACGGCCGTCATACATTTCGCCGGATACAGCCACCCAGCTATCTTCGTCCAGGTAGAAGGTGCGTCGGCTGTAGAGATGGCGACTACCTTCCTTGAGGAAGGAATCGACGATCCAGACCCGGCGCTTCTCCCAGCGTATGTATTGAGGGTCCAGGAACTTTTCGCCAAGCATGTCTTCTACTTTGGACTGGAAAACGAAATCGTAGCTGTTGGCGGGAACGATCATTTCCTTCTTGCCTATCAGCTTCCAGCTGAAGCGTTCTGGTGAGCCGTTGTAAATGAAGGAGTCATCGTAAGTAGATGTGCCGGCGACGCCGGGATTGGGGGTGTCGAACGCCACCGCCGGCGCCAGTCTCACACGCCGCTGTCCCACCAGGTACTGCCAGGCTTTGCGGCCCTTGCCCGCGGTGTAGTCAGCTCCGGGTTCGTGTACCAACAGAATTTCGCCAGCCCGGCGAGCGGGTGCTTTGTAATTGATACGCAGCTTGGTCCATATTTTCTCTCCCACCGGCTCATCCGGTGAGGCGAACATCGGGAACACTGAGGTGGAAAGTGCCGTGGTGGAAAGCACGGCTTTGCCATTGGCGCCTACGTAGTAGACGTCGTAGTCCATATTGAAATCCACACTGTAGCGAATCATGTGGTTCCAGATTGATTCCAGTGCGGACTGCGGGAT
>JAACFI010000240.1 GCA_009937575.1 Haliea sp.
CTGCCGCAATCTAGAGCGGTAGAATAGAAAAGCTAATTTCCTTGTTAATTAAAGTAGTAGGCATGTTTATCTAAAATAGCCTTGGCGACATCTTTTTGAACTGCGTTATCATCATCGATTCGGCCCGTTATAGTTCGGGTTGTGTGCATCCATAATGGACTTGGCGCGCGCTTTCAGGTCTGCCTGATAGCTATCATCGTAGTCGTAAGTTTCTAGAGCCACACCATATATAGCATCTATCCAGATATACTCAACCAGATCTTTGAGCAGTTGGCCGCCGTGTCCTTTGTAGTCAGTGAACAGAGAAGTATCGCTAGGACCTTCTAGGTTAGTTATATCCGGGAGGTTACCCGCTTCAAACATCTTGCGTAACTCAATTACCCCCTCGCCATAGGGAATCGTGTAAATGGTGACTCCCGGATAAAGCGCATGTAAGTAGTCTACTGCTGGCAGCACCATGGTGTTGTAGAAGAGGTACCACATATCCGCATAAGCTTCCGCGTCAGCGTAGTCGGTGGGATAGTCAATCCATGGAATACCTATGAAGAATTCTGTATCCGAGTTTTGGGCAAGAGCGTAGTCGAACCAGATTTTCCAGCCCTCGAGAGATAGAATTGGATTTCCGTCGGAATCTAGCGCGCGCTTGTAGGAAGTATGAATATTTCTATTCAACGCCCTCAGGTATGACCCGGTATATTTTAGCTGTGGTTCTTAGCGCATCGATGGTCCATCTGCCGCCAACACCTTCGACTAACCACTCCATAATCTCCCACAAGTCCCTATCAGTCTGCTCGGTATCCAGGGGCTCCAGACCTTCAACAAGTGATGCTATCTCAACCGCAGCAGGGAATGCCTGGCCAGAGCGGCCCACAAATATTAACTCGTAACAACGACCATTCACATCCAATACTCCGGGCTCTCCTAGCGGATCTTCACCCAGCCCAAAAGCTTTCACCAAAAATTCCCGAAACTCAGGATAATGCTCGACATCAGGCTCTGTCAGCACAGGAACACTTCGAAAACCTGAAGGTCGTCCAATTCTCTTGTTAACACTCATTGGCTGACTCCCCCGGAGAGATTTCGTTGTGCAAAGTCCGTCAAAAGTTCACCAATCTCGAATCCGGAGTCCTCCTGGAGAAAATGATTGCCTGTGACCATATGTGTGCCCTCAGCGTGCGGCCAAATCTCATGCCATTTCCGCGCAAAAACGTCTGTCGTAAACACGACTTCTTCACGCCCCCAAATCACGCACGAGGGGATTTTAAGCGCCTTGACACCCTCCTCTAGCCACTCGAATCGATCGCTTGCAATATCCGTCGCAGGATTCACTGGTATCGACCGCGGCCACTGCCAGGTTAGCCTTCGATCGTTGGGGTCAGGTAAGACACTTTGATAGGCGTTTAATGCTTCATTTTTAAACTTTTCTCTCTCAACAACTGACAGGTACATGACTCTCCCGGGGAAAGCACCTAGTCTGCCCGAAAGATAAGGACCCACGACCGGCGCATGCAATGTCAGCCATGGCATTACCTGGTTATGGAAATCTGACGACGGTTCGCGCCACGCCCAGGTAGACATTACGGCCACTCCCGAGGCCAATTCCTTACGGGTAAGCAGTGCACTTAAGCCGGTCGGTCCACCCCAATCATGGCAAACGAAAAATATGTTTTCTAATCTCAAGTGATCGATCAGCGCCACTAGATTTGCTGCATGGTTGTCCAAACTATGAGCGCTTGCTGCATGCGGGTGCTCTGAAAGACCAAAGCCAATTTGATCTGGTACAACCACACGATAACCTGCATCTAAAAGTGGCACCACAGTCTCTCTCCAAAGAAACCCCCACGCGGGATTGCCGTGAAGAAGCAACACTGGCTGCGCCTCTTTGGGCCCCTCGTCCACATAGTGCATTCGCCAACCGTTTACATAGGCAAAGTTTGATTTGTATGGGTAACGCCTGTGGATATCAGGCCCAAGGTCCGCAATAGTGCGATTCATAATTATCCTCAGAAAGTCTCGAATCAGGAAGCATTTAGAAAATGCCGCAAAACCTGAAAATGTCACTTTGGAATTAGATGACCCTAATTATTGTGTGCCGCCGGTATCAGAGTACGCTTGGTACAAACTGGTATAGGTAAGAAATATATGCAGGAACCCTCTTGAGCAGAAGGTCCGGGCGGCTCAGATCTACGGAAAATCAGCTCAAGTTGCGGATCCAATTTTAAGTACCCCTTGAAACAGCCCCGTGCATGATTGGAGTTCTCGGCCATAATCGATATGGCAAGGAGAGCGAACAATGCGCAAATCACGATTCACGGAGTCCCAGATCATCCGTGTACTCAAAGAAGTGGAAGGCGGCCGCCAAGTAGCTGAGTTGTGCCGTGAATACGACATCTCTGATGCGACTTACTACAACTGGAAGGCCAAGTACGGCGGCATGGAAGTCTCAGACATCAAACGATTGAAGGAGCTAGATGAAGAGAACCAGCGCCTCAAGCGCATGTTTGCCGATCTAAGCCTCAAGCACGAAGCCCTGAAGGACATTGTTGAAAAAAAAGCTCTAAGGCCGGCAGAGAAGCGCGATCTCGTGGACTACGCCCGGGACGAGCATGGTCTCTCGCTGAGCGGCGCCTGCGAGATCCTGAAGCTGAGTCTCTCTGTGTATCGCAACCGGCCCAAGCCGAACCGAGATTTGCCTGTGATTGAGGCGATCTAGAGCGTTGTCGAGGAGTCGCTAGGCTGGGGCTTCCCGAAGATCTACAAACGGTTCAAAGTTTTGATGCCCACAAACTGTGGCTGTTGAATTATCGATTCGGGCACAAGGCCAGCATCGAGAAGTATTGCCGAAGCATCCACACCGCTCTCTGTAGCAAACTCAAGCAAAGCGGACAATTACTCCGCTGAAACTGAGTATTTTCCTGTTCCAATATGATCTACGTTCTGGCGCATCAAAAAATAGTAGCGGAAAAGAAATAATATCAAAGTCACTGACGAATCTTTTCGATATTGCACCAACGCACTGGCTATTTATTGCACGAGTGCACAGAAGCGTTGACCCACCCCACCATTAATGTCGGCATTGCGCTTGAGCTTATTCAACCGGTCAATTGATCCTTTATGACAGCTCTAAGCCAAGGGCTTGAGCTAAAATGCCGAAATCGCTATGACACAATCCATCAAGATAAATGACTGATTATCCCGCACTCGGAAGCACTAGCCAAATACGGTACGCCCACCCAACAATAGCAATGGTTAGAACCATTAATGGAAGGTACCATTCGCTCTGCTTTTGCCATGACCGAACCCGATAGAGCCTGTTCTGACGCCACCAACATCGCCGCCACCGCCGACTTAGATGGTGACGAATGGGTCATCAACGGCGAGAAACATTATATCTCCGGTGCAGGTGGCAAGCGGCGTAAAGTTTTGATCGTGATGGTTCTAACCGACACAGACGCCCCTAGAAAACTACGTCAAAGCCAAATCCTAGTACCTATGGATACACCAGGATTTGAGATGATTGACGGGATGCAAGTCCTCGGCGACTACGATGCGCCTCATGGTCACATGCATTTACGCTTTACCAACTGTCGAGTACCTAAAGACAACATTCTGCTAGGCGCTGGTCGAGGCTTTGAGATTTCTCAGGGTCGCCTCGGTCCTGGTCGCATTCACCACTGCATGCGCGCCATTGGGCAAGCAGAAAATGCTTTGGAATTAATGATCAAACGCGGTCTTTCGCGCGAAGCATTTGGCAAGAAACTCATCGACTTAGGCGGCAATATTGACCTAGTCGCGAAAAGCCGTATGAACATAGACGCCAGCCGACTCATGGTTTTTCAAACGGCAAGAGCCATGGACATTCTGCCCAAAGACCAAGCCCGTATTTACATCTCTTCAATCAAAGCCTCTGTGCCCATTATATGCTGCGATATTATCGACCGAGCCATTCAGATGTATAGAGCGCTAGGTGTTTCACAACACACCCCATTGGCCGCCATGTACGGAAACGCCAGGATGCTGCGTTTGGCTGACGGTCCTGATGAAGTACATCGCATGGTTGTGGCTAGAGCCGAGATCAAGAAATACCAATAAGCGTCAACCAGTGCCATACGCCCCACAGGAGTTTATTGCTGATCACTAGCGGCCCTTTCTGAAGGGTTCTCGTCGGTAACGAAAAGACAGAATACAAGAGGAGTATACAAATGCATGAATGCACTCAATTTTACATTAATGGTGAATGGGTTAACCCCAGCAATCCGAATAGTTTTGACGTTATTAATCCGGCCAATGAGGAAATTTGTGCTCATATTGCTCTTGGTAGTAAAACAGATCTCGACCTGGCGGTTGCCGCAGCCAAGACTGCGTTTTCAACCTACAGCCGTAGTTCAAAAGACGAACGTGTCGCGCTGTTGGAAAAAATCATAGAAGTCTATAAAGAAAATATTCCGGAAATGGGAGAGTTGATATCGCTTGAGATGGGTGCACCCATGTCCTTGGCGATTAATGCTCAGGCAAAATCAGGACTCGGTCACCTGAAGACCACTTTACAAGTGTTGAAAGATTACCAATTCGAAGAGCAGGTCGCGGACAATCAGCGTATTGTGCAAGTTCCGATTGGTGTATGTGGTTTGATTACTCCTTGGAACTGGCCAATGAATCAGGTTATGTTGAAAGTGGCGCCGGCATTGGCCACTGGCTGCACGATGGTTTTGAAACCCAGTGAAGTCGCGCCTCTTTCGAGTTACCTTCTCTCCCAGATTTTACACGAGGCTGGTGTCCCGGGTGGCGTTTACAATATGGTCAATGGTGATGGGCCCGTGGTAGGGACCGCGATGTCCAAACATCCGGATGTTGCCATGGTATCGTTCACCGGGTCGACCAGGGCTGGCACCCTGGTAGCCCAAAATGCAGCGCCAACTGTAAAACGAGTAGCGCAGGAACTTGGCGGCAAATCTCCAAATATCATCTTGGCCGACGCTGATATAGAAGCGGCGGTGAAGCGAGGCGTGCTGCACATGTTTGGAAATTCAGGGCAATCCTGTAATGCTCCCAGCAGAATGATAGTGCCCAGGGAAAAACTGGCTCAAGCCGAGGAAGTAGCGAGCAAAGTCGCAGCCAAGGTGGTTGTTGGTGATCCAAGCGCTGAAGGCACAACCATGGGGCCGGTAGTGTCACAGGTTCAATTTGATAAGATCCAGGGCTTAATACAAACTGGGGTCGACGAAGGTGCCAAGCTTGTGTGCGGCGGACCGGGTCGGCCAGAAGGTTTGTACAAAGGCTATTATTGCAAGCCGACCGTTTTCTCAGAAGTTGGTAACTCCATGCGCATCGCACAAGAAGAGATCTTCGGACCTGTATTGACCATGATTCCTTACGATACCGAAGAAGAAGCAATTAAGATTGCCAACGACACTGAGTATGGCCTAGCCGGCTATGTGCAAGGTGGCGATGAGAAGCATATGCAGGCGGTTGCTGCGCAAATTCGCGCTGGAAATATACACCTTAATGGAGCCAACCCTATTGGGCTAATGCCTTTTGGTGGTTTTAAGATGTCTGGTAATGGGCGTGAATCCGGGTCACATGGCTTTACTGACTACTTGGAAGTAAAAGGCATTTCAGGCTAGCCTGAAATGCCTTTTACACCCTGGGTCATTCGTATTGGGTGACCAAGGTTCAACCGAAAATAAGAATTGATGGCGGGGAGGCGCACTGAAATGTCGATTACTAAGGTAATGTCATACTTGTTGTTGGCAGCAGTGGTGGCGATCGGGGCGCTGCTCGCCTGGTACTGGCCTCGCTATACTTATCTGCCCGCATCCCCCGCGCCCTGGACGGTGGAACGCCTCGCTACCGATCCCTTGATTATCGACCAGGCCGAGGAGCACGGTTACAGCAACATCTGCTGTCCGTCGGTGCTTTCGGTTCCGGAGTGGGTGCAAAATCCCCTCGGGCGCTACTACCTCTATTTTTCGCACCACAAGGGTAGCTATATTCGCCTCGCCTACAGCGACAGCCCGGTCGGTCCTTGGACTGTCCATGCGGGCGGCGCATTGCCGCTGGAGCAGAGCGGCCTGCCCACTTCCCCGAAAGCACACGGTGAAGGTGATGGCGTGCTGATAGCGCTCTGGCAGAACTTTGAACTGCCGCTGATTCGTGATTTTCTGATCATGTCCTGGCGAACCAAGGTGTCGGGCCAGGCCGAACGCGAGGCCCGGGGTATCAGCGCCTCGGCTGGCTCAGCACCACATATCGCCAGTCCAGAGATCGTAGTTGACCATGAATCGCGGCGGATCCTGATGTTCTACCACGGATATGATCATCGCGGCGGACAGAGCAGCCGTATCGCAGAATCGGCCGACGGATTGAACTTTCAGGCCTTGGACACGGAGATTTTTGGGGTCTACCTGCGCCATTTCCAGCACCGGGAAACGCACTACCTGTTGGGAATGCCCGGGGTGCTGTATCGCTCGTCGTCACTGCGGGGTCCCTACGAGCCAAGAGGCCAGATACTGTTTGAGCCGGATATGCGACACGCCGGGCTGTTGCTGGAAGGTGACACCCTTTACGTGTTCTGGTCTCGGGTTGGCGACGCCCCGGAGCGAGTCCTGCTGTCGCAGGTGGACCTGAGTCACCGGGACTGGAATCGCTGGGAGGCAACCGCGGCGGTGGACGTCCTGCAGCCGGAGCAGGCTTGGGAAGGGGCGCTGTTGCCGATCCATGCCTCACTGCGAGGTGAACTGGATGTCGCCGCTCGTGAACTGCGTGATCCCTATGTATTTCGAGACCGGGACGGCAGCCTCTACCTCTACTACGTTGGCGGAGGCGAGAAAGCGATCGGGGTGGCCAGGATGAGCCCTGAAGGTGGCCCATGACAATTTTGTCAGTTTGCACAGCAAGTTTCTGCCAAAGAGGTCTGAGCAATCAATACCGCTATTGTATAGTTCCGCAACATGAGCTTAATTCGGCAGACGGTCAACCT
>JAACFI010000241.1 GCA_009937575.1 Haliea sp.
CACAAATGTATCCGCGGCTACATCGAACAGCTGCAATTGGGGCTTAGCCGACTCCAAAAGGAGTAGAATCGGCGCTCACTGATGTCTCATTCGTCGTGGAAGCGGTCATCCGGCCATCTGATCAAATAATGATCAACATGTCTCCTATCGCTTATTTTGCGACATTGCGTCTATCCTTGTTGGAGGCCCTACAACAGGGAGAGATCAAAATGACCGAGTACGAAGCACTTGACGCTTTCACTTCTCACATGCAACTAGTACATGTCTACATCGCCTCGTTTGTTTCAGTGACGTCGGCGTTCCTAGTGGTAGTTCATTTGGCCTCAAAGCAGTTGCCGAACTTGATAGCGAATCTTGCGCTCGCTCTATACCTTTTCGCTTCAATCTTCTTTCTAGTGAATTTCCAAAGATCATTCACAATGACCATCGCCATCCGAGACTACATGGCGTCTGCGAACATGTCTTGGTACCCTGCTGCCACAGAGCCCCAGTGGATCATGCCCAGTACAATGTGGATAGGCGTGATTGTGATGTTCGTACTAGCTTCCGGAGCCATTTGGTACTTTCTTTCCAAAGAAAAGGTACTAAGTGATATATAGGCGCTGAATAAAGCGCTAGACAGAGCCCATTATTACAACCTTCTCCAAGGGTGAAACTCACCACCACTGAAGGTCTCAACAGTCGTGTTTTCTGCCATTCCAGGTCGCCATTCCGAGGTAGGCCCCGGCGGCCACCCAAAATCCCCCACTAATGGCCACCTCAAAATCCCCCACCTGAGGACCTGACCAGGCCGCCTTTGCGGCCTATCGGCGGCAGGACATCATGGCCCCTTTGCATCAAGCGAGGGGCAAGGAGTGAATGTCTTGAAGCCACACAAGAGGGGGGCTGTGATCACGCTGCTGCAGAACGACGTGTCACAGCGCGAAATCAGTCGCAAGACGGGGGTCGACCGCAAGACCATCCGTAAAATCGCACAGGAGATGGCGGCTGATCCGCCAAAATCCCCCACCCCGGCCACCGGCTCTGAGACCGGCTCCGTTCAAAATCCCCCACCCCGACCACCGGGGAACGAGCCGGTCAGGGGGTACACACCGACGCCTTCTGCCTGTGAACCACACCGGGCGTGGATCGAGCGGCAGGTGGGCCTTGGTCGCAATGCCACCGCGATCTATCAGGAGCTGGTAGACCAGTATGGCTTCGCCCACGGCTACAACAGCGTGAAGCGCTTCTGCCGCCGTCTGCGCACCACCGAGCCCAGGCAGTTCGACCGGCTGGAATTCCTGCCCGGTGAGGAAGCACAGGTTGACTACGGGGAAGGCGCCCTGACCCGGTATGGCCCCAGTGGCCGCTACCGGCGGCCACGCCTGTTTGTGATGACCCTGCGCTACTCACGTCGCTCATTCCGCAAGGTGGTGTGGAAGTCGAGCTCCGAGACCTGGGCCCGGCTGCACGAGGAAGCCTGGCGCTATTTTGGGGGTTCCTGCCGTTACTGCGTCCTTGACAATCTCAAGGAGGGCGTGATCACCCCGGACCTTTACGAACCGGAGCTCAATCGGCTCTATGCCGATCTGCTCGCCCACTACAACGTCGTCGCGGACCCGGCGCGCATTCGTGATCCCAATCGCAAGGGTACCGTGGAAAGCGCAGTCCAGCACACCCAGGCCACAGCCCTCAAAGGCAAACGCTTCGACTCACTGGAGGAGCAAAATGCCTACCTGATGCACTGGGAGGAGAAGTGGGCTGCCCAGCGCATCCACGGCCGTGCCAAGCGCCAGGTTGAGGAGATGTTCCAGGAAGAACGCCCAGCCCTGCAGTCGTTACCGCTGGAACGCTTCCGCTTCTTCGAAGAGGGCACTCGTACGGTGGGGGATGACACCACTATCCAGGTCAAGGGCGCTTGGTACGCTGCCCGACCGGCGCGGATTGGCAGCCAGGTCCTCATCCGCATCTATGAGCACGAACTCGAGATCCGCGATGTGGAGACACTGGCACTGATCCGCCGGCACTCACTCGCGACCCACAAGGGCGAGGTCAAACTGCCCGATGACGAGCGGGTGTTCAACCCCTCACGGCAAACCCGGCAGATCCTGGCCCGTGCCAAGGCCATCGGGCCCAACACCCACGTGCTGTGCCAGGCGCTGTTTGAGCAGCGTGGACGGGAAGCCCAGAAGAGCATGTGGGGCATTGTTGGCCTCGCTGGGCGCTACCCCGACTGCATCCTGGAACAAGCCGCAAGTGCCGCACTGGCTCAGGGTATCCGCTCCTACCGGCGCGTGCGCGCCCTGGCTGAGCAGTCGCTGAGCGAGGCCATTGATCAAGCCAAGGCTGGACAGGGGGAACTACC
Source organism: Haliea sp. (assembly GCA_009937575.1). Taxonomy (GTDB): domain Bacteria; phylum Pseudomonadota; class Gammaproteobacteria; order Pseudomonadales; family Halieaceae; genus JAACFI01. Next base: position 2,345 of record JAACFI010000241.1, read on the forward strand.
GTTGGACGCCACCGCAGTCCCGCCCCTGACCCAACAGCACGATCTCATCCGCAACACCGACGAGTACGCTGCGTTCTTTGCACGTGGCACTCAATCTCAACACAACCAAGGAGACTCTGAGTCATGAGTATGACCATGATGGAAATCGAAAAAGCCCTCAAGCAGCTGCGCCTGTCCGGTATCCAGGCAACCCTGGAAACCCGGGTACTGGAAGCACAGGCGGCTAACCTGTCGTTCCTGGAGACCTTCTCAATGGTCCTGCAGGACGAACTGGACCGGCGCCAATCGCGACAGATCGAGCAGCGTTACAAGCAATCCGGCCTGGACGAGCGAACGTCCCTGAGCGAGTTCGACTGGGGCTTCAACCCCAAAATCCCCAAGCGCACCTGCTTCGAACTCAACACGCTGAAGTTCGTCGCCGAAGGAGAGAACGCCATCCTGATCGGCCCGCCCGGCACCGGCAAAAGCCATGTCGCCAAAGCCGTGGCCTACTCGGCCGTCCGTACCGGCTTGCGAGTGATGTACGTCGAGGCCGATGAGTTGCTCACCACACTCGTGGTTACCCCGACGCTGGGTAAGCAGCAGCGCCTCAAACCCGCCCTCGATGCCGACCTGCTGGTGCTGGACGACCTGTTCATGGCGCGGCGTATCGCCCAGGAGAATGCGGACGAACTGCAGGCGTTGATCCACAAGCGCTATAAGCTGCGCCGCAGTGTGCTGATCACCTCAAACCGGGTCATTGCCGACTGGGATGCCTACCTTGGTGATACCGCGCTGGCGACGACTATCCTGGATCGTCTGATGCATCGCAGTGTGCTGGCGGAGTTCCAGGGGCAAAGCTACCGGCTCCGAGAGGCCGCAGGGAGACTTGCCAAGGACCTCTAGAACGATTAACAATCAACCCAGTCCTGTCGCCCTGGGTGGGGGATTTTGACCCGGCCACAGGTGGGGGATTTTAAGGTGGCCACCGGGGGCAGTGTGCTCGACTTGAGAGCCTTCGTATTCTGACGGACCGAAATGCCGACAAAAATTAGTGAAATTACCACGGCTATTGCACCGAAGAATTCGCCGAAATTACCCAGAATTTGTGCAACTTCTAATAGAGTCATGATGCCTATCCTCATTAGGGGGGACTATAGTTGGCCCTGAATCAAGGATAGCAAATGAGGCGGTACACCAAGTCGGCTCAGCTGATGCTGAGGGGCCGCAAGTAGGACAAGGAGACATGTTGATCACTATTTGATCAGATGGCCGGATGACCGCTTTCACGACAATCGGGACCTTAGCCAGGGTGAGAATCAGGCCGAATCGGGGGCCATTCTGTGCCATTAAGCGACCTCCGGGCAATCGCCCGCACCAATAAGCTGCTCGCCACCTCGATCGCCTGACTTGCGGCGAAACGCATTACCGCCCTCACTTCCTCAAGACAGAAAGCGCAGGAACAAGGGAATAAGTAGGGCATTAACTACCGAGATGAAAAATGCACTCACCAGCGGCACCACAATGAAGGCCTGGTGGGACGCGCCATAACGCTGGGAGACGGCCGCCATATTGGCCATGGCTGTCGGAGTCGAGCCCAGGGAGATGCCACCAAAACCGGAACAGATCACCGCAGCGTCGTAGTTACGCCCCATCAACGGGAATACCGCGAACATAGCCAGGGACACGGCCACCAGGAACTGTGCCAGCAACATGGCGAGGATCGGCCCCGCCAGGTCGATCAGTACCCACAACTTGAGGCTCATCAGTGACATGGCCAGAAAAGTACCCAACGACAGGTCGGCAATGAGTGCCATCGCCGGTTTCCGGTTGGGCCAGCGCATTCCGCTCACTCGGGGCATGCGCCCAGCGAACAGGTTGGTAATCAACATGCCGGCAAGAAGACAGGAGACGAAAAACGGCACGTTGATGTCGAAGTACTCCAGGCCCTCGTCGAAAAGCGCGGCCACTATGATCGTAACGTGAATCGCCAGCACTGCGTCGAGAAAATCCAGGTAAGTGACGATTTGATTAGGCTGATCCTCGGCCAGGCCAACGTCCTGGGGCTCTATGGTCTCGGGCTCCAGTCCGTGACGGTTCACCAGGTAGCGAGCGATAGGTCCACCCATCAAGCTCGCCAGTACAAGCCCACCGGTGGCGCAGGCAATGCCGACCTCCATGGCATTTACGATCCCGAAATTCTCGGCCACTACTGGTGCCCACGCTATCGTGGTGCCATGGCCTCCGATCAGGGAAATGCCACCGCCCAGCATTCCCAACACGGCTGGTACATCGAAAAGCACGGCGATGGAAATGCCGGTTAAATTCTGCACAAACATGTAACCCAGGGTGATCAGCATCAGAATCGCCAGGGGGCGACCGCCTTTGCGCAGGTCAGCCACAGTTGCGTTGATGCCGATGGTGGCAAAAAAGTAGTTCAGCAGAAAATCACGAAAGCCCATCTCGAACTCGATGGCCACACCTGATAATGCAAACAGCAGTGCCAGTAGAATTGACAGTAGTAGCCCACCTGTCACTGGCTCCGGGATACTCAGCTGCCGGAGCATTTCAAGGTTTCTATTGATGCGCCGGCCCACAAAAAGCGCCACGATGCCAATGGTAATGGCCAGAAAGCTTTCGACGTGGAGCACGCCGTCTGCGTATTCCATATAGCGACCTCTATCGAGCTGTAAATGTTACCTCGAATGGGTGGTTTAAGAACATCCGTATTTCACTGTCTTCCTCACTGGAACCAAAATCGACGCTAATCACCAACTTGTACACCAACTTCCATGCCACACCACCTTAGTCTTCTTGAGGAAGCGAAGGGTATACCAGATGTCCTGAAATAGGCGCCTGCGGTCCTTTCTCCAATGCCAGATCGGCACTCCCGGATGTCTGCTCTCCCCGAGAGCGGACCAATTGATCAAAATTTGACCAACGGCCTGGAAAGCCACCTGCACCTCATTTGTGCCGTTCCGTTCTAGAACTTCAAGTAAGTTGTGGGCGCAATACCAAGTCAAGATCGATCGATTTTCTGCCAGCATAAGGAGGGAGTTCCGCCCCGGATTTCGTCATCCTTTCACACGAACAGATGCAATACGACTTATTGTCGAAGACCTCAGCCCATTAGTGTTGCTTGGATCGCATCGTTCGAGAATCTGTAGGTCATCTATGTCCTCCTCCAATTCGAGACCGATGGCTCTCAACTCGGTCTCCAGAGTATCCGGGTAAAATCCGGACACAAAAGGTTCTCCAACCGACTTTACTCTTTGCTTCAGTATGGCAATGTCCTCAGCAACTCCTGAAGGAACAGATTCATAAATCGCCTGATCAACGTAACTGAAAACCAACTGGCTACCAGAAGCAAAGTAACGGGCGACGCTTTCGAGCGTAGCCATATTGGCTTCACGTGACAGATACATTGTCACGCCAAGCCATGACAGAAAAGCAGGTTCTTCTGGGCTAAAAGCCGATCTGGATAATGCGGATTCGAGCGATTCCTGCCCGAGATCTGCACTGATAAAGTGAAGCCTCTCATCGCTCGGCACGCCACATTCAATGAGTCGCTGTTTCTTCAAAGCCTGAGTTGATGGGTGATCAATTTCGAATATCTTCAGATCTTTGGCCTCCGCTGCTCTGCGACATGCATAGCTATCGAATCCCGCGCCGATTAACACATACTGACCGACACCCTCAGAAATCGCTGTCCGTAAAGCAGCTTCGCTATACCACGATCTCAAAATTACATTGGCATATGCAGGACTATTGCGTAACAAATGGTCAATTGATTCTTCTGTCATGGATTCATTGGTCGAAACAGATTTCCCACCATAACCAAAGGACGCTAAATCAGACGCAGGTGAAAATTTCTCCCCCCATGTATCATCTAAAAGAGGTTTAGGATCGGCGAATGTATGAATTGAACGCATCCTCGCTGTCACGAGTGCAGTTGTGCTTGGGCTTTGTTCTTTCATTCAATATGTCCTTTTCAATGACGTTGGAGGAGACGGCATCAATTAGCAACTTCTCTAAATGCATCGAACGAGGTATTGAGCTTGATGCCAAATATTTTTTCCAGAAGCTCCATATATTGGTCCCCTGCCTCAACAATTGCTCTTTCTTCTTTACCATCTTCAACACATGTAAATGTATTGTTAAAAAGTGACCAGTAACCTGTCGCTGTAGGAAGAACTGCGATGCGTGCTCCCGTGAAGAACGAATTAGGACTAGTCGCTGTATAGTAGTTCCCGTACTCTATATCGCCTCGACAGACGTGCCCTAAATCGAAACTATATAAGTCTATCCAAGTTTCGCTCTTAAAGGCCTGAACGATGAATCCATACTCTTTAGATTCAATGATTTGTATAGTCTGCGCACCACTTGTGATCGGGGCATTAATTTTCAGCGGAAAGGGACAGCGAGGGGTGTCTGCGCCAAATCCAACGTCAGCTATCCAGGGCTCATTATCAATTGTTATGAGCGATATCTGATGCCCTCGCCCCGTCACCTCACCAGTGACATGTACGCGCCCCAGTAGTGGACGGGCGTCAAATCCTGCCTTTCGAATAGCGGCTAAGAATAGGCCATTTAGCTCGAAGCAGTAACCACCGCGGGAATCGAAAATAAGCTTCCTGAATTGTACTTCTGGT
>JAACFI010000242.1 GCA_009937575.1 Haliea sp.
TTTATCGGTGGTGCCAGCATGTACGCCTCCCCTCGTGACTGGATGAAGCTTGGCCTGTTGTACCTCAACGAAGGCGTCCATCAAGGCGAGCGAATTCTTCCCAAAGGCTGGGTAAAATATGCCACCACTGCATCAGAACCATCGCTGAAGACGCGCGCCTACGGTGCCCAGATCTGGTTGAACACTCCTGCCCCCTACCCATTGTTTCCCGGTATGCCTGAGGATGCCTACGCGTTTCAGGGGCACTTTGGCCAGTATGTGATTATTGTGCCATCACTGGAACTGGTTGTGGTCAGAATGGGTATGACCTACAGCGGCGAGCAAGGCTTTGACAAGCAGGCCTTGCTACGGGGGGTTGTGGCGGCGTTACCCAGAAAAGGCCCAACAGGTTTACCTAAAATTCGGCAGCTGAGACAAACTACTCTTAACTGATTATCCGCCGTGCCGGGCTAAAACCAATTACATTAGTACCCTTTGTCAGGAGCTCCAACAGTATTAGTGGCTTTCTTTAACACTCCACGAGTAATTGATGCTCAAGACCGGCGTCCCGGTGAATATGAATTTTCTGGTATTCGTCACTTGACGTCATGCCAAGAAATGCCGTTACCGAAGGGTATTCAGCTATGGACACCATATCCCATTCGAGCTCGCCATCACCGATCACCAGGGTATTGGCCTGGCCGCTAAAAACAATTTCACCACCCGCCTTACGAATGATCGGGACTACTTCCGCGGCATAACGCTGGTAGGCTTCAGCCCCCGAGAGTCCCGTATCAGTGCCATCGCTGTACTGGGCAAACTCTCTGAATTTGAGCAGATTCAGCATGCGAATAGGCTCCCCTTTATCATTTTCTAACAGGGCCGCTATTTGTTCTCTTCTGGGTTGTGTTGCCATCATTTTCTCCATTGTTTTTAACGTCAGTCGAACATCTCACAGGCTGAATTCAACGTAGTCGCTGAGCTGGCCAGATCACTTGCAGCCAGACTGTCGAGACTTTGTGCTAGTAGCTCGCGCAGCGAGCTGGCATCGCCCGGTGTCATATCGCCATCGCTGACTGCTTGTTCGATGCCACTTCCAGCCTGTGTGATCAAAAACTTTATCTGGCGACTATCAGTGCTGACGGCGGCAGTCTCGGCAACCTGATCCAGCGTGCTGGCATTGGCGGCGCGCGCCTGCGCGGCGCAGATAGCGTCACGTGCTAAAAGATCCAGGCGGATAGGTTTAAAGCGCGAAACACCGCCGATCACATCCGGAGTTAAGTCAGGGTAGAAGGCTTTGCCAACGGCGCGTCTCATCGGCCCGTGGGCTACATAAATACTGCCATCAGCCGCAACCACACTCATTGCCACTGAATCTTCCCGGCCTTCGGCAAAGTAGCGCAACTTGCCGGTTTGACGATCCAGTAGCCCCATACCCATGTGCAGCATGATCGTGTTACCGAGAATATTTTTTCCTCCACCAATCATAACCACCACACCGTTAGCGGTCGCCGTTGCCGTTAAAGCATTAGCTTGCTCATCGACATTGGCATAGCCATCAAAGCCGTTTAACTCAGCGGTCCAGTTCAATGTTCCGTGATCGCCGTGATCAATTAACTGGAATACGTCATTGGCGGTGACAGCGTAGAGTTCATTATTGTCAGGGGCGACGGTGATCGAACCTACTAAGGGTTCACCCACATTGACACGCCAAAGCTCATTTAATTCATGGTCCAGCGCAATAACATGGCCTTCATTGTCAGACTCATACACGCGTGTGCCATCGGCGCTCAGTGATGGTGTTGCCCCTGTACCGCCTTGAAACGTTTTGCGGTTTAGTTCTTTAAATTCGAGGCCGCCGTTGCCGTCATCGACCAGGTTAAACGCATAGATGGCGCCCATTTCCGAGCGACCGTCCTCGGTACCATCTTCGGCATCTGGCGCAGTCGCTGCAACATAGATACGACTGCTATTAGGATCGATACTGAAATAATTGGTGACTACACCGCCGCCACCATAGATATAATTCACCGCCGCAGAGAACAGGTTCCGACCATCCAGCGTTTTACCAAAGGCCTTATCCATCAGCGGGTCGACCTTGTTCACGATTAGGCTCGGTACCTTGGTGCCCTCGCCGCTAACGGCGGGTGATCCAATAATCTGCCCCGTGGCCATCAGATCGCCGGTCTTGCGGCTGAAGGGTGATAGTTAAAATTTTGAAAATGGGTTTGGTCTTTGTCTTCGCCTTTCTCTTCGATAAGCGCCACTTTAATACCCGTGGCTTTGCTCCATAGTATGCTGCCATCTTGCCGCACAGCCATCACCCGTTCGGGACCGGCAACATAAATAATTTGTGCTCCTGGATTATCCGGGTCATTTAGTATGAATGGACCACCGACTGACATTTTGCCTATCGCTGGTATCGCCCAGCGCCTCTCGCCGGTCTTCGCATCAATTGACACCAGATCCACACGCTCACCGTGATAAAAATTTGAGCTGAAGTATAGATTTCCCTGATTATCCAATAGTGGCCCACTGGGAATGAAATAGGCAGGTTCTGCCACCCAGTCGAGTTCGAACATGGGAGCAGCAACACCCCACACACTATCAGCGTTGCTTACGTTAACGTGAATAGCACTCCATGTGGTGGGTTCGGGAATAATATCGTAGTTATATTGCCCAGCAGACTGTGCTCCAACGGGTTTCCATTGGGTTTTTGCAGGCTCGCCAAACACTTTAGGATTATGTGGGCGAGGCTGGTCAAGAAACAGCCATAGTAAGGCGCAGCTTATCGCGGCGATCAATATCAGGCCGAACGCTTTCTTGCTTCTCAATTTGCTCTTTTTCATGTGAATCAAGTCCTGAACTAAAGATTGCTGTCGTTTCGAAAAGCTGCCTGGATTTAAAAAACGGCTATTGTTTAGGCCTGTTTTGTTCAAACTCCCATTTCACAAATGCGTAGGGCAAAAATTCCAGCTCGTTAACTTTTTGCAGCACGCGCCCGTGTAACATCGAGTTATCACCAACCGTATAAAAACCGCCCAGCATACGTTCAACAGGGAGTTCACTCCAGGGATCATATTCCGACGGCGTTAGTTCTATTTCTGCTTCGGCCCAGGTAAAGGTCTTCGGCCTAAAACGCGTCGTTCCTTCAACCAACAGCGGAGGGTAATCAAATAACCCCGATTTCACCGGCGAGGGCGAATGTTTAAATAGGTAAACGTTGTCAGAAAATTCGCCGTCAGGATTAATGCCCAGCGCGCGAATTTCATCCAAAGCCGCATTGTCGTTATTAACCTTGCCCGAAAGCTTGGCCTTAACTTGCATAAATTTGATGCCATGGCGCTCTGTGTATCCAGTTACTGTATCGCCGTCACGTGAAAACGAAATATTTGCCATTTTCTTGGGGTAGCCCCACCCTTCTCGACCACCTGCCATCGCCATATCATCGGTTACCGGCATGGACAGACAATAAAAGCCTTCCTCGCCTTTATAGCTTGCTTTTACAAGAAGAGCGGACTCGTTGTACGGAACACTAAAATTGGTCGACGGATAATAAGCGATAAACGCAAAAACCAAAGGTCGTGAAGTAGGCTTTAGTGGGGGCGGCAACAACTTTGCTATCGCCTCTGGGGTGGTTTCCCAAACCAGGTTCAGCATTTCAGCGTCGTAAAAATCAGCCGTCGGCTTACCCGATTTCATCAGGTCTTTATAACTTTTTACAAAAGAACTACCGGTGTCCCCTGACTTCGAGTTCTTGATTTTTGATAACAGCTTCGGTTTGGACAATAACTTCAGGGTTTGGATAAACTTCATAACAAATGATCTCAGTGAATATTTTTTACGCTGCTTTCAGCGAGCTGGGAAATCAATTATATTGAGCACCCAACATTTTTTGGGAACATTTTCGGCCAACCTCGTTTTTTCGTTGTTTGCTGCTAAATTTTGAGAGTATTCGATTGAATATTCGAAACTTTGTCTAGGCCACAATTCCTGCTTCGCGCAACTGACGTATGTCATCTTCGCTCAAGCCCGTTTCCGACAGGATTTCACCGGTATGCTGGCCGTAGCGAGGTGGGTGGCGCCGCATGGTTGCTGGTGTTCTTTCGTACACGCTGGGATGACGGACATAGCGCATTGTGCCCGCTTCCGGTTCTTCTACATCGAAAAGAGTACCGTTGTGCTGCACCTGCGGGTCGTTCATGAACATGTCCAGGTCGTAGACCGGGGCAAAAGGTACGTCGTGTTCATGCAGTGATTCCAATGCCTCGCGCCAGGTCCACTTGTTGAATTCGGCGTCGATCAGCTCGATCATTTCCTCGCAATTGGCCATGCGATTGCTCAGCGCCTTGAAGCGTTCGTCTTCCGCCAGGTCATCCCTGCCCAGTGCCTTACACAGGTTCGAGTAGTGTTTGTCCTCGATGGGCATGCCCACCAGATGCCCGTCTGAACAATTCCATGTATGGAACAGGTTGGGAATGCGGATTTCCCCCTCCGGGGTTGGCTGGAACGCCTCGTTCGTCATTACATCGGGCAGGGTAAGTTGTGCATAGGCGTTCAGCATTGGTACGTGAACGTGTTGCCCCTGGCCGCCATTCCGTTCGCGCTCCAGTAATGCCGCGAGTGCCGCTGAGGCCGCAGTAATCGCGGTACATTTGTCGGCAATTACGCTGCGGATCATTTGCGGAGGACCCTCGTTCCCCTGCGCGGGCATGGTGCCAGACATGCCCTGGGTTACCAGGTCGTAGGCGGGTCGGTCGGCATAGGGGCCGTCGGGACCAAAACCGGTAATAGAGATAAACACCAGTTTCCGGTTGTCTGCACACAGGCTGTCATAGCCAAAGCCGAGGCGATCGGCAACTCCCGGGCGATAGTTGCAAATGATTACATCCGCATCCAGCGCAAGCTTGCGTACCAGCGCTATGCCTTGGGGGTCCTTCATGTTGACTGCCATCGCACGCTTGTTGCGATTGAACTGGCTAAAGAAGCCGTTGATTCCGGCTCGCTCCGGTGGCCCGGTCCAGCGGGCGGTATCGCCCAGCAGTGTCTCGATCTTTATGACATCCGCCCCGAGATCCCCGAGGTTCTGTCCAGCCAGGGGCCCCGACACCATCGTGCCAAACTCCAGTACTTTGAATCCGGCGCAGGGACCGGTCGCTGCATCAGGCGGGACTTGATCCATAATTATTCCTTATCGGGCTTGCCAGTTGGTACTCGTGGCACAAGGCGTACCCACGAGTTGTGATGAGTTTTTACTCTGACCCCAAATATCCCAGTTGTTGCTCCAACTGCGCACGCCGCTCGCCACGGCAAAGGGGAATGAGCGACAGAAGGCTACTGCGCAGCATAGCACTAGGAATTGAGTCCAGCGCAATCAACCCTTTGCTCCACAACAAAACCATGCTCCATTGGTGGCCCGCCAACACCTGGGCAGATTCTTTCAGGTCCAGGTTTTCGATCAGCTCGCCCTGGGTCGCAGCGTATTGCAAGTTTTCCGTTACCAGGCGCACACTGCTCCCTAGCATCACATCTATCAGGTGGTGATCTCTCCCTGCCTGGAACAGGGTTCGCGCCATGGTATCGGCGTAGGCAGGCGTTTCAACAATCTGCGTGGCGATAGCCTGAGTGTGGGCAAGGAGCCTGGGAATTCCCGGCTCGGCGCCAGCAACAGGTTCCAGGTTCTGTACGTCGCTGAGCAAGTCAGCCACCGCCGCCAGCAGTAGTTCATCCTTGCTGCCGTAAAGGTTGTACAAGGTCTTGAGGGCAACACCACTGGCAGCTGCCAGGTCTCTGATGTTCAGAGCCTCGTAGCCCACCGCACTGATTTGCTCGCGCACCACAGCGAGAATGCGCTGTTGTCGTTCTCGCTGGCGCGGCGAAGAGTAACTCACCCTACGCGCCCTGGCGGGTGCCTTACTCATTTCTTGACTCCCCAAATTCATCTTGACAAATATTACAACGGGTTATACTTTTTGCCAACTCAAGGGAGACACTGTTATCAAAATCAATGACATGAATCTGATCGCCGATCCTTACCCCATCTACGAGACCTGGCGTGAACAGCAACCGATTTGGTGGTCAGATGGTCACCTGAAGGGTTGGATACTGAGCCGCTACGATGATGTGCGCGTGATTCTGAAGGATGCTCAGAATTTTTCCTCCGAGTCCATGGGTGAAGGCGAAACACAGGCGATGCGATTGCCACTACTGACCGATGATCCACCACGGCACACCCAGTTGCGAGCCATCGTTAACAAGGCCTTTACCAGCCGCACCCTGAAACAAATGGAAGTCGAGGTCGCACAGCTGACCGTGGAACTGCTGGACGCCATGGGCGGCAAAACCTCGGTGGACATCTCCGCCGAGTTCACCTCACCGCTGCCGGTTTCGGTGATCGCACGGATGATGGATATTCCACCGGGGCGCAAGGATGACTTCAAACGCTGGTCCGATGCCCTCACAGGCACCAGCGAGGCAACAGACCTGGCGGAGCGAATGCCGCACATCATGGAGATGGCCGATTATTTTCAATCGCTGATTCCCCGGCGTCGCGAACACCCGGGGGAAGACCTGATCAGCAAGGTGGTGCACGCGCAAGTCGAAGGCCAGACCCTGACCGACCAGGATATCGTTGGCTTCTGCATGTTGTTACTGATTGCAGGCAACGAGACAACAACCAACCTGCTGTCTAACCTGCTTAACTACCTGGCAGGTCAGCCGCGCATGTGGACCGAGCTGCGCGAGAACCCGGACAAGATAGACGCCGCCATCGAGGAAATCCTGCGCTTCGATGGACCGGTACATTGGGTCAATCGCAAGGCCACCCGCGATGTGGAATTTCACGGCCAGACGGTCAAGGCGGGGGAAGCGGTTTATGCCTTCCTGGGCTCCGCTAACAGAGACCCCAGGCATTACGAAAGCCCCGACCTGTTTCGCCTGGACCGGGGACGCAGTGATCACCACACCTTTGGGCATGGCATTCATTTCTGCATCGGCGCCCCGCTGGCCCGTCTGGAAGCACGCTATGCGATGGAAGAGCTACTGAAGCGCTATCAGTCCATCAGCCACACCCCTGACGCCAACAACGAGCGCACCCACTCAACCATGCTGCGAGGTTTTCACCACCTGTGGCTGGACCTCGAACCGGCCTGATCCGGAGAACACTCATGATGACACCGGAATACATCCAGACCCTGCGTAAGCTGATGGAGTTTGAGGCGGCGCGCACGGAACCTCCAGCCGGCTTTCCGCCCCTGCCCGACATCCCAGCGGGGCGCTACGTCGATCCACGCTTCCATCAATTGGAGCTGGATCACGTGTGGCGCAAATCCTGGCTGTTGGCGGCACATATCGACGAGATACCGGAGCCGGGCTGTTTCATGCTGTGGGAGAATGCCGGGGAACCGGTGGTGATCGTGCACGCCGAAAGCGGTGCAGTGAATGCTTTTTACAATACCTGCAGTCACCGTGGTGCTCCTGTTGTTACCGAACAAAGCGGTAAAGCCCGCCGTCTGACTTGCCAGTATCACGGCTGGAGCTACGACCACGAGGGTGAACTGCGCGGCATTCGCGATCCACAGGATTTCCGCGACTTCGACATGTCTTGCCGGGGCCTGAAGACAGTACGCTGTGAACGCTTCGGCAACCTGGTTTTTGTCAACTTCGACGCCCACGCCCCGACCCTGCTGGAATGGCTGGGACCCATCGCCGATGAATGGGAGGAATTCCAGTTCGGTCAATGCCGCCTGGCGTCCCGGGCTATATTTGATCTCGATTGCAACTGGAAGATCGCCATGGAGGCAAATACCGAGGTCTACCATGTACGCAGTATTCACCCCGACACGGTCGCACCCATTCTCGATGATCGGCGCAACGTGAATACGCTGTACCCCAACGGCCATGGTCGTATGATCGCCCCTACGCCGCCGGGAAAGTCCAACATGGAAGCCGTCGAAATCTCACCAGATATCGCCCAGATAGAAACCGCGGGGGAAATAGCCCGCAGCTGTACCCAGTCCTACGGCCTGTTTCCCAACTGGGTGTCGCCACTGAGCCAGTTCGCTATTCCGCCGATACTATTCTGGCCTAACGGTATTAATAAATGCCGCATCGAAACCTGGACCATGGCGCCCCAGTGGCAGGAAGGAATGAAGCCGGATATGTGGACGGAGAATGACGGCAAGGAACTGTGCCAGGTGCTGATTGAAGACACCCAGTTTGGTGAGAAAATCCAGCACTCGATGGAGTCACGCGGCTTTGAAGGGGTACCGCTGAGCTACCAGGAGGCGCGCATCTACCACTGGAATCAGGCGGCAGACCGCATGATCGGCATCGACAATATCCCCGATGAACTGCGCGTTCAGCAGGTTATCGGGGATGACTGGATTTACCCGAATGATCCGCGTATCGCACAGCTGGACTAGATACCAGTAAACTCTTCCTGCAGAAACTGCTTAAGCTGTTCATGTCTGATCATTTACAAATGCCTGCAAGCCCTGGGACATCATCGCGTAGGATCCAGCCAGGGAATTCCCGACCTCCTCGCTATCAACCCCGGGTAGCGGCTCAAAATCGCCGCGCCATCGCAAACAGCACTGCCCCACTCCATCACTTATCACCTGCACCGTAGCCGAATAGCGAGCCATGCCCGCCATGTTGTCCGATACCAGGGAGTAACCCAAAGTCCGGCTGGCATCATCGAGCAGGTCCAGACGCTCAGAAACAAGCCCGAGACCAGGAATATCCAGATGGCGGATCATACCAACGCCCTCGCCCTCTAGTCGCGCAGTGCCGGCTCCCCCGGTCGCCCATGGCAGGAAATTTCCGAAATCAGCCAACGCTCGCCAGGCCGCATCGCACTCACAGGCTAAGCGGTTCTCTTGTTCCAGTATCGTCATACAGTTTTTACTCTGACCCCAAATATTCCAAATAAGTATAGGGCAAATAAACGGCCTGTTGAGAGTAGATCTCCTCACTGATACTGCAGGCTGCACTGGAGAGATAGTACTGA
>JAACFI010000243.1 GCA_009937575.1 Haliea sp.
TACGCCATCAATGACGCGGCCCTGGTATTCTTGAAAGTGGAGAACCTGTTCGACGAGCGCGATATCGTCTCCCGCCAGCCGGATGGTGCAAGGCCCAACAAGCCGCGCACCGCGTCGTTGGGTGTCGAGTACCGCTTCTAGGTTCGGATCGGGATTTGATCCTGCGTAGGGTGGGCACCGCCCACCATTCGAATTTCGACCTTGCTTTTGGGCCTGATGGTGGGCGGAGCCCACCCTACGTCGGTGCGTTCCCCTGATAAGAGACATCTACGACGTAATATGCCTTGTCCCCGGAAGGGCTCTGCACCACTACCTCATCATCCACCCCCTTCCCCAGCAGCGACCGCGCCATCGGCGAATCCATGCTCAACTTACCCGAGTTGAGGTCGAACTCATCCGGCCCCACGATACGCCAGCGCTGTTCCTCGCCGTCCTCGTCTTCCAGGGTCACCCAGGCGCCAAAGAAAATCCGGCTGGTATCTTCCGGCGGCCGGTTCACCACCTCCAGCTCATCCAGCCGCTTGTTGAGAAAGCGCACCCGCGAGTCGATCTCCCGCAGGCGGCGCTTGCCATAGATGTAGTCGCCGTTTTCCGAGCGATCGCCGTTCTTGGCCGCCTCGTGCACTGCATTGGTCACCACCGGCCGCTCCACTTTCCACAGCTGGTGTAACTCCTCCCGCAGGGCGTGTTCTCCCTCGGGGGTGATGTATTTCGAGCCGCGCCGGCGCGGTGGTCTGTATCTTCCCATAGGCCTATTCTAGCGCGTGTCGCTCCCGCGCAAAATCCCACTGGACTCCCCCGGCGCTTCGCTGGTAAAAATAGAGGCCAGAGATTTCTTATGGCAGGCACGATGCGAATATTGATTTCCCTCATGAGCTGTTGGCTCCTGGCGATGCCGCCAGCTGCCCTTGCTAAATGCCTCGAACTGGAGGGCTCCCTGGTTCAGGGTGGGCTGGTATGGGGCAATGTGGCCCCGGGCAGCCAGGTCACCCTGGACGGGAAACCCCTGGACGTGCTGGCAGACGGCATCACCGTCGCCGGTTTCGGCCGCGATGCCGCCCCCACGGCGAAGTTGGTAGTCGAGGGGGAGGCCGCCTGCACCCAGACCTTGCAGATCGCGCGCCGGGATTACAATATCCAGCGGGTGGAAGGCGTGCCCCAGGAAACCGTCACCCCGCCGCCGGAGCGCCTGGAGCGTATCCGCAGGGAGCGACAACTGGTGGGGGCGGCCAAGGCGAAAAACCTGCAGCGACCGGATTTGCTACAGGGCGCCCTGGCGGGCTTTCAGTGGCCCGCAATAGGTCCCATCTCCGGGGTGTACGGCAGCCAGCGCATCTACAACGGCACACCGAAAAGCCCACACTACGGGGTGGACGTGGCCATGCCCACCGGTACCCCGGTGCTGGCCCCGGCTTCGGGAGTCATCACGCTGGCAGAACCGGACCTGTTCTATTCCGGTGGCACTATCATCCTGGACCACGGCTACCGCCTGTCTTCCTCCTTCCTGCATCTGAGCAAGGTGTTGGTGGAAGTGGGCCAGGAGGTCAAGGCCGGCGATTTGATCGGGGAAATCGGTGCCAGCGGCCGCGCCACCGGCGCCCACCTGGACTGGCGCATGAGCTGGCGCGACCAGCGCATCGACCCGCAATTGCTGGCGCCCCCCATGCCCAAGCCCTGAAAAAGTCCGTATAATGTCGCCCCTGTTTGTGATTGCGGTACGGACATGATCGACAAGAAATTACTCAGCATCCTGGTGTGCCCGGTGAGCAAGGCGCCGCTGGAATACGACAAGGAAAAAGACGAGCTGATCTGCAAGGCCAGTGGCCTGGCCTACCCGGTGCGCGACGGAATACCGGTCATGCTGGAGAGCGAGGCGCGCCAGCTCACCGCCGACGAGAAACTGGGGTAACACCATGTCAGATACTATTTTCGGCAAGATCGCCAGCGGCGAGATACCCAGCGAGTTCCTCTACGAGGACGACCACTGTGTGGCCATCAACGACATCAATCCCCAGGCGCCGGTGCACGTACTGGTGATCCCCAAGAGGGGCATCCCCCGGCTGGTGGATGCGCAGGAGGATGACCGGGACCTGCTGGGCCACCTGTTGCTGGCCGCCGGCAAGGTCGCCGAGCAATTGGGTGTGCAAGAGGCCTTCCGCCTGGTGATCAACAACGGCTCAGGCGCCGGCCAGACCGTATTCCACCTGCACCTGCACATCCTGGCGGGCCGCGCATTCGCCGAAGGACATATGGCCGGCTGACCGCCCCCGCCGTTACAACCGAGAAAAACTATGAAAACCGTAGAGATACGCGAGGCCTTCCTCGCCTTTTTTGAAGATAACGAGCACACCCGGGTGCCCAGCAGTTCCCTGGTGCCGGGCGACGACCCGACCCTGCTGTTTACCAATGCCGGGATGAACCAGTTCAAGGACACCTTCCTGGGTACCGACCCGCGCTCCTATGTACGCGCCGCCAGCAGCCAGCGCTGTGTGCGTGCCGGCGGCAAGCACAACGACCTGGAAAACGTCGGCTACACCGCCCGCCACCACACCTTCTTCGAGATGCTGGGCAACTTCAGTTTCGGTGACTACTTCAAGCGCGACGCCATCCGCTTCGCCTGGGATTTCCTTACCGGCACCCTGGGCCTTGATCCCAAGCGCCTGTGGGTGACCTGCCACGTCTCCGACGACGAGGCCGAAGAGATCTGGGTCAACGAGATCGGCGTCCCCAGGGAGCGCATCTCCCGCCTGGACGAGGACAACTTCTGGCAGATGGGCGACACCGGCCCCTGCGGTCCCTGCTCGGAAATTTTCTACGACCACGGCCCCGAGGTGCCCGGCGGCCCCCCCGGCAGCGAAGACGACGACCTGGACCGCTACGTGGAGATCTGGAACCTGGTATTCATGCAGTACAACCGGGATCACAGCGGGAAAATGCACCCGCTTCCCGCACCCTCGGTGGACACCGGCATGGGCCTGGAACGCATCGCCGCGGTGATGCAGGGTGTGCACAGCAACTACCAGATCGACCTGTTCGAAGGTCTCGTGCACTCCGCCGCAGAGGTCCTCGGCGTGGAGGACCTCGAGGACAACTCACTGAAGGTCATCGCCGACCACATCCGCTCCTGCGCATTCCTCATCGCCGACGGCGTGCTGCCTGGCAACGAGGGTCGCGGTTACGTATTGCGGCGCATCATCCGGCGCGCCATTCGCCACGGCAACAAGCTCGGCGCCACCGGTCCGTTCTTTTATAAACTGGTGGGAACCCTGGCGCGGCAGATGGGAGACGCCTACCCGGAACTGGTCAAGCTGCGCGACCGGATCGAGAAAGCCCTGCTCACCGAGGAAGAGCAGTTCGCCAAGACCCTGGACAATGGCATGCAGATCCTGGAAGAGGCGCTGTCAGACCTGCAGGGCAACGAGATTCCCGGTGACGTGGTGTTCAAGCTCTACGACACCTACGGCTTCCCGGTGGACCTGACCAACGACATCGCCCGCGAGCGCGGATTGACCCTGGACCTGGCCGGCTACGAGGCCGCTATGGCTGAACAGCGCTCCCGTTCGCAGGACAGCGGCAGCTTCAAGGTGGACTACCACGATATCCTCAAACTGGACGGGCACACGGAATTCACCGGCTACGACGGCACGAAAGGCGAGGGTACGGTCACCGCATTGCTGTGGGACGACCAGCCCGTGAAGGAGCTGTCCGCCGACCAGACCGGCGTGGTGGTGATGAGCAATACCCCCTTTTACGGCGAGTCCGGCGGACAGGTGGGCGATACCGGTTACCTGACTGGCGACGGCGCGCGCCTGGAGGTCGAGAATACCACCAAGGCCTCCGACCAGCACCTGCACCACGTGAAGGTATTGGAGGGCAGCGTGCGGGTCGGGGACGTCCTGCACGCGGAAGTCGAGAGTTCCCTGCGGCAGCGTACCCGCCTGAATCACTCGGCCACCCACCTGCTGCATGCCGCGTTGCGCACCGTGCTGGGCGATCACGTGCAGCAGAAGGGCTCACTGGTGGATTCCGAGCGCCTGCGCTTCGACTTTTCGCACTTCGAGGCGGTGACCCCGGAAGAGCTCAAGACCATCGAAAACATGGTCAACGAGCAGATTCGCGCCAACACCGAAGTCACCACACGCCTGATGTCCATGGACGACGCGGTTGAGGCCGGCGCCATGGCCCTGTTTGGCGAAAAGTACGGCGACGAGGTGCGCGTACTGTCCATGGGCGAGAATGATTTCTCGGTGGAATTGTGCGGTGGCACCCACGTGGAGCGCACCGGAGATATCGGCTTCCTGCGCATCGTGTCGGAGTCCGGTATCGCTGCCGGGGTGCGCCGCATAGAAGGCGTCACCGGAGCCGGCGCACTGGCCGCCGTTGAGCGGGCCGACCAACAGCTGGCGACGGTGTGCGAGGTGGTCAAAGGCACCCCGGATTCAGTGGCCGACAAGGTGGCGGGCCTGCGCAGCGAAAACCGCGAACTGGAGAAAGAGATCGCCCGCCTCAAGCAGAAACTGGCCACCGGTGCCGGTGCTGATCTCACCGCTGGCGCGGTGGAAGTGCAGGGCATCAAGGTGCTCGCCGCCAACGTGGACGGTGCCGACCCCAAATCCCTGCGCGATACCCTGGACCAGTGCAAGAACAAGCTGGGCAGTGCGGTGATCCTGCTGTCGGCGGTCAACGATGACAAGGTGGCCCTGGCTGCCGGTGTCACCAAGGACCTCACCGACAAGGTAAAAGCCGGCGACCTGATGCGGGAATTCGCCCAGCGCCTCGGCGGCAAGGGCGGCGGCCGCCCCGACATGGCCCAGGGCGGCGGCAGCGACGTCAAGGCCCTCCCGGAAGTCCTCAAGTCCGTCCCCGAGTGGGTGGATGCCCAGTTGTAGTGCACCCGGAAAAACCGGAAATGGTGCGCAGTGCGCACCCTACGTTGGATCGGAGTGTGATCAAAGGTAGGGTGCGCACTGCGCACCGTTGAATCTTGCTACGCACCTGCAATTTTACCCCCTGCCGCTTGTTTAACTTTCCCCCACTTTAGTGTTTAATAGCGCCCCTTTTCAGTGCAGCGTTTTTACAAATCGCCACAGCAATAAATGAGCCTCATAGTCCAAAAATTCGGCGGCACCTCGGTAGGCAGTATCGAGCGCATAGAGCAGGTGGCCGACAAGGTCGCCCGCTTTCGCGCGGACGGCCACGGCGTGGTCGTGGTGGTGTCTGCCATGAGTGGCGAAACCAACCGCCTGATTGCCCTTGCCCACGAGGTACAGGATCGCCCGGTCCCCCGTGAAATGGATGTACTGGTCTCCACCGGCGAACAGGTGACCACTGCCCTGTTGAGCATGGCCCTGAACAAGCGCGGCGTGAAAGCCAAGTCCTACAATGGCGGCCAGGTGCGTATTCTCACCGATGACGCCCACACGAAGGCGCGCATCCGCGAGATCGACGACGCGCGCCTGCACGCCGATCTGGATGAGGGCTTCGTCATCGTGGTGGCCGGTTTCCAGGGCGTGGACGAACACGGCAACATCACCACCCTGGGACGCGGTGGATCCGACACCACTGCGGTGGCCCTGGCCGCCGCCCTGAAAGCCGACGAGTGCCAGATCTACACCGACGTGGACGGTGTCTACACCACCGACCCCCGGGTTGTGGATGGTGCCCGGCGCCTGTCACAGATCACTTTCGAGGAAATGCTGGAAATGGCCAGCATGGGCTCCAAGGTACTGCAGATCCGCGCCGTGGAGTTTGCCGGCAAGTACCAGGTGCCGCTGCGCGTGCTGCACAGCTTCCAGGACGGCCCCGGCACCCTGATTACCATAGAGGAAGACAGCCAGATGGAAACTCCGACAATTGCAGGCATCGCCTTCAATCGCGATGAGGCCAAGCTGACCATTGAAGGTGTGCCCGATATGCCGGGCGTGGCCTACCACATCCTCGGCCCCATCGGTGAAGCCAACATCGAGGTGGACGTGATCGTGCAGAACGTCAGCCACGACAACACCACCGACTTCACCTTCACCGTGAGCCGCAACGACCTGGCCCGCGCCGAGGAAGTGCTGAATACCGTGGCCAAGGAGATCAACGCCCGCAAGGTCACCAGCGACAACAAGATCGCCAAGGTTTCCGTGGTGGGTGTGGGTATGCGCTCCCACGCCGGCGTGGCCAGCCAGATGTTCCAGGCACTGGCCGAGGTGGGAATAAATATTCAGATGATCACTACTTCTGAGATCAAAATTTCGGTGATAATAGAAGAAAAATTTCTGGAACTGGCAGTGCGCGCACTGCACTCCTCTTTCGAGCTGGAGAAGGAACCGGAAGACGAAAACGCTGCCTAACAAAGGGTGGCACGCAGAGCGAAATGTGAAACCAGGCTTTATGTTCTCACATTGCGTTTCGGGTAATCTCAACTAAAACTAATAAGAGTGAGATTGTCAGTAACCGGGTGAATCAGGGCCGGGAAAAGGATTGTCGTGTGTTTGTTGGTCTGCACCGCAGCACAGGACGTGACAGTAAGGACAGATATGCTGATATTAACTCGCAGGGTCGGTGAATCGCTCATGGTGGGTGATGACATCACCGTTACCGTGCTCGGCGTAAAGGGCAACCAGGTACGCATCGGGGTCAACGCACCTCGCGACGTGGCGGTACACCGCGAAGAGATCTACAACCGCATCAAGGACGACGACGAAACCAAGCCGACAGAGCAGAAGTAAATCCCCGCAAGACTACCCTACGGCTTTGATTTTGCAACGGTTGTTGGTATTATGCCGCGCCTGTGGAAGCGGCCACCCCGCATCCCACTAAAACCTACGGAGAGCTGGCCGAGTGGCTGAAGGCGCACCCCTGCTAAGGGTGTATAGGTTTACCCCTATCGAGGGTTCGAATCCCTCGCTCTCCGCCATGCAGTCTGCGAGTTAGAGACTCTTACCAGAGACTGACCGCAGAAAC
>JAACFI010000244.1 GCA_009937575.1 Haliea sp.
GAGATGTGGGAGCCGATGGCGATCTTGCCCCCCAGGCGTTTCTGGATGTAGGGGGCCGCGGACAGGTGATCCGCGTGCACGTGGGTTTCCAGGATCCATTCCACTTCCAGTTGTTGCTCGCGGATGAAGTCGATGATCCGTTCGGCGCCGTCGAAGCTGACAGACCCCGAGGGGTAGTCCAGGTCCATCACGCAGTCGACGATGGCGCAGGACCGGCTGGCGGGGTCCTTGACCACGTAGGACAGGGTATTGGTTGGCTCATCGAAAAAGGGCGTGACTTCGGGTTTAACGCTCACATCGATGTTCGGTTCAACTGCCTTGTTCATGGTGCATCCTCATGTTATCTGCTTTCCGGGATCAGCCTTTGGGGACGTGGCCAGCCAAGAGCAATCCCCGTGCCATGTACAAATAACTTTAGAAAATAAATATAAAATATTGATAATAAAGCAAATTAAATATATAGAATGCTTTGGTTGAGCTGGGAGCGCTTGCCCTTTGTCGACAGATCTGCCAGATTTGGCAAGTGTCGAGACAGAATTGGCAGGCATGGAAATCATTGCAAGCGACATGAATTCGACCCTGGCGCGGATGCTCGACAGCTATGAGCACCCGGCTATCCTGGTCAATCCCGAGTACCAGATCCTGGCGACCAACGACCTGTACCGGGACAAGTACGGCGCTATCGACACCAGCGGCGGCCAGCCCCGCTGCTACAAGATCTCCCACGACTACGACCGGCCCTGCGACCAGGCCGGAGAGGACTGCCCGCTGGCCGCGGCGACCGTCTCCGGCCAGCGCGAGCGGGTACTGCACATCCACCAGACCCCCCGCGGCGAGGAACACGTAGACGTGGAGATGCTGCCCATCCTCGATGAGGCAGGCAATCCGCGGTTCTTTGTCGAGCTGCTAAAGCCGGTGCCGGTGGCCGGTGCAGGGGAGGGCGACCGTCCCATGGTGGGCACCAGTCCGGCTTTCAATCGCATGCTGGAAATGATCACCCGGGTGGCGCCCACCAATGCCGCGGTGCTGTTGCTTGGCGAGTCGGGTACCGGCAAGGAACTGGCCGCCCGCACCCTGCACCAGGCCAGCCTGCGCTCGGAGAAAGCCCTGGTAACCCTGGAGTGCGCGGGTCTCAGCGAAACCCTGTTCGAGAGCGAACTTTTCGGTCATGTGAAGGGTGCTTTCACCGGCGCCAACTACACCCGCCAGGGACTCGCTGAAGCCGCCGATGGCGGCACCCTGTTCCTGGACGAGATCGGCGACATTCCCTACCCACTGCAGGTCAAGCTGCTGCGCCTGATCGAGACCGGCACCTATCGTCCGGTGGGCAGCACCCAGGTCAAGCAGACGGACTTTCGCCTGGTCTGCGCCACTCATCGCGATCTCGAGGCGATGGTGGCAGCGGGAGAGTTCCGCCAGGACCTGTACTATCGCATCAACGTCTTCCCCATCCACATGCCCTCCCTGCGTGAACGGTTGGGGGACATGGCGTTGCTGGCGCGCAGCATGCTGAAGGATCCGGACAATGAGAGGGACTACTATCTCACCGAATCGGCGTTGAAGCTGCTCAAGAGCAATCATTTCCGCGGTAATATCCGCGAATTGCGCAACATATTGGCGCGAGCCGTAGTGCTTGCCAATACCAATGTCATCGATCCCTCCGTGATACGCCAGTGCCTGGAGGTTTCGCCTGCCCGACCCGCCGCAGATACCGACCCGGAGGCGGGCGAGGACGTCAGCCTGAAGACCATGGAGCAGCGCTACCTGCGTCAATTGATGAGCAGGCACGATAATAACAAGGAAGCGGTGGCAAAAATCGCCGGTATCAGCGTGCGTTCCCTTTACCGTAAACTGCAGGACCTGCCACCCTGTAGAAACGACTCCGACTATCAACCGGGAAACTGACGTGGACAGCAAGGCACAATTGCAGGACATTCGTCGCAAGACGCGACTGCGCTTCCTGTTTACCATCACCACGGTCGGGCTGTACTTCTCCTTCGTACTCAACTACACGGAAACCGGCGGTCGCTATATCTCCGCGCTGGCGCTGGGAGCGATACCGGGTCCCCTGGTGATGTTCGCCTTGCTTGTGGTTTCGTTTATTCTTCTTGAGCTGCTGTTCCTCTTCCGCGCCCGAGAGAGGGCGGGCCGGTGAGGTGTTCATCGGGAGTCCCGCTGGCAGGTGTGCCAATTTGGCTGTTGTGCACAAGCGCCGTTCAGGCCGCTGGCGACATCGAGGGCGAGGTGGCCCGCCAGCCCCTCAACCCGGTGGCTATTGTCATGTTCCTGGTGTTCGTCGCCGCCACCCTGGCCATCAGTTACTGGGCGGCGAAACGGACCCGCAGCAGCAAGGATTTCTACACCGCCGGTGGCGAAATCACCGGCCTGCAGAACGGCGCGGCGATTGCCGGGGATTTCATGTCGGCGGCCTCCTTCCTGGGTATCACCGGCCTGGTTTTCCTCGGTGGGTTCGACGGCCTGGTACTGGCCATCGGTGCGTTTTCCGCCTGGCCGATCCTGCTTTTCCTGCTTGCAAAGCGCGTGCGCAACCTGGGAAGTTTTACCTTTACCGACGTCGTATCCCAGCGACTTGAGCGCACCCGGATCCGACTGGTGGCCGTGAGCGGTACCATCGTGGTGGTAATTCTCTACCTGATCGCGCAGATGGTGGGGGCAGGGAAGCTGATCGAGCTCCTGTTCGGCCTCCCCTACGAAATTGCAGTCATCAGCGTCAGCGTGCTGGTGATGGCCTACGTCACCTTTGGCGGCATGCTCGCCACCACCTGGGTGCAGATCATCAAGGCCCTGTTGCTCATTGCCGGGGTGACCATCACCGCCGCCCTGGTACTGGCACAGACCGGCTTCAGCTTCGAGGCACTGTTACAGCAGGCTGTCGACGAACATCCGAAGGGAGCGGGAATCCTGTCTCCGGGGTTGCTGTTCAAAGATCCGGTGCAGGTGACCACTATCCTGGTGTCCATGCTGTTCGGGACCCTGGGCCTGCCCCATATCCTGATGCGGCTGTTTACCGTACCGAGCATGCAGGAGGCCAAGAAATCCGCGTTCTATGCTTCCCTGTTCATGGGCTATTTCTACCTGGTGCTGGTGATCATCGGCTTCGGTACGGCAGCGCTGCTTTACCAGCAGCCGGATTTCTTCACAGGTGAGGGCAGGCTGATCGGCGGCAGCAACATGGCCGCCATCCACCTGGCCAGTGCGGTTGGCGGCGACCTGCTGACCGGCTTTATGTCCGCCGTCACCTTTGCCACCATCCTGGCGGTGGTGGCCGGACTGACTGTATCCGGTGCGGCGGCAATTTCCCACGACCTCTACGCCGAGGTCATCTGCAAGGGCAGGCCGGACTCGCACCGGGAGTTGCAACTGACGCGCATCACCACCGTGGTCATCGGCGTGATCGCAGTCATTCTGGGCATCCTGTTCCAGGACGAGAACGTCGCCTTTATCGCCACCATGCCCATGGTGGTGGCCGCCTCGGTCAATTTCCCGATCTTGTTCCTCTCCCTGTACTGGCCGGGGCTCACCACCCGCGGTGCCGTGATCGGCGCTATCGTCGGCCTGCTGTCATCGATCGGGCTGATCGTGATCGGGCCCCAGGTGTGGGTGTCGGTGCTTGGTTTCGAGCGCCCGCTGTTTCCCTATAACTACCCCGCACTGTTCACCCTGCCCCTGGCGCTGCTGGTGACCTGGCTGGTTTCGATGACCGATCGATCGACGCGGGGTATCCTCGACCGGCAGAATTACAACGATCTGCTGGTGCGTTCCGAGTACGGTCCGGACGGTGAATTGGAGGTGGCGAGGCATTGAACGGGGCAAATTACTGCATACTGATCGCGGATGATCACCCACTGTACCGCAACGCCATGTGCAACGTGGTCGGCGAGGTATTCACCGATGCCCTGGTACAGGAGTGCGAAGATATCGCCTCCGCCCTGCAACAACTCGAGCAGGGCACCATCGACCTGGTGCTGCTGGACCTGAGCATGCCGGATGCCGATGGCATCGAAGGACTCTCGCGGCTGCGGGCAGCAGCGCCGGCGACACCGGTGATTGTCTGTTCCGCCCGGGACGATCCGGCCCTGGTCAGGGACTGCTTCAAGCTGGGGATCGCCGGCTACCTGCCCAAGTCTTCCGGTATGGAAGTCACCCGCCACGCCCTGCAACTGGTGCGTGATGGCGGAGTGTACGTGCCGTCGGAGGCCCTTGCCGAGGCGGCTGCGCCTGCTGGGGCTGGCCTGCAGGATGGCGGGGAGGTCGATGGCGCCGCTGCCCTCACACCGCGACAGCGCACGGTGCTGGCACTTCTAGAGCGCGGCATGTCAAACAAGGCGATCGCCCGTGAGCTGGGCATAGGGGAGATCACGGTAAAAGCCCACGTCTCCGCGATTCTGCGCAAGCTCGGTGTGGAAAACCGCCTGCAGGCAATCATCGCCGTCCGCGAGAAGAAATCGTAACAACCAACGGGCGCTTCAAACGCCGGCAGAGTCTGCCAGCAGGTGCAGCATCAGCGCACGCAGGCGCGCTGGCTGGATGGGCTTGGTCAACAATGGAATATCCAGTGTTTCCAGTTGTGAGCGCAGGTCTTCGGAATTATCGCTGCTGATCATGATAGCCGGTACCGGACAGGTGATTTCCGCATTGATAGCCCGGACTGCGTCGGTTCCCCTGGCGCCGTCAGCCAGGTGGTAATCGGTCAGCAGAAGCTGCGGTGAGAGATCCCGATCGATGATCGTGGTCAACACTTCCTCAACGCCCGTCGCGGCTACCACCTCGCAGTCCCAGCTCTTCAGCAGTCGCTCCATACTGCGCAATACCTCGCTGTTGTCATCCACCAGCACCACCTGGCAGCCGCTGAAGCTGGCGCCGGTGAAAGCCCTCGCGGGTGAGTCGACGTCGGCCAGCAGCCGGCTGTCACCGCAGGGCACTTGCAGCGAAAAGCGGCTGCCGCTGCCGGGTGTGGAGTTAACGGCGATGTTGCTGTCCAGCAGACGGCTGATCCTCTGGACGATGGACAGGCCAAGCCCCATGCTGTTCTTCTCACTGACACTGCTGCCTGGGGCGCGCCAGAATTCATCGAATATCCTGTCCAGGTGTTCCGCAGGGATACCGATGCCGGTGTCATCGATGGTAATCCGCAAGCCCTGTGCCGCGGGGATCACCGCCATCGAAATCTTTCCCCGGTCGGTGTACTTGATGGCGTTACTCAGCAGGTTTCGCAGCACCGTTTCCAGCAACATCATGTCCGTGTGAACCACGGCGTCGGTATCCTCGACCTCAAGGCGCAGCTGTTTTGCCTCTGCCAGGGAGCCGTACTCCTGGGCCAGCCGGGAAAACAGCGCCTGCAGGGCGAAGTGGCAGGGTTCCGGGTGTAACCCCCCGCTATCCAGGCGTGAAATATCCAGCAGGACACTGAGCAGGCTGTCCAGGGTATCCAGGGCCAGGCCGATGCCCCGGAAACTGTCTTCATTGGCTGTGGACAACTGCTTGCGATCCATTGCCTCCAGGTAGAGCACAGCGGCATTAAGGGGCTGGCGGAGATCGTGACTGGCCGCCGCCAGGAACCGGGTGCGGCTGGCCATGGCGTCCTCCGCCTCCTGTTTGGCCCGCAGCAGGGCGCCCTCGAAATTGCGACGCAGGTCCAGTTCGTGCTCCAACCGTTCATTTAGCACCCGCAATTCCGCCGTGCGCTCGGCGATGGTTTTCTCCAGCCGGCTGGCGGCCTGGAAAGCAGCGAAGGCCCCGCCCTCGTCATTGATGCGCTGCTCCACACGGTCCATCAGCACCCGGTTGGTGCGTTGCAGGCGCCGGACTTCCTCCTCCAGCTCTGCCAGGCGCTGATGCTCTGGCGAAGTCGCGGCGTTGTCTGGGATTGGCTTCATCGGGGCAGGGCGAACGCGAGGCAGTTGAAGGAATGATTCATATTCAGGCCGTTGGACTGCTCTCCCATGCAGCTGAACCCCCACACATTGTACCGGCTGAACAATTCCGAGACACGGGCGCCCAGGTCCTGTTGTTGCACGGTCTGGCGGCGGGCAGCACATTCCAGTCCGAACACCAGCAGCGAATCCCCGAGGTCATCGCAAATGAGCTGAAGGGCCGTTTCCAGATGGTCGATGTAGTCAGTCTGGGCCGCCACCCGGAACACCACACCCTCGTCGATCGCACAGGCACAGCGCAATGTGCCGTTTTCGAGTATTTCAGTAAATCCCCGGGGATAGGCACGCTCGCCCACGGTGATTATGGCCGGGTGCAGGGCCAGGTGTTCGCGATCGACCTCGGTTTCACCCAGGCCGCAGATGCGGCCAAGTTCCGTACTCGCCGGAGCGCCGTTGATCTCATGAACCAGCCGCTGCGAGGCAGTAGCGGAGGTAATCACGCCGCGTTGCTCCGTTGCCACGAAGTTATGAAAATTATAGTGGCGGAAGGGCAGCTTGCTATGCACCAGCAGCAGTACCGCGCTGTCGTTGTGAAAGCGGCCGTCAAACAATACGGGGGTTGGCCCCAGCTGCCAATTGTCGCCGGCGGAGCCGCCGACCAGCTGTATGTTGCCCAGTTCACTGCCCAGGGCCGCGGCGACGAACTCTTCCCGCTGGCTGTTACTGTCGATCAGCAGCAGGGCGAAAGTACTGGCTGCATCCGCGCCGGGTGCGCGCTGTCGCAACTCGCTTTTCATTGCCGGAACCAGCTCCGCCGCCTGTCGGAAGCCGAACGCCCCCAGCTGATCGATGCGGCGGGCGACACAGGTGAAGAAGTCGCGCCCGAAGGCGATGGCAGACAGGGTATTCTCGTGATAGCCCTCGGGGGTGATTTCACCGGAAGTGGAGCAGCCATAGACAGGCGATGGAAAGTCCTGGAGCGCCTGCTCGAGCGGGTCGCCCACGTGGTTCGGGCCGTGAAACAGCAGCGTGAATTCACTCTGTC
>JAACFI010000031.1 GCA_009937575.1 Haliea sp.
TGTCAAGCGCGCTCCCGACGGATGGTTGGAGCCGTGGATCTGGCTGTGGCAGTTGAGGCAGTTCTTGCCCAGTAGATTCTGGTTGGCCGTGCCGGTGGGCAATCCCTCACGCCCGTAGGGTACGCTGGGGTGGAACGCCGCTGCGTGGCACTGCTGGCAGGAGGCGGGGCCCCTGGCAGTCATAAGGCGGTCGTTAACCGAGCCGTGTGAGCGGTGGCACAGTGAACAGTCCTCCGCCACCGGCGGGTGCTCCCACAGGAAGGGACCACGCTTCTCCTGGTGACAGCTGAAGCAGTTGTCGTTAACTGAAACCTGGTGCAGGGCCGCGTCGCCCAGCGATCCGTGGGGGTTGTGGCAGTCGACGCAGGCGGTCTTGCCCTCGGCGATGGGGTGGCGCGAGGGCAGCTTGATCTGGGCCTTCACCTGGGTGTGGCAGGTGAGGCACTGCTGCTGTGACTCCTCAGCATCAAGGGACAGGTCGGCAGGCTGGTGCGAGGCGTGGCAGCTGTCACAGGTCATGTTCTCCTGCTCGTGGGCGCTGCCGGCCCACAACAGCTGGTCCCCCTGCTCGTGGCAGGCGAGGCAGCTGCCGTTGCGGGTTTCCGTCTCGGACGGCCACTTCGGGCCGAAACTGATATCGGGCGGATTGCGCCGACCGCGGCGGTTGTGGGCCTCGCTGGGGCCGTGGCAGGCGGTACAGGCGGCGACATCTCCGCCTCCCAGGGAACCGTGGACAGTTTTGAATACCGCGTGGGTCTTGGTTTCCTCGTTGTCATGGCAATCGAAACAGGCGGCTTCATCCTGCGCGGACAGCGAGGTGGCCGCCAGCAGTGCGAAAAAGCACAAAAACAGCGAACAGACTACCTTGAGGCGATTGCCAGCCATGTTATTAATTGTCCTTAAGTGGAAACCACCCTTATTTAAGTATTGTATATGCCAAATTGCAAAGCCAACTTTCCGAGAGCCGATCTGAGTCGAAATTGATGTAAATCAAGTTTAGACGCTGTGAGCTTGCCGTCACTTACTATTTGCCCAATTTTGGTGCATTTTCCGGCCGTAACGGCGGTTCAGCCGCGTCGCCGTGGGCGACTCCGCTATGGCATTCCAGACAGGTGTGCCCCGGACGCTGCATGGCGCGGTGGTATTCCAGCGCTTTTGCACTCGCCCAGGGGTCGTCGGGCATGCCCTCCAGGTCGTGGCAATGGCGGCAGCCCAGGGACTGGTTGGCCTGCATTTGCGGCCCGGCGGATTCGTGATTATGCGGGTTATGGCAGCTGCTGCAGGGGGGGTCTTGCTGCAGATTTTCACTCTGGCCGTGTATACCCGTGGTCTGTGCCTTGTGGCAACCGGTACACACCAGGGCCTGTTTCTCCGGCAGCAATACCCGGTCTTCCTCAGTATGGATGTCGTGGCACAGAACACAGGTCAGCTCATTGAGCATGTGCAGGGCGTGCTGCCAGTCCGCGGCGGTATTTTCCTCGTGGCAGGCCAGACAGGCAGTATCCTGTGCCGCGCTGGTGGCTTTCCAGCGGGGCCCGAAGCTGGTGGCCGGGGGGACGTCGCGGGGTGCGTCGGCATGAGTGGCACTGGCGCCGTGGCAGTCCTCGCAGCCGCGCGTGAATCCCGCTTCCTCGGTGATCCCGTGGGAGCCCATTAACAGGCGTTCCACGTGATCGACAGGGGCATAGTCATGGCATTCCCGGCAGCGCTCGGTGCCGGCGGCGCCGTTTTCCTCCCCCGTCGCTTGCCCGATGTTCCCGTTCAACATCAGCACAGGCAAAAGTATTGGTGCGACGAGGTATCGCAGCGCAGTTGATACTCGAAACATTGCCCCATTAACTCGTTTTTCTCATTAGTGGTGCAAGTTATTACATACCTGACAGTGGTACCAGCAGATTATCGACCCGGGGGCATTTCAGTTGAAAAACTGGGCGCATCGCAAACTCTTTTGTTCGATGTTGATTCAGGTCAAGTCTGCCTGATGATTACAGGACTCCGTCCAGCTATGCTTTGTAAAGGGTCATGTAGTTTTAGGGGGGGCGAGTGGGTATGTCGGGCCACCCACAGAAACTCAAAGATGGCGCAACGGTTGCCATCATAGGCGGAGGGCCGGCTGGTGCATTTTCCGCTATACATCTGCTTAACCTGGCGCGCAAGCTTGGGCGTCGCATCCGGGTGCTGGTATTTGAGCGCAATTGCCAACCCAGGGATGCGGGCCCGGACCGAAAGTGGGGGCCCTACGCCGGTTGCCCGCAGTGTGCGGGCGGGATTTCTCCTCCGCTTTACGAAGCCCTACAGAAACTGAATATTTCACTACCGCCAGAGGTGGTGCAGGCGGATATTACTTCCATAACGGTTCAGGGTAACTGGAAGAGTGTGGTCCTGCCGATACCCAGGGGTCGGAAATTGGTATCGGTATACCGTGGCACCCTGCCCTTCGGGCAGCATCGCCAGGATTGTTTCGATGCCATGATGCTTGGTATCGCTATGGATTTTGGCGCCGAGCTGGTTGGGGGGCGAATTTTTCGCGCCGGTTACAACCAGGATGGAGGCCTTGACCTGGCCTACAGCGCCAACGGGAAGGAACATCAGTTGACCGCGGACTTCGTGGTATTTGCCGGAGGCGTCAACGAGAAGCCCGAAAGCAGTCTCAGCCCACCGAATACCGTGGAGTTGCTGCAACGATTACAGCCTGAGTATGTCCCGCCCCGAGTGCGCAAGGCCCTGATCTTCGAGTTGGCAGGGCTCGGCGAAACAGGCCAGGCTATAGAAACCGGTGGGCCTATAAAAGGTGAGCTGCATTTTATCGAGAGCAGTTCCGGTCGCCTGAAACTCGATATGTGCTCCATCCTTTCCAAACGTGGCTATATCACGGTAACGCTGATCGGGAAGAGCGTGGAGGCGTCTCTCAGCCATAAGCAGAATTTGCGGGTGATCATGGACTTCCTGGCCCTGCCTCAGATACAAAGAGCGCTGCCGCCGCAAATGCAGCCCAGCATACGCTGTATCTGCAACCCCAGCCTGGTGGTCGGCACTGCGACAATGCCCTTCGCTCACCGGGTTGCGGCAGTGGGGGACATGGCCACCTGTCGTCTCTACAAGGATGGAATTTTGTCCGCGCACAATATGGCGGAGAGCATGGCGAGCGCCGTCATGCAAGAGGGTATCGACTGCCGGAGCCTGCAACGCGGATACGGACCGACGATAGCCCGTTTCCGCAGGGATAATCGCTATGCAGCGATAATTTTCTTTGTCTACCGCTGGTTTTTCACCAGTCCCACCATGAGTCGGATCATTTACCAGACCTTTGCCAGCGAGAAAAAATCAAAGCCCGAGAGGGACAGAAGATTCAAACGGATTTTCTGGGCCATATCGAGTGGTGATGGTGCCTACGAGGATATCGCCTGGTCCATACTGCGCCCGGCCACCCTGTGGCTGATCCTGTGGGGCGGGATTTTCGTGACCATGCGCAACCGGATCGCGGAGATTCTTTTCGGACTCGATTGGCGGGGCATAGGCAGGGTTCCCACAGTTGTATCCGTGAGGGAACTGGAGGTGAAGCGAGCATCCTTATTGCCGCGGAGACCGGATACAGTTTCAAATGCTCGTCCGCCAGAATTCGAGTGTGTCTACTCGGTTCGCGTCCGCGCATCGGCTGACAACGCGATTGCACTTCTGGGGGAATTCGGGGAGGAAGGCCGCCCCTACCTGAATCCCCGCTGGGTGAAGATCCGCCGCTCGCAGGGAGAACCCCTGCAGCCGGGGTGTATTATCCATTATTCCGTATTCGGTGGTTTGATCTCGTTCTCCATTGAGCAACAGCCTGTCAAGGACGACAATCTGCTGGTGTACCGGGTGCGGGATGGTTTTGCTCACGGTGGGGATTTTGTCTTTGAAGTGGCGCCTCTGTCTGGCGGCCACTGTGATGTTACCGTCTACCTGGCTTTTGATTACGTCCGGGGTGACACGTTCCTGAGCCGGATCTACTGGAGATTGTTCAGGATGCTGTTTCCTGAATTTATCCACGATGTGCTGTGGAATTACGCCCTTTGCGAGTTCAAACACAGGATAGAGACAAAGGCCCAACTGGCGTGGGACGTGCGGGTATAGAGGGCAGGCTGTCGGTTCAGGACAGAAGGGTATCTACCACCACCCCCACCAGGAACAGGGAGGTGAACCTGCGTGTGTGGCGAAAAGCGTGGGCCGAGAACCACAGTGGCCACACCTCGTCTGGGTAGCCTTCAGGCTTCTCCGTGGGTTTGGGGTGCTGGTAGACACGGAACAATCGGGGCAGTGCCGGCAGGCTGGCCAGTACCAGCAGCAGGGGCCAGCCGAAGCTGCCCGACAGTACCAGGCCAATACTGAGCAGGTACTGGGCGGCGATCATGCCCAGCACACAGCGCCGTGACAGACGCTCCCCAAGAATGACCGGCAGGGTATTGACTCCCTTGCTCCGGTCAGCCTCCAGTTTGTCCGTGTGCTTGCCGAACAGCACCGTGGTCGGCCCCAGGGCGAACACCAGGCTGAGCCAGGCCACGGCCCAGCTCCAGTGGCCCGCCAGTACGTAGTAACTGCCGCCCACCATCAGTGGGCCCCAGACCAGCAGCACCGCGGGCTCTCCCAGGCCGTAGTATTTAAGCGGCCAGGTGTAGAAAAGCACGAAGAAGGCGCCCGCCAGCATCAGGTCCACGGTCAGGCCGCTGCGCTGCCACACCAGCCAGCCCCCGAGCAGCAGGGCGATTCCGGCGGTGACGCCGAGGTAGCGCCAGAACTGCCCCTCGTTCATCAGCCCGTCTTCCAGCACGTGAACGCCGTACTGGTTGCGGTAGTAATTGTCCTTGTCGATGCCGCGACGGGAGTCTGTATAGTCGTTCAGCAGGTTGTTGGTGGCGTGGGCGAACATCAA
Organism: Haliea sp.; assembly: GCA_009937575.1. Classification (GTDB taxonomy): domain Bacteria; phylum Pseudomonadota; class Gammaproteobacteria; order Pseudomonadales; family Halieaceae; genus JAACFI01. Next base: position 4,907 of record JAACFI010000031.1, read on the forward strand.
TCCCAGCACCGTTGCCAGCCACAGGTCCCACTGAAAAGAACCGGCCCGCCAGGCCATCAGGCCGCCCAGGGCCGCGGCGGTAAAGGTCATAAACAACACCGAGGCGCGGCAAGCAATCAGCCACTTGGCGACCGGGTCCAGGGCCTGCCACTCGCTCTTGGACAGCTTGGGCATCTGGTCCAGGGCGCGGCCCCACATTCTTACATCTATCATCAGTTGTCGTCTCTGTCGCGGGAAGTGCAGTCCAGCAGTAGCACCCCCGTGTTCTCAGGGTTCCAAGATTACCCTATAGGCAGTAACACCTGCGAGCCCTCCTGCCAATTCTGTGCAGAACTGCCCAATCCAGGCTGCTCGGGGGGCAGGACTGCGCACCATCAAACCCCGGATCAATCACCCCGGCTTGCCGTCTACCCGCGGCCGTGTGAGCACCGGCACATAACGCCAAAGAAACAGCGAGAAAGCCATGATCCACAAGGCTGCGGATATACGCCACGCCCACGGACTCGCCCCGGGGCCCAGCAGCGGCATAAACGCGCGGACCAGGCCCGCCAGCAGCACCATGGCAAACGCCCCGGCCATGTAGGAGGGAACTTCGTCGAGGGATCTACCGGTGTGCCCCAGTGAAACCCGGGACATCATCGTCAGGATCATGCCGCCTAGCGTGCCAATGGCCAGCAGGTGCATGGTATTTTTCGCCGCCACCGGATCAGCACCCGACAGGGCCAGCGCAAACAGGGCCAGGGGAATACACAGGTAGCTCAGGTGCATGGACCAGAGCAGGGGAATGCGCAGGGTCTTCCAGCCCTGCCAGCGATACAGGCGGTACAGGTGGATCACGCCAGCCGCCAGGCACAGGGGCGAGAACCAGTTCATGTGCGCCTGCCAGGGCAACAGCGCTGACACCAGGCCGATCAACAGGGTGACGCTGATGGCCAGGTACTCGATGCCCTGGGGCAGGGGCGGGATCCTGATGCCCAGGCGGTTGCCGGTAAACAGGGGAATGACCCGGCCGCCGATGATCACCACCAGGGTCGTGACCATCCACAGGGTGCCGTAGAACAGCCGGGTGGTAAACAGGGGGTCGTCCGAGTGCAGGAAACTGAGTGAATCCAGCGCCGCCAACGCCAGCAGAATCGGCGGGAACCACATATTGCGCCACTGGCGCACCGCCCACACGCGGCTGCCCAGTTCCCAGGTCAGCAGCAGAAGAAAACCCATGTCTGCCGCCCAGGCCAGCGCCACCTGTCCGGGGGCCAGCCACAGCAGGGCCCGGGCGAGCAGCCACAGGCCGAACAGGATCTGCAGTCGCCAACCGCGGGTGCCGCTGATGCCCGTCCAGTTGGCGACCGCCGTGAGCAGGAAGCCTGCGACGACGGGCATGGCAAAACCGAACACCATCTCGTGGGCGTGCCACCAGTTGGGGGGCAGGCGATAGTCCCAGTGCCGGGGTGCCTCCATCCACAGCAGCCAGCGCACCATGGCAGCCACTGCGAATAGTCCCGCCGCCAGGAAACCGGCGCGAAAAGCCAGCTGCCAGACGGGGTGGCCCTGTTGCAGTGAGCCCGCTTCCTCTATCTTGTTCATGGAATGCTATTACAGGATAAGCCAGTGGGGAGGGTAGCCCAGTCCGCCGGCGTAGGGAACCGCGGGATTCCCGCCGCAGCACATGCGACAACACGGGGACTTACCTAGTATGATCGGTTCCCGACGACAAACAGCCGGAGAACACCGCATGTCACTGGATTTCGACAGTGCCCGTATGCCCAATCCCAACCTGCGTGAGGAGCACCACGAGTGGCGCACCCAGCTGCGCAGGTTCATCGACAGCGAAATCATCCCCTACGCCGAGGACTGGGACGAGGCCGGCCATATCCCGATCGAGTTGTGGCCCAAGGCGGCGGCGGTGGGCCTGCTGGGGCTGGGTTACCCGGAGCAGTACGGCGGCATCAGCGAGGGTATCGATTCGTGGCATTCGTGGATCGCCAACGAGGAACTGGCACGCATCGGTGTGGGGGGAATCCCCGCCAGCCTGATGGTGCACGGTATCGGCCTGCCGCCGGTGCTCAATTGGGGCAGCGACGAACTGAAGGAGCGTATCGCGCCGCCGGTACTCGCCGGCGAGAAACATATCGCCCTGGGCATCACCGAACCCGGCGGCGGCTCCGACGTGGCGCAACTGGCGACCACCGCGGTGCGCGACGGCGATCACTATGTCGTCAATGGCTCCAAGACCTTCATCACCGGAGGCATGCGCGCCAACTGGGTATCCACCGCGGTGCGCACCGGCGGCGAGGGCGCCGGCGGTGTCTCCATGCTGTTGATTCCCACCGACGCGGAGGGTTTCAGCCGTACACAACTGGATCGCAAGCAGGGCTGGTGGGCCTCGGATACCGCCACCCTGTATTTCGACGACGTGCGGGTGCCGGTGGAGAACCTGATCGGGGAGGAGAACCAGGGCTTCCTGGTGATCATGACTAACTTCAACGGCGAGCGCATGGCCATGGCAGCGGCCATGGAGGCACTGGGTCGCGTCTGCCTGGAGGAAGCGGTAGAGTGGGCGCGGGAACGCAAGACCTTCGGCAAGCGGCTGGCGGACCACCAGGTGATTCGCCACAAAATCGCCCAGATGAAGCAGAGGCTGAATGCCACCCAGGCCTATATCAGGGTCTGTTTCGAGACCATCGAGGCAGGCAATCCCAACCCGGGGGACATCGCCCTGCTCAAGGTGCAGGCCAGTGAAACCATGGAATTCTGTGCCCGGGAGGCGATGCAGATCCTGGGTGGTATCGGCTACATGCGCGGCAGCCGCGTGGAACGCATTTACCGGGAGGTGCGGGTGAATGCCATCGGAGGCGGCTCCGAAGAGATCATGCGAGACCTTGCAACCAGACAGTACGGAGTGTGACGATGAAATTATGGCATTGCAGCGGGGCCCGCTCCCTGCGGCCCCTGTGGGCACTTGAGGAAATGGGGCTGGAGTACGAGGTGGAGATCCTGCCTTTCCCGCCCCGGGTGTTCAACCGGGACTATCTCGAGGTGAATCCCCTGGGAACTGTTCCCTACTTCGTCGACGGTGACACCAAGATGACGGAATCCGCGGGCATCTGCCAGTACCTGGTCGACCGCTACCAGCAATACGATTTCGGCCTGCGGCCTGACCATCCGGAGTACGGCGCCTACCTCAACTGGCTTCACCATTCCGACGCCACCCTGACCTTTCCCCAGACCATCGCCATGCGCTACTACTACCTGGAGCCCACACCGGAGAAACAGGCGGTTGCGGACGACTATTCCAGGTGGTTTATCGCTCGCCTGCGGTGGCTGGACCAGCACCTGGAGACTCACGACTACCTGGTGGACGGGCGGTTCACTATCGCCGATATCGCTGTGGCATACGCCCTCTACCTGGGTCGCGCGCTGAAACTGGATGACCGCTACCAGCCGCAGACCGCCGCCTACCTGCAGCGTCTGATGGAACGCCCGGCCTTCAAGCGCGCGGACGAACAGGGGGAACCCCTGCAACTTCCGGGGCAGGAGTAAAGCCGATGAGTGTCACCGAGCAGGAACTGGACGAGTTCCGCACCGAGGTGTCCGCCTGGATGCGGGACAACAAACCCGCGGACCCCGGCTTCCTGCTGCCCCAGAGCTTCATGGAGGTGGGCGATGAGCAGCAGCTGGAATTCCTGCGGGAGTGGCAGCACAAGGTCTGGTCCGCTGGTTACCTGGGGATGGCCTGGCCGAAACAGTACGGGGGCGGTGGTGTCAGCCCGGCGTTCCAGGCTGTCGCCGACCGGGAAATGCGCCGCCACGGGGTGCCCATCTGTTTCAATGTGATCGGCCTGGGCTGGGCGGGCCCCCTGATCAACGATATCGGCACCGAGCCGGAGAAAGCGAAGTATCTGAAGGGGATCCTCAGTGGCGAGGATGTCTGGTGCCAGGGCTTCTCCGAGCCGGACCACGGGTCCGACCTGGGTAACGTGCAGACCCGGGCGATGCGCGACGGCGACGAGTACGTCATCAACGGCCAGAAGATCTGGACCACCATGGGGAATTTCGCCAAATACATGATCCTGCTGGCGCGCACCAATCCCGACACGCAACGCAAGTACGACGGCCTGTCCTATTTCCTGTCTCCCATGCACGTCCCCGGCATCGAAACTCGCCCTATCCGCAAGATCACCGGCGAGTACGGTTTTACCGAGACCTTCTTCACCGATGCGCGCATCGCAGCGGACTGCCTGATGGGGGAGGAGGGGCAGGGCTGGAAAATCGCCATGCAGACCCTGCAGTACGAGCGCGGCGCCGAGGCGGGTGCAGCCGGTGGCCTGGCGATGGTGCGGGTGACTGTCGATGACATGATCGAGCAGCTGCGCGATGTGAATCGCGACGGAGAGCCGGTACTCAGCGACCCGGTGGTGCGCGACCAACTGGTACAGGCGATTATGGAGGAGAAGGCCCTGGCCCTGGGGGACAGGCGAACCGCAGTGGGTGCACTGAATACCGATTATCCCGGCTCGCTGCCCCTGTCCCGCAAACTGCGTATCAGCGAGATGACCCGGCGTATGCGTCAACTGGCCATCAACCTGCAGGGGGCTGACGGGGCCCTCTACGTGGGTGACGCCGACGCGCGCCAGGGGGGCTTCTGGCAGCGGGCCTATTTCAACAGTTTTTCCGCTACCATAGGCGGCGGTACCAGCCAGGTACAGGCCAATATCGTCGCTGAACATATTCTCGGCCTGCCGAAGTAAGGGGTCAGCAGATGTCAGTGATAGGAAATACAGTCCTGCATTTCAGCGAAGAGCAGGCGATGTTGCTGGACGTGGCCCGCGAGTTCTGCCGCGACAAGTCCCCGATCAGCCGGGTACGTGAGCAGCTGGAGACCGACAGCGGATTCGACCAGGCAGTGTGGGACGAAATGGTGTCCCTGGGCTGGACCGGTATCGCCCTGCCGGAATCCTGTGGTGGTTCGGGTATGGGTATCGCCTCCGTGGTGCCGGTGGCGGAGTCGATGGGTCGCGCCATGCTGGGCACGCCGTTGCTGAGTACCACCCTGGCGGCGCAGCTACTGTTGCGCGCGGCGGGTGAATCGCAGGCAGAGGGTTTGCTGGCGGAGATCGCCGCCGGAATCCCTGCCACGGTGGCCCTGCTGGAGAACGAGGACTGGGGTGATGACAACCTGTGCTGCACCGTCGACGATACGGGCAGTCTCCAGGGGGTGAAGAAATACGTAGCCGACGCAGCTGCCGCCAGTCTGCTGGTGGTGGCGGTGCGGCATCGCGATGCCCCGGCCCTGGCAGTGGTGCGCGCGGAGCAGTTGCCGGAGGCTGCGATGACGCCCTGTACCCTGATCGACCAGACCAGGCGTGCGGCGACCGTGGACTTCACCGGCGTGAATGTGTCGGTGGATGCCCTGGTCACCGGTGAAGATGTGGCCGCGGCATTGCGCGACTTTCGCTTGCTGGGCGCCCTGTTGACTGCGGCGGAAGCCACCGGCAGCACCGCAAGCTGCCTGGAGACGGTGGTCGATTACCTGAAGACCCGCAAACAGTTCGGCAGGCTGATCGGTTCCTACCAGGCGCTGAAACATCCCACCGTGGATATTCTTACCGCCCTCGATGACGGGCGTTCTTTTGTCTACCATGCGGCCAGCCTGGCGGGGGATGGCCCACTGGACCGGGACGCCGAGATCGCCTGTCGCATGGCCAAGGCCCAGGCCACGGATACCCTGTGCTATGCCGGCGACCGGGCGGTGCAGTTTCACGGCGGTATGGGGTTCACCTGGGAATGCGACGCCCAGTTGTATATCCGCCGCGCCCAGTGGAGCCAGCAGCAGTTTGGCGATGCCCGGCACCATCGCAAGTGCCTGGCGGCCCTGCTTCTCGACACCTGATCCTGAGGCAAAAGAGACTGCGCGAGATGCGGATATCTGTTGTGCCCGGCTTCGTATATACTAGCCGCCCCAAAATTCTGGCGTCCCTGGTAACATGGCGAAAAAACAGCGTGGCCTGAAGAGCAAGGCCATTCCCCGCAGCCTCTCTGTGTCCCTGGCAGGCATCCGCGCCGGCGGTGCACTGGCGGTGGACAGTGCGGTACAAAAGGTCATGCGCCGCGGCGCAGACAGTGATGATTCGGAGTTCGCCCGTCGCGAAGCCCGGCGTTTCGTGCGCGAACTGGGCAAGCTCAAGGGCACCTACGTCAAGATCGGGCAGATGCTGGCATTGTTCGGGGAACAGTTCCTGCCCCCCGCTCTGGTGGAGGCCCTGCGGGACCTGTCGGACCAGACCGAGCCCCTGCACTGGGATGCACTGGAGTCCTTCGTGCGCGACAGCCTGGGGGACCGTTTCAACGAACTGGAGATCGATCCGGAGGCCATCGCCGCCGCCTCCCTGGCCCAGGTGCACCTGGCGAAGGTGCGCGCCACCGGGGACTGGATCTGTCTCAAGCTGCAGTATCCCGGCCTGGCCGATGTGATCGACTCGGACTTCGACGCGGTGGTGCGCATGCTGCTGCTGGCACGTTGGGTGAAAGCCGGACGTGAACTGGACGACTGGCTGGAGTCCATGCGCACGCACCTGCACCACGAGATCGACTACCGGCGGGAGGCCGCCCTTACCAACCGGATGGCCTCCCTGGTAAAGGGGATCGACGTCAGTGGCTTCAGCTATCAGGTGCCGCAGATACACGAGGAATTCTGTACTGACACCGTTCTGGCCCTGGAATTTATCGAGGGCTTTTCGGTCACCGACCCCGATGTCTCCAGGCTCTCCATTGAACGGCGCAACACCCTGGCAAAGGGTATGCTTGACTTGTTTTTCTATGAATTGTACGACTGGGGTTTTCTGCAGACCGATCCCAATTTCGGCAACTACCTGCTGCGCCTTGATGACCGCCGCAGGAAGACTGGCGACGATGTGCTGGTGTTACTGGATTTCGGCTCGGTGCTGGACTGCTCGGAAGATTTTCTCTTCCACTTGCGGCATATCATTGCCGGCGGACTGCAACAGGACGTCCCCCGGTTGGTGGACGGCCTGATCGGCCTGGGTTGCCTGCAGCCCGATGCCAGCGAGGAGGGTCGGCAGATGTTCGCCGATTTCTGCCTCAACCTGCTGGAGCCCTTGCGGCAGCAGGAAAATCTCCCCGCGCAATACCTCAATGACAGTGGAGAATATCGCTGGGCGGAGTCGCGACTGATGCGACGGGCGGGTAAACAGGCCGCTGTATCCACTACCAGTCGTCACTTCACCCCTCCCTCCCGTGATTTTGCACTGATCGCCCGCAAGCTTACCGGCGTATTTAGCTTCATAGCCGTGCTGGAGGCCGAATTTAACGGTCACGACATGGTGATGACACATATCCGGCGCTGGGAGGCACTCGAGCAACGTGGCAGGCAATAAAGAAAAGGGGGATGACGGTCACAAGCCCATCCCCACCAGCCGAGTAGGCCGGTTCGCCCGGGTGGCGCGCATGGCCAGCGGTGTGGCCGGCGGCATGCTCGCCGAGGGCACGCGGCAGCTGCGTGCGGGCAAGCGGCCCAAAGCCAGGGATATGCTGATGACCCCGGCTAACGCCCGGCGGGTGGCGGACCAGTTGGCCACCATGCGCGGTGCGGCGATGAAGGTGGGGCAGATCCTGTCAATGGATACCGGGGAATTCCTGCCGCGGGAACTGGCGGACATCCTCGCCCGGTTGCGCTCCGAGGCGCGCTACATGCCCCCGCAGCAATTGCAGAAGGTGATGACCGAGGCCTACGGCGAGGGCTGGGAATCGCTGTTCTACGGATTTGAAAACAAGCCCCTGGCGGCGGCGTCCATCGGGCAGGTGCACAAGACCCTGTCCCCGGATGGCCGCAAGATCGTACTGAAGGTGCAATACCCCGGCGTGGCCGCCAGTATCGACAGCGACGTGGATAATATCGCGACCCTGCTGCGCATGTCCGGGTTGCTGCCGGCGGAACTGGATATCAAGCCGCTGCTGGATGACGCCAAGCGCCAGCTCAAGGACGAGGCGGATTATCACAAGGAGGCTGATTTCCTGCAGGCCTTCGGCGACATGTTGCGCGATGATGAGCGCTTTCGGGTGCCGGAGGTGCTGCCGGACCTGACACGCACCACGGTGCTGGCCATGACCTATGTCAGCGGCGATCCCATCGAAAGCATCGTCAAGTTACCCCAGGAGGAGCGCGACCGGGTAATGAGCGCCCTGGTGGAGCTGATGTTCATGGAGTTGTTCGAACTGCGTATGGTGCAGACGGACCCCAACTTCGCCAATTACCAGTACCGGCGCCAGAGCGGCGAAATCGTGCTGCTGGATTTCGGCGCCACCCGGCGTTTCAAGGCGGGTTTCGTCAACAACTACCGCAAACTGGTGAAGGCTGCCATGAAGGAGGACCACGACCGCCTGGTTGCCGCGGCCGAGCGCCTGGGCTACGCCATGGGGGATGCGGACAGCGAGTACCGCGCACTGGTACTGGATCTGTTCCTGCTGGCGCTGGAGCCCCTGCGGGAGGAGGGGCCCTACGATTTCGGCCGCTCCACCATGGCGGCGCGGATGTCAGAGCTGGCGGAGGAAGTGACCGACTACCGGGATTTCTGGCAGGCGCCGCCCACCGACGCGGTGTACTTCCACCGCAAGCTCGGTGGCATGTTCATGCTGGCCAGCCGGCTCAAGTCCCGGGTTGACGTCCACCAACTGATCAAGCGCTGGCTGTAGGCCCCCAGGTACTACGCGGTCTTGCGCCGCGCCCTTTTTTTCTTCGCTGCTGGTTTTTTCTTCGCCGCCGGCTTCTTCTTTTTCGCGGTGGCTGCCCGCAAGTCCTCGAAGGAGGCCTGCAGGCAGTCGGCATAGAAGTCCGGGTCGGGGAGCATATCCCGACAGGCGGTCAAGGACAGGTTGATCGAGCCCTTTTTGTTCTGCACCGCACTGTACACGATGTGGAACAGGCCCACGTTGGGCAGCAGGGGGCCAAGGCTGATGGCGTCCACCAGCGCCGCGCCGCACATGTAGAGCTGGTAGGGCGGCCCGGGGACGTTGGTGACGATGGTGTTCTGGATCACACCGGCCTCCGACAGGCCGGTGGCGGCGGCGGTGCGGATCGCCAGTGACAATACATTGCCGGGCATCACGTCAGTGAGATCCACGACAAACCGCGGCCCCAGGGCCTCTGCATAGGCCTTGGCCGACTGGGATTCTTCGTGGACTGCTTTCAGTCGTTCAACCGGATCCTCGATGTCCGAGCGCAGGGCCACATTCATGAATCCCACCATGTTGCCTCCCGCCGCCCGTTCTTCCGGGGAACGCACGTCGATGGGGCAGCCGGTCACCAGTGTCTTGTCCGGCAGTTCACCTTTGCTGTCCAGGTACTTGCGCAGGCCCCCGGCGACGATGGTCAGCATCGCGTCGTTAATAGTCGCCCCGGGCACGGCGTTCTTGATTGCCCGGATCTCTTCGAAATCGAACTTGCGCGCCTCTACCACCCGGTGGTGGGAAATCTTGCCCTGGAAACGGGTTGTCTGCTTGTCTTCCAGGCTCTTGAAATGCTGTTCTTTCTTGCCCCGGCGGATACGCATGAAAGCCGGACCCGCCTGCTTGAGAACATCTATCACCTCTCCCGGTTTGCGCCAGGCATCGAAATAGGCCTGGCCCAGCATGCGCGCCTTGGATGGCCTCTCGACAATCCAGGGTGGCGCCTTGCCCACCTTTTTAGTTTCCGGGGAGAGATCGTGAACGATATTCATGAACTGGGTGCCGGTGGCACCATCCATGGCACAGTGGTGTACCTTGAGCAGCAGGGCGAAACAGTTTGGCGGGTAACCCTCGATATTGTTCAGGCCCTCGATCACATACATCTCCCACATGGGCTTGTCCCGGCGCAGTGGCACCGAGTGGATGCGCGCCGCCAGGATACACAGCTGGCGCCAGTCCCCGGGCTTGGGCAGGGCGATGTGGCGCACGTGGTACTCCATGTCGAAATCCGGGTCCTCCACCCAGTAGGGGCGGCCCAGGCCCATGGGTACGAAAGCCAGCTTGCGGCGGAAGATGGGTGAAAGGTGAACGCGGTCTTCCAGCATGGCCAGGATCTGCTTGAAACGCACCTTGTCGCCGGGGGCGGTGGACTGGTCGTAGATACTGACGCCGCCGATATGCTGTGGCAGCCCGTCCAGTTCCGCATGCAGGAACATGGCGTCCTGTCCTGATAATTGTTGCATGTGATATTCCTCTCTGGGTCACTTGCCGGTAAACGTGGAGAATTGCCCGAAACACCGCTCTCGTCAAGGCAGCATGTCAGACCAGGGAGTCCTCATTGCTGCCGCAGTTGACCCAGGTAGTCCCGGTAGGCGTCGGTGGAGAAGGGACGGCCGAGGAAATCCGCCACCGCTTCCGCGGCGGGTTTGCTGCCACCGGGGGCCAGCACCTTGCGCCGATAGGTGTCGGCAGTTTGCCGGTCGCGCAGGCCCTGGGTCTTGAAACGGCTGAACAGGTCGGTGGAAATGGCCCGGGACCACTGGTAAATGTAGTAGTTTGAGGAGTAGCCGTTCAGGTGCCCGAAGCTGTTATAGAAATGTGTGCCCTCTACGTAGGGCAGGGGCGAATAGCGGGCCTGCAATTCCTGCAGCAGCGGCAGCAGTTCGAAACTGCCCGGCTCCCGGTTGTAGTAGTTCAGGGACAGGTTGGCGTAGAACAATTGCCCGGCGATGCCCGCGGCCTCGCCGAAGTGGCGGGAGCGATTCATTTTTTCGACCAGTCCCCGGGGTATGGCTTCTCCCTGTTCGTTGCGCGCGAAGCGGCGCAGGGTGTCGTAATCCCACACCCACTGCTCCAGCATCTGGGACGGCGCCTCGACGAAATCCCGCTCCATGGACATGCCCGAGATATCCAGCCATTGCTGGGTGCCGGAAAACATGTTGTGCAGCAGGTGGCCGAACTCGTGCAGGAAAGTCTCCACCTGGGTGTGTTCCATCAATCCCCGGGGGAAATTTGTGGCCATGCCCGACAGGGGCAGTTGCCGGTCCTTCAGGCCGGTGCGCAGGGTCCAGTGGGCGGCGTGCTTGTACTTGTTCGCCCTGGGGTGCATATCCAGGTAGAAACGGCCAATGGCCTGATTCCCCTCGCGCATCTCCCAGGCCGTCACGTCCTGGTGCCAGGTGGCGGTTTCCCAGGGTACGATGCGCACGCCGAACAGGTCCTCGGTCAGTTCGAAAATACCTGACTGGACCCGGTCGAAGTGAAAGTACTCGCGCACTTCCCGGGCATCCAGCGCATACTGCTCCTGCCTGACCAGGTTGGACAGGTGGGAAGCCTGCCAGGCCTGTACTTTTTCCGCTCCCGGGTCGATTTTCTGCCGGCGCTGCAACAGGATGTTCATGTCCGTTGCGGCGGGTGTTTGTACCGCGCCGGCGATCTCGGACAGGAATGCATGGGCGCGGTCGGGGTTCTCGATCATCAGCCCGTCCATGGCCAGTGACGCGTGGCTGTCGTACCCCAGCAGCGCGGCCAGCTCCGCCCGCTTTTTGATCAGTGTTTCCAGGTTTTTTTCATTATCCGGGGTGGCAATATTCATCCGCGCCATGAACAGGCGCCGACGCAGGTCGTCGTCCGCACCGTATTTCATTACCGGGAAGTAATCGGGATAGTCGGTGGACAGTCGTACCACACCCTTGTCATTCACCGGATGGTTGTCGAGAAAGTCCGGGGGCAGGCCGGCAAGTTGTGCCGGGGTGGCTTCCACGAAGCGGCGGTCCTCGCGAATGGTGCGGTCAAACTGCGTGCCCAGTTCGGTGATCTCCGCTACCAGTGCCCGCACCCGGTCGCGAGTTGCCTGGTCGCGATCGACACCCGCCTGGCGAAAGTCCCGCAGCCGTTTTTCTATCATCAGCTTCTCCGCCTGCGACAGGGAAGCCGTGTCTATGGCCGCCACCCGACGATAGAAATCCGGTGACAGGCTCATGCTCACGACGAAATCGGAATAATCCTCGATGCAGCCTTCGGCCGCGGCCTGCACCTCTGTATCCGGGTGGACCGATTTCAAATACCACACGTGCTGGATGGCCTGCAGGTCGAGCATCATGGCATCGTGGGCGCCATACACCCGTTGCAGGGTTGCCGGTGCACTGTCCTGTTCGATCGTTGCAAAGGCCTCCCTGGCCCCTTGTAGACTGTTGTCACAGAGGTCGGACAGCTCAGCCGCCGATACGGCGAAGTCCCAGCCGTCCGCCGCTGTCGACTGTTCCGGGTTCTGGTCGGTGCCCGCATACGATGGAATTGTGGCCGTGAGCATGCCTGCCATTGCCAGAGCGCGAAGGAATGGTGCCAATGTCTGCTCCTTGTGAAATACCGCCACCGGGCTGGCCCGGCGGCGGTCAGTGTAACGCAAAAACGGGCCGCCAGTCCCCTCAGGCGGGAGCGACCGCCGGGTCCTTGTCGTCTGCTCTCTCCCGGCGGATGCGCAACACCAGGGGAACCAGGACCAGGGCCGCCACCGGCGCGAACAGGGCCACCAGGCCCAGCAGGGTGGCCTGCATGCCGTAGTGGTCCAGGGCAAACCCCAACACCGGTCCGGTGACGATAAAGATCGCCCGCACCGCCAGGCTGACCAGTGAGTTCACGGTGGCCCGGAAATCGCCGGGGACCCGGCGGTTCAGGGCCTCGTAGAACAGGCTCATGCTCAGTCCCCTGGATATCTGAATGGCAAAGCCGAACAACACCCCGATCCAGCCGCTGCCCAGGGCCATGCCCAGCAGACCCAGCAGGGGCAGCAGGGCGATCAAGCACAGTACTCCACGGGTGCCCAGTCGCTGCTCGAGGGCGGCACTGTAACGGGCTGCCAGGCTCACGGTTAGCGCAAAGGCCGCCCAGATGTAACCGAACCAGCCCAGCGGGACACCCTGCAGTTCCCAGTACTTCTGGTAGATCCAGAACACGTAGACCGCCAGCAGCCCGAATACGGCGATGGCGAACGCCGTCCAGAACACCACCGGTTTGCCGAACAGTAACAGGTCGACGATGCGCCGGGCATTATCCCGGTGTTCTCCCTGCCTGCGCGGTCGCGGCGCCTCTGCCAGGGTCAGCCCCAGCAGCAGTGGCAGCAGGCCGGTGAAGGCCTGCACCAGTACAACCGCGTCCAGCGACCACAGCAGCAGCAGGCTGGCCACCACCCCCGCGACGCCCGAGGCCGCCGCCTCGATGGCGATCAACCGACTCAGGGATTTGCCCGGGCCGGCGCCCCCGGGCAGCCCGCGCTCCTGCAGGTACAGCTCCGTGTCGTACAGCAGAGCCAGGTCGGCGCCGGAGATCAGGCTGAATCCCACCCCGAGGATGACCTCGTACAGCAGGAAATCCATGAAGCTGTCGGCCCCCAGCAGTGACAGGAAGCCCACCGCATTCAGTGCCGCACCGAGCAGGATAGTCTCGCGCCGGCCCCAGGTGTCGGCAATGTAACCGGAGGGAACCTCGCACAGGGCGATGGTGAGAGCGAACATGGCCTGGGTCTGCAACACTTCGCTCATGGACAGCCCGTGCCCCTGCAGCAGCGGCACGAATACGGGTATCACCACCATGAAGCTGTGGAAGAATCCCATCAGGTAAATGGTGCGGATATTGTTCTGTAATAGCCTGTTCACGGTTCTCGCCCCTGTCGGCCGGGAACCCTGGGGGGAGAGAATTTTTCTGGGGAAAAGAAAAAGGCCTCCGGAACCAGGGTTCTCGGAGGCCTTCTGTCATTGTCTGTCTACGTCAGTGCTTCCTCAAACCACGTTGCCTGCCCACAGGCAAACCACCGGCATCACGGCGATGGCGCCATGTCGCTGGGAACTGTCTGCCTGTTTCAGTTGAAACGTGGTCATGTCTCTCACTCGAGGTTTTGCATTGGAAAGTTCTTTATGCCCGAGGGCATGTGGCTATAGTGCGCCCGGGCGCCGGTGCGGGTCAATGAAAGTTTGTGATCTGTGAAAAAATTCACAGGCGGCGGGCTGTCCCTGCCTTTTCGGGGCACTGTTATGATCGCCAGTGCCATGGGCTACACTAGCAACTGCAGGAGATGCCAGGGGAGAGTAATGAAGCCTGATATAGAGATTGCCCGGGAGGCCAGGATGCTGCCGGTGTCCGCGGTCGGTGAGCGCCTGGGGATCCCCGCAGAGTGTTTGATTCCCTACGGTCACAGCAAGGCCAAGCTGGATATGGCCTACGTCGATAGCCTTCGCGAACGTCCCCGGGGGAAACTGGTGCTGGTGACTGCCATGAGCCCGACGCCCGCGGGAGAGGGCAAGACGACCGTGGCCATCGGCCTCACCGACGCGATGAATCGCCTGGGTAAGAATGCCTCGGTGTGCCTGCGGGAACCGAGCCTGGGTCCCTGCTTCGGGCTCAAGGGAGGCGCTGCCGGCGGTGGTATGGCCCAGGTGGTACCCATGGAGGACATCAACCTCCACTTCACCGGGGACATGCACGCCATCGGCGCCGCCCACAACCTGCTGGCGGCGATGATAGACAATTACATCCACTGGAGTAACGAGGTGCGCCTGGACCTGCGCCGGGTGACCTGGCGCCGGGTGGTGGATATCAATGACCGGCAGTTGCGCGAGGTGGTTACCGGTATCGGCGGGCCCTCCAACGGTTACCCCATGGAGGGCGGTTTCGATATCACTGTGGCCTCCGAAGTGATGGCGATATTCTGCCTGTCCCGGGACCTGGCGGAACTGCAGGAACGCCTGGGCCGCATCGTCATCGGCTACACCCGGGACCGGGAGTCGGTGACGGCATCGCAGGTGCAGGCCTCCGGGGCCATGACTGCCCTGTTGCGTGATGCGCTGGCGCCCAACCTGGTGCAGACCCTCGAGAACAATCCCGCCTTCATCCACGGGGGGCCCTTTGCCAACATCGCCCACGGCTGCAATTCCATCATTGCCACCGACACGGCCCTCAAGTTGTCGGACTACGTGATCACCGAGGCCGGCTTCGGCGCTGACCTGGGTGCGGAGAAGTTTTTCAATATCAAGTGCCGCAAGTCGGGCCTCAGCCCGGATGCGGTGGTGATGGTCGCTACCGTGCGCGCGCTGAAAATGCACGGCGGCGTCCCGCGCGCTGAACTGGACCGGGAGGACGTGGCGGCGGTACAGCGCGGGCTGGAAAACCTGGGCCGGCATATTCGCAATACCGGGCATTTTGGTGTGCAGCAGGTGGTGGCCATCAATCACTTTGCCACGGATACCCAGGCGGAGATCGATGCCGTCACCGCCTACGTGGAGCAGCGGGGTGTCAGGGCCCACGTCTGTACCCAGTGGGCGGACGGCGGCGCTGGCGCCGAGGGCCTGGCCGCAGCCGTGGCGGAGCTCTGCCAGGCAGGGCATACGCAATTCCGCACGCTGTATGACGACGATATGAGCCTGTGGGAAAAGACCCGGGCCGTGGCCCGCGGAATCTACGGCGCGGACGATATCGATGCGGACCAGAAGATACGCGACCAGTTCGAGCGGTACGAACAGGAGGGTTTCGGCCACTTTCCCGTGTGCATGGCCAAGACCCAGTACAGCTTTTCCACCGATCCGGGGCTGCTGGGTGCCCCCAGCAACCACCGGGTGAAAGTACGTGAGCTGGCGCTGGCGGCGGGCGCCGAGTTCCTTGTTGTCGTGTGCGGCGATATCATGCGTATGCCGGGCCTGCCGCGACAGCCGGCGGCCAACAATATCTGCGTCAATGAACGGGGTCAGATAGAGGGGCTGTTTTAGTATTGAGGTCGAATGAATTCGACCCCAAGGGGATTGAGGTCGAATGCATTCGACCCTACAGGGGACACAATGACGAATTCCGAGCCATCTGAATTCACTACGCGCGCAAGTTCGATCAATCGCGCGCTGGACCAGATCGGCGACAAGTGGTGCCTGTTGATCATCCAGGAAGTATTGTGGGGTATCAACTCCTTCAACGATATGATGGCCGCCATGGGCGTATCCCGGGGTGTGCTGTCCAATCGCCTGCGCTGGTTGCAGGAGGTGGATTGCCTGCGCAAGGAGGAGGGGGGTGCCGAGGGTGGCCGTCGCCCGCGTTATCACCTGACCGCCAAGTCTATCGAGTTGTACGATTCAGCGATGATGGCGGTTGCCTGGGAGCGCGAGTGGTTCCATAACCCGCAGCTCGACCGGGTGCAGCTGGTGCACGCCGGATGCGGCAAGCCCTTCGTGGCGCAAATGCGCTGTGATTCCTGTGACGGACTGGTGTACATGGAGGACGTGGGTTATTCCCCGGGTCCCGGTGCAACCCGCGATGTGCGGGAAAAGAAAGTGCGCAGGCGTTCCTCTATTGCGATAACCGAAGTGCCGAGTGAGCGCGCCCTGTACCTTAACCTGATAAATATTGTCGGCGATCGCTGGACCTCCAACGTTATCGCCCTGTCCTACCACGGCCTGACCCGCTTCGACCAGTTTCACAGCGAGCTGCCGGTGGCGACCAACATCCTCTCGGATCGCCTGAAACTACTGGTGGAGGAAGGGATATTCGAGCAGGTCGCCTACCAGCAGCGCCCCATGCGCTATGAGTACCACCTTACCGACAAGGGCAGGGGACTGTTCCCCTGGTTTATTACCCTGCTGCAGTGGGGCGACAAGTGGTGCGACCCGGAGGGGCGAGGCAGGCCCATGGAACTGACCCACACGCCCTGCGGTGGGCCGCTGCACGCCCAGGTGCGGTGCAGTGAGTGCCAGGGTGTGCTCAAGGCCCACGAGGTGCATTTCACCCTGGACGGGGAGAACATCGGCCCCACCCGGGAGGATCCAGGCCAAAACTGAGTCCTGGTGTTACAGGCGCTCTTTGGCCGATCGCTGCAATTCACGGAAGCTGCTTTTAAGCAGGTCGCCCAGGGCACCTATCCCGGGCTGCTCAGTGGGGCAACTGGTGACGGCGAAGCACAGTTTTTTGCTATAACTTATCACTGTCAGGTTGAGCCCCATGTTATCGGTGACCACCGACAGCGGATAAAGTCCCTCCAGTTCTGCGCCTTCCAGGTAGAGCTTTTCGCCCGAGCCCGGCACGTTGGAGAATATCGCGTTGATCACTGGCGTCACTAGTGTAGCGTTTCCGGTCAGGGTGAGCAGCACCGTGGGCATCATAATCAGGTTGGTGAAGTCCTGGTTGGCGGTGGTGGACATTTCAGCCAACTCCGCCTTCGCCCTTCGGGTGGTCTTGATGACCCGCTGCAGGCGGGTGAAATCATCCTCTTCCGTGGTAAAGAAGGGGCAGAGTATAAAGCTGATCTGGTTCCCGGCCTGCTGGCCGGCTGATTTGATGGATACCGGCAGGCCCGCCACCAGGGAGCGCCGCGGCAGGGACTCCTGCTGCAGCAGGTAGCGGCGCAACGCCCCGCCGCAAACGGCCAGCAGCACGTCGTTGATACTTCCCCCGCTCCGCCGCGCCAGGTTACGCACCTGGTTGAAGGGCATGTCGCAGATGATCACCTGCCGGGCGGAATCTACCTCGGTATTGAAGATGCTGCGCGGCGCGGTAAATGGCAGCTTCATACTCTCCTGTTCGCCCTTGAGGGCATCGAGACCCATGTGCGCGAACAGGGAGGACAATTGCGGCAGCGCGCGGTACTGTTCCAGCAGGCCGCGGCTCATATCGCCGAGGTCGTGGAGCAGGCTGTGGCGCTGATGCTGCTGGCTGGCATGGGGCTGGATCTCCTCCAGGTCAATGCGCCTGGAAGGGGATGCCGTGAGCAGGGAGTTGAGCATTTGCATGGCGCCGACGCCGTCCACCAGGGCGTGGTGCACCTTGCAGTAGACGGCGAAACGATCGCCCTGAAGCCCCTCGATGATATGCATTTCCCACAGCGGGCGGTTGCGGTCCAGCTGACGTTCGTGGGCCCGGGACACCAGCGCCAGCAAGTCTTCCATTCGCCCGGGGTGGGGCAGCGCGTAGTACAGCACATGGCGGTCCGGGCAGTAATTGTCCTCTGTGATCCAGGCGCTGTTTGCCAGGTCGTCCGCGTCTTTCAGTTTCTTGTTGAAGATCGGCCAGGCCTCGTTGAGCTGGCCGGCGCGGGAGGCCAGGCGACGCAGGTAATTACCGCCCGCACCACGCGGCTTCTTGAGGATCATCAGTCCACCGACATGAAACGGGTGACGGGAAGACTCCAGTCGCAGGAATGATGAATCCAGGAAGGTAAGCTTTTCCATAATAAACCCCATTTTTTTATGGAGCTTAGCGCTGCTGGCGGTTTGTCGACACCGAATGGGTCAATAAACAGCCCGATTTTCAGGCGTAACCGTTTTCCCGGAACCATTCCACCGAGTCGCGCACCGC
>JAACFI010000032.1 GCA_009937575.1 Haliea sp.
ATGAACGTATTACCCAGGTAGGTGATGTTCTGTACCGACTGCTCGTGCTGGATTTTCGCCAGGCGCGATTCGATTCTCTTGAAAAATCCGGCAACTGCCGTCTCGTCGGTACCGGCGCCGCCGTGTTCCACGTGCACCTCCCCCTGGGCGCCGAGTTCCACCACCCCGTCCGCCGCGGGCGTTTCCGCGGTGGGCAGTTTGAACTGCACCCGGTAGCCGTCGACGAAATCGATGACGATATCGCAGACGGAATCGGCGTTCTCCACCACCCCCGGCACCTCGGCCAGGCGGATGGACTGTACACCGTAGCGCTGGCAGTAGTCCCGGGAGGTTTCAGAAATCATGGTGACTAGTTGAAAGCCTGTATGCCGGTCTGGGCACGGCCCAGAATCAAGGCGTGGATGTCGTGGGTACCCTCGTAGGTATTGACGGTCTCCAGGTTACACATGTGCCGGAACACCGGGTATTCATCGGAGATACCGTTGCCACCGTGCATGTCTCTGGCCATACGCGCGATGTCCAGCGCCTTGCCACAGGAGTTGCGCTTCAGCAGGGAGATCAACTCCGGTGCCAGTGCATCCCTGTCCTTGAGTCGTCCGGCCTGCAGGCAACCCTGCAGCCCCAGGCTGATCTCGGTCTGCATGTCCGCCAGCTTCTTTTGAATCAGCTGGTTGGCCGCCAGGGGACGGCCGAACTGCGCGCGATCCAGTACATACTGTCGTGCCGCGTGCCAGCAGGCTTCCGCTGCTCCCAGCGCGCCCCAGGAAATACCGAAGCGGGCATTGTTGAGGCAGCCCATGGGGCCTTTCAGCCCCTGCACATTGGGCAGCAGGTTTTCTTCGGGCACGAACACCTCGTCCATGACGATTTCGCCGGTAATACTGGCGCGCAGGGACAGCTTGCCCTCGATCTTGGGTGCGCTGAGACCCTCCATGCCCTTTTCCAGGACGAATCCGCGGATCACGCCTTCGTCGTCCTTGGCCCAGACCACGAACACGTCGGCGATGGGGGAGTTGGAGATCCACATCTTGGCCCCGCTCAGCTTGTAGCCACCTTCCACGCTTCGCGCCCTGGTCTTCATGCCGCCGGGATCAGAACCCTGGTCCGGTTCGGTCAGCCCGAAACAGCCGATGAACTCGCCGGTGGCCAGCTTGGGCAGATACTTTTCCCGCTGGGCCTCGCTGCCATAGGCGTAGATGGGGTACATCACCAGGCTGGACTGCACACTCATCATCGAGCGATAGCCGGAATCTACCCGCTCGACCTCCCGCGCGATCAGGCCGTAGGCCACGTAACTCACACCGGAACAGCCGTAGCCCTGTATGGTCGGGCCCATCAGGCCCAGTTCGCCCATCTCGCGGAAGATAGTCGGGTCGGTCTGTTCCGACTGGTAGGCCTCACGAACGCGCGGAGCCAGTTTTTCCTGGGCATAGGCGTTGGCGGTGTCGCGCACCAGGCGCTCTTCTTCGGTCAGCTGGCTTTCCAGCAGGAAGGGGTCCTCCCAGTTGAAAGCGGCCCAGTTTGTTTTTGCAGTCATGGTTAACCTCGAATTCAAATAAGTTGGCGCAGACCTAATCGGCGGCACGCTGTGGATTTCTGATCAGCGCCCAGGCAGACACCAGCAGTCCGACGACCATCCCCAGTGACGCGGGGACAGTCAGCAGCTTGCCCAGTCCAGCGGCGGGACCGATCTGCATCAGTACACCCAGTGGAAACAGGGTAGCGCTGAGAGCCAGCAGCCAGGCCAGAAGCAGGCCATGGCGCTCACTCAGGGCCAAACGGTTGAACGCCAGCCCGATGATTATCAACACCAGGGACAACATGCCCCAGTGACCGTGTGCGTGGACTTCCCGGCGATACTCCTGGCTCAGAGCGGCGTAGTTTTCCAGGGCCTCACTGGACGCCCCGGGTTCGCCGGCGGCCATCTCGGCGAAACCGGTGGCCATCTGTACGCCCATTCCAACCAGGGTCTGGTGTTCGTCGAAAACTGCGTACCAGACGCCGAAAGCCATGGTGAAGGCGATCAGAAACAGGCCTGTCAGAATCAGCATGCGTTGCGGTGTCGTCATGGCGCGCCCTCCCCTGCCGAACGGATATGTCGTAGCAGGCCCAGCAGCATGGCCACCAGGCTGGCGATAACGGCAAAACCCGCGCTGTCGGCAATCACGCTGCCCACCACGCCGTAGGGAATCTCCAGCAGGATGCCCACCGGCAGCAGGAATCCGCCCGCCACCGCCAGGATGGCCCAACGGGTGCGTGCACTGTCGCTGTAGGGCAGCAGGCGCTGGGCGAATGACAATAACAGCAGCAGAATACCCATCTCGTTGATATGGGTGTGGGTCGCCACATTGATGGCCCGGTACATCTGGAACTTGCCGTAAGCGGCAAAATCCTGGCCCAAAAGCTCCTGGTTCTGGGAGGCCGCATTGGTCACTATGGACTTCAGGATATCAACCTCGGGTATTGCTTTTCCCGACTCAAGCCAGGCGGCGTAAAATGCACCGTACAGAAAGCCCCACACCAACAGTAGCAGACCACCTGCCAGCAACAATCGCGAGGCCTGTTCTCCTCCTCCAGGCCCCTGGCCAGTATCCAGGCGTTCGCCCGAGCGGGCGTGGCGCCAGAGTCCCAGGAACTGCAGGAACACCGCCAGTGACAGCAAGGCACCGAACAGATCTGCCATGATACTGGCCCAGCCGATATGCTCGACCGGGCTGTAGGCCAGGCCCACGTAGTGAATCAGGAAGATCGAAACCGGCAGGCCGAGACCACAGGCCACGAAGAACCAGGCCGCACGGCGCTTGCCGTCCTCGGAGAAGTTCACCCAGGGCTGCAATGCAGCCAGCAACAGGGCAATATAGCCCACATGTATGGCGTGGGAATGGGCATCCACCTTGGTACCGCGGTTCTCGAGAAAACCGCCGATGGCCTGGAAATGGCCGAAAATGCCCTCTACGTCCCCCTGCGGGATCAATTGTGACGCGGCGTACATAGCCTCGCCGATCCGCGCATTGTTGGGGTGCAGGATGAAGATCGCGAAAATTTCACCAAACAGCATACCCCCGGCGATCAGCAGTAGACCGCCGATGGTCAGCACCCTCTGGGAATTGGTTCCCAGAGGGTTATTGGCTATCGCGTTTCCCGATGTTGCGTTTCCATTCAAGGGCATCCTCCCGATCTATCCTGTGCTCCAGATAAGGCAAGTGTAGCTCAGGATGCCTCGGCCACAGGAGCCGGAGCCGGACGCAGTTTCGGCAGTACCTCTTCACCGAACAGGCGGATGGTCTCCAGGTTGTCCTCTTCTGTCGCACCGACCACTTCCAGCAGCGGTGTGTTCAGGCCGGAGTCCACCAGCTCCTGGGTGATTTCCAGACACTCTTCCGGGGTACCGGAAATCACGGTAAAGCGGCGCTGCATTTCATCGGTCACCAGGTGAGTGACGTTGTCGGCGGTGCCTTCCTCGATCGCCTTGCGGAAGGGATCCCAGGTGGAATCGGGCAGTCCGGAACCGGCCAGGATCACGTCGTTCTTGATGTTGCGCAGCTTGTTCACAATATAGGTGCCGGTATAGCTGCGGGTGGCCTCTTTCGCCTTGGCACCGTCCTTGCTGCAGGCCGCCAGGATCACGCCGCCCACCGGGAAGTCGTGGGGCAGGTCGCGGCCCACCTTGTCAGCGCCCTTGCGCATGTTGTCGATAGCGTACTCGACGAACGCGGGGGATGTCAGGCCGGCCAGCAGCATGCCGTCGCTGGAGCGACCGGCGAGGCGCTGCATGAAGGGGCCGGTGGCGCCCACGTACAGGGGCATATCGGTGCACAGGCCATCGGCAGCGCGATCGTAGGCGGGCATGCTGGATTCGAAGAACTTGCCCTTGAACTCGTACTTCTCGCCGGACCAGACCTTGCGCATAATGTCAATGGACTCCTGGTGCACGGGCACCGGCTTCATCACGTCCACGTCATACTCAAGGTACTCGATGCCGACCTTGCCGACACCGATGCCCATGATGAAGCGCCCATTGGACAGCTCGTGGATACCGGCGGCCTCAGAAGCCTGGATGGTGGGGTGGCGCATATACGGGGAAGTAATGCCGAGACCGATGGGAATTTCATTGGTGGCCATGGTGGCAGCCGCCAGGGCGGTAAAACAACCGCGGGCTTCCAGGCCGTAAGAGCGGAACCAGTGGTAGGCCTCCGCAATCCAGAAGCCACCACCGTAGCCGGAAGCTTCAGTCTGGGCCGCGTATGCCTTGATGGCAGACAGGGGCTCATACGATTTGAAAATGATACCTACGTTAACGTCACTCATTATTTATTCTCCTGTGGAATAGGTTTACTAATTTGATTCAGCTGTAACGGGCCACCACGGCCCGGAATTCGTCGTCGCTCATCAGGCGCTGGGCCGCTGTGGCCTGCTCCTTGACCTCGCTGAGAATGTCGCCGTGCTTGTCAGCGGGTACATTCAGGCCGAGTTCCTCGAGCTTGAGGGCGACGCTGGCAAGGCCGCTTTTCTTGCCGAGTACAATTTTGCGATCGGCGGCAACAATGTCCGCCGAGTAAGGCTCAATGGCCGCGGGGATGTGGAACTGGTTGGCCACCGCCCCGCTCTCGCGGGTGTACAGGTACTCACCGACCACCGGCTTCCAGCCGTCGACGGTGTAACCGCCGGCCTGCTGCACCAGGCTCGACACTTCCCGCGCCTTGCTCAGGTCAATGGCCACCGGTACGTTGTAGAGACACTGCAATGCCAGCGCAACCTCGCACAGGTCGGCATTGCCGGCCCGCTCGCCCATACCATTGATGGTGCCCTGGATGAAATCCGCACCGCCGCGAACTGCTGCAATAGCAGAGGCCGTGGCCAGGCCGAAATCGTTGTGGCCATGCCAATGCACCAGCACGTCTTCACCAACCCAGGACTTGACCTGGCCGATCAGGCTCTCGACCGCCTCTGGCGCCAGTGCACCGATGGTGTCGACCACAGATACCTCATCGGCGCCGGCCTCCAGCGCGGTGCCGTACACGTCGCGCAGGAAAGCCAGGTCGCTGCGAGTGCTGTCCACCGCAAAGAAATTAACCTTCTTGATGCCATTGTCCTTGGCGTGTTTGACGGAGCCGCTGACGCGCTCCAGTACCTTCTCGCGGGTGAAGCCGTAGGCTTCCATCTTGAGGTCGCTGGTGGAGATTTCGATCAGGGTGTACTCGGTACCCAGTTCGATATGAGCGTCCAGGTCCGCCTGCACGCAGCGGGCGAAGCCCCAGATCTCCGAGTCGAGGCCGGCAGCCAGGATGCGTTCCACCGCCTGGGTGTCGTCCGCGGAGACGCGGGGGAATCCCGACTCGATGCGGCTGATGCCCAGGTCGGAGAGCTTGCAGGCGATTTCGAACTTCTCGTCGGGAGTGAAGCACACCCCTACCGACTGCTCACCGTCGCGCAGGGTGGTGTCGTAAAAGCGGACAGTTTTATCGCGGTTGAAGCCGTCCTGCACCTCGGGCTGGTCGTTGAGGGGGCTGGTCCAAACCTGGTCTCTGGAAACTTGGGTCATCGATCTTTCCCATGGTCGTTTGATGATGGGGAAAGATGTTACGGAAGGGCCGGAAAACTGTCTTGATCGGCAGCGCCCTAAGAGTTGACTGGCAGGGTGGGCCTTGATCGAAGATCGGGATATCGGTGCGCAATGCGCACCCTACGGGGGTTTATGGGTAGGGTGCGCACTGCGCACCATTTCATCAACGAAGGTTTACGGGTAGGGTGCGCTCTGCGCACCTCTTTAACCCGCGATGTACCAGTCGTAGAGCTCCTCGCCGGTCGCAAACCACACATCGTCGTGCTGCAGCATATGCTCGTAGGCCGCTTCGAAGTGCTTGATGCGGTGGGGCACACCCATGATATAGGGGTGGATACTCATGGACATGATGCGCGGCTGGTCGGCGCTTTCCTGGTAGAGCCGGTCGAACTGGTCTACCACGCGTTCATACCATACGCGGGACTCGTGCTGGTGCACCACCATCATCGGCAGGTCGCTGAGTTCCAGGGTGTAGGGCATGGCCACCATCGGCTCGGAAGTCGTTTTCAGGGTGACTGGTTGTTCATCCATGGGCAGGTCGGTGACGTAGCGGAAACCCGCCTCTGCGAGGTAGTCCAGGGTATCCAGGGTTTCGTGCAGGCCCGGTCCCAGCCAGCCCTTGGGCGCACTGCCACTGTAGTCTGACAGCACGCTGAAGGAATCGCGGATGTTTTTCTGCTGGTCCGCCACGGTGTGCAGGGCCGCCTGGTAATAGCCGTGCCCCATGAATTCCCAGCCGGCCTCGCGCATGGCCCTGGCCACCGGCTCGCCCTTGCCCAGGCAAACCCGGGCGTTGATCGCACCGGTGGCGCGCAGGTTCTTACCCTTCAGGAAATCGAGGATACGCCAGAAGCCGACACGCATGCCGTACTCGTGCCAGGCCCAGTTCGGCACATTGGGGACAGTGACCACCCCAGCAGGCGAGGACACATACTCCCTCGCCACGGGCTTCTCGATATCCCACTCCTCCACGTTGACCACGCAGTACACCGCCATGCGCTTGCCGTCGGGCAGTTCCCGCCGCGGCCGCTGGGGCAGTGCCGAGAATTCGAAGCGATCTTCCGGCCTCATGTATCCTGCTCCTGCTTCAAACCAGTGGTGAGGGTACCTTACTCCACCACGCCGCAGATCTCCATGATGACCTGGATGTATACCTTGATGATATCCAGCATGTCACCGATGTGGGTGGCCTCGCCCTGGTGGGTGGAGAAGCCGCCACCACCGGTGCGGATGCGACCGGCACTGCCGTAGTTCACCGTGGGGATACCGTAGCGGTTCATGTGCGCCGCGTCCGACATCCAGGTCTCGATGCCCATTTCGGGGGCCTTGCCTAATTGGTTGGTGTGCGCCGCGCTAATGGTCTGGATCAGCTCATGGTCGTCTGGAATGGAGGTACCCGGGACGGTCATGAAGGGTTCCACGGTGGTTCCGGCCAGCTGTGGGTTGTCGTCTGCTACACGGTTGATCAGATCGCGAACCTCATTGTAGGCCTTGATCGGCAGGTCTTCCGGCAGTGTACGCACATCCATGTAGATCACGCAGTTGTCGGGGGTACGTGCACCGCGCCAACTCCAGCCGCCCTCGATCGCAGACACGTTGACCCTGGGCTGGAAATCGCCCAGCGAGTTGCGTTCACAGTACTCGGGAATCCAGTCGTGAATAGCATCGAGCACCAGCCGCGATTTGTTGATCGCGTTCTTGTCTACCTCTGACCATGCGGTATGGATGAGGTGTCCAGGTATGGTGATCTTTAACCAGCAGCTACCACAGTGGCGGGGTATCACCATCATGTTGGTGGGCTCGCCGAGAATACAGAAATCGGCTATGGCACCGTGGGTGATTGCGTACTTGGTGCCCACGCCGTAGCCCTGGTACTGGGGACCCTCGTGGTCGTTGACCGGGGACTTCTCGATCTCACCGGCCACGCCGGAGATCACCACGTCACCGCCGAGCTTGATGCCCGCCTTGTGAATGGCCTCCACCGCGGTGATATAGGTGCCCATGGCGCTCTTCATGTTGAAAGAGCCCATGCCGTAAATCCACTCGTCGTCGACCAGGGTGGCTTTGCACTGGTAACCCAGCCCGCGGTGTGCCTGCTCCGGCCCGAAGGAGGTATCCAGGTGGCCGTTGAACATCAACGAGCGGCCGCCGCCCTGGCCCTGCAGGCGTCCCAGGGTGTTGTAGCGCTCATCGCCGATCGGCTGCAACACTGAATTCATGCCGCAGTCGCTACTGTTGAGTACATCGTTAAGTGCCCGGGCCACATCGCCCTCGTAGCCCGTGGGGCTGGGGATATCCACCAGGTCCATAACCAGCTTGACCAGTCGGTCGCGGTCGATGTTGTCGATGGCCTTGTTGACCAGGTCCATGTTTATATTTGTCATTATTCTTTCCTCAGGAAGCGCTTTCCACGATGGGAGTGACCAGGCAACCCAGGCCCTCCACGTGGCACTCGATCAGGTCACCGGGCTTCATCCATACCGGGTCCTTCATGCCGGAGATAACGCCGGGAGGGCTCCCGGTGGTGATCACGTCCCCCGGCTCCAGGGTCATGTTTGACCACCAGGACACCAGCTCCGCCATGTTGTAGTGGGTGTTCCTGGTATTGGAATCCTGGCGCAGCTCACCGTTAAGGTAGAGCTTCATCTCCAGGTTGTTGACGTCTTCGAGTTCGTCCAGGGTCACCAGGTAGGGACCGAAGGGGCAGCTGCCGTCAAAACTCTTGCCCAGCAGGATCACGTTGTTGGCGTGTTCCCGAGCCTGGATGTCGCGGGCCGATACGTCATTGAAAATCATCAGGCCGACCACGTGTTCCATGGCCTCTTCCACGGAGACGTTCTTGCACTCCTTGCCGATCACAATGCCGACCTCGATCTCGAAATCCAGCTGCTCAGTGAAGCGGGGTATTTCAATGCCCACGCCGGAGCCCACTGCACAGGAAGGAGCCTCGAGGAAACCGGTGGGGTGTTCGAAATGGAACTGGTCCCAGCCATGCTCCTTCCACTCCTTGGCCTCCCATCCCTCCAGCTCTTCCAGGTGGGCGTCGAAGTTACATGAGGTGTGGATGATCTTGCCTGGGCGGACCGGGGACTGCAGTTCCACCTCATCGGCGCTGTAAGCGTGGCTGGTGCCATCCGCGGCCGCAGCGATCTCCCCGATCTGGGCCAGCGCATCCGCACCCAGCTCGAGCACCACCTGCATATTGGCGGGCACGGTACCGTCGCTCAGCGCTACGATGTCGAGAAACATCTCGTCCTTGAATACACCGATGGTCTTGTCGCCGGTGGCCTTGATCACAAAGGTTGTTAATTTCATTTCTGGTTTTCCTGATTGGACTGATCACGATGCCTGAAATAATAGGAGTTTCAAGCAGTCTCTGTCTTGCCCGCTAAGGCGTAATTGGTTGACTGTCCGTGCAGGCCCCCGCTCCCTTGACTGTCTATCCCTGTAGGGCAATACTGAGTGCCATAAATGGTCTGTGGAGAGCGTTGATGACGGGTGAGCACTCCCGCTCCGATAATAATAGTGATCAGCTCCAGGAGTCCGTGGAGCATGCCCACGTCGAGGTGGCCACCGAGATCCGCGACAAGCCGATAGAGAACTTCATCTGTCGGGAGCTACCGCTGGCGAAACTGGAACTGTTCGATATCCATATCGATCCGATCGCCATCCACCGACGCTCGGAGGATATCGACAAGGATGCCAATGTAGACTACTTGCTGGCCACCCAACTGCAGGGGAGCGTACTGATCAACCAGGGCGACAGCGAATTCACCCAGCATCCCGGCGACCTGGCCATCATGTATGCCGGCCAGCCCTATACCATCGTCCACACCCAGGAGAGCCGGCGGCTGATCCTGCATATCCCGCAGGATATCTACCGCGAGCGTATCCTCGCCCACTTGCAGGACCGGGAGTTCCGCTCACGGCTACTGCCCGGCGGCGGACTTGTGAGCGTGCTGCACAGCCTGCTCGAATCACTGGCGACGGAGGCTGAGAACCTCAGCATGAAGGACCAGTACACGGTGGCCGAAAGCCTGCTGGAACTGACTGCGGCGGTGCTGCGCTCCGAGGCGGACCAGGAATACGAGTTGCAGCACGCCCGCCAGTCGGCGCTATTCCGACGTATTCTGGAGTTCATGGAGTCAAATTTCACCGATTGTGAACTCACCCCGGAAAAAGTCGCCGCGGCAAACGGTATCTCGGTGCGCTACCTGCACAGCCTGTTCAACCAGGCCGGCATCACCGTCAGCAAGTGGATCTGGGAGCGGCGCCTCAAGGCCTGCCGCGAGGACCTGCTGGATCCCAATATGAGCCATATGCGGGTGAGCCAGATCGCCTTCCAGCGGGGCTTCAACGATCCGGCACACTTCAGCCGCGCCTTCAAATCGCGCTTCGATATTTCACCCAGCAAACTGCGGCAGGTGGCCACGGAACCCCAGCCGGAAGCGGGGTGAAATCCTGCTGCGCGGGCAGTCAAGCGGTGGTGCGGTTTGGAACAAGACAGGACACACCCCGTTCTCTAACATTCCTCAACTATTCTGTTAACTCTCACCCAAGCGGAGAACACCACTGGCATGCCTGAAATAAAACGTGTCTGCATCGTGGGCGCCGGCGCCATCGGCAGCCTGCTGGTCGGCCATATCGGGGCACTGCCGGACGTGGAGATGACTGTGCTGGTGCGTCGCGACGGGCATGCCGCCGACCTCAACGAAAACGGCCTGAAAGTCACCGGGAAATCCGACCTGCGCGCCGAGGTACTGGCGTCCACCGATCCCGCCGACCTGGGAGAGGTCGACCTGGTGATCCTGGCCACCAAAACCACCGCCGTTGAGGCCAGCGTACAGAAAATGCAGGGACACTTCCCCAATGCCACCGTGATGATGATCCAGAACGGCCTGGGCTGTGAGCGGGTGGTGCGCGAGTACGGCGACTGGCCCATCATCTCCGGGCTCACCTTTATGAGTGGCGTGCGCAAATCCGACACCCACGTGGATTACGAACTGGACACACCGACCTGGATCGGCCCCTGGGACCGGGAGGCAGAACGCCCCGGCTATGACTACATCCAACAGGTGGAAGCCCTGATCAACCGCTCGGGACTTATCTGCGAGGCCTACGAGGACCTGCGGCCGGTACAGTGGTCCAAGCTCATCTTCAATTCCTCGGTCAACGCCATAGGCGCGGTGACCAATACGCCCCACGCACCGTTCTACGCGGATACCGACAACCTGTCGGACCTGGGCAACCTGGTTCACGACATGATGGCCGAGGGCGTGGCTATCGCCAAAGCGCAGGGCATCGAGCTGAGTTCCGACCCATGGGCGATGAACTGCAAGGCGGTCAGCCAGGGCGGCAGCCACGGCGGCGACGTCTACGCCCACGTGACCTCCATGCTGGACGACGTACGCAATAATAGCTACACCGAGGTTGACTGGATTACCGGCTCCATCGTCAGGGCGGCCAGGGAGGTGGGTGTACCCGCACCCATTCATGAAACCCTGTACCGCCTGGTAAAAGGTATTGAAACCGGCTGGGAATTCAATTCCCGCTTCGAACACTAACGGAGACAAGAATGAAAGTTTGTATCATCGGCTGCGGCGCTATCGGCAGCCTTTTTGCCGCCCACCTGGGCCGCCTCGACGACGTCGAGGTCTGGGCCTACGACCCCTACAAGGCACACGTGGACGCGATCAACGAAAACGGCCTGCGCCTCACCGGCGAGAGCGATTTCGTGGTCAGGATCAATGCCCGCAGCAACGCCGCGGAAATTCCTCCCTGCGATTTCGGCATTATCGCGTCAAAAACACTGCACACACGTGCCGCCATGGAGGCTACCGCGCACATCTTCGAAGATGGCGCCGTCTGCTCCGTACAGAACGGCGTCGGCAGCGAGGAGATCATCGCCGAATACGTGCCCCGGGTCATCATGGGCACGACCTTCCCTGCGGGTCACATCACCGAGCCGGGCGTGTGTAACCACGACACCAGGGGCCTGACCACCATCGGCCCCTTCGACGCAAAGCCATCCAGCCAGGAAGAATCCGACCGCCTGGCGGCGGCGCTGACCCGCGGCGGCATGGAAACCAACTCCGTGGCGGACCCGCGTGGTCCCATGTGGACCAAGGTGATATTCAACTGCGCCTCCAACGGTATCGCGGCGCTCACCCGCCTGCCCCACGGCATTGCCGCGGAAACCCTGCGGGAGCTGATGAGTTCGGTGGCCCAGGAGGGCATCGCCGTGGCCGAGGCCCAGGGCGTGGTGCTGGAAAAGAATCCGGAAGACATGATCAACGAGAGCATTCCTGTGGCCTACAGGCACAAGCCGAGTATGCTACAGGACGTGGAAGCGCAGCGCTCCACGGAGATCAACAGTATTAACGGAGGCGTCGCCAGTATCGGTGAGCGCCTCGGCCTACCCTGCCCGGTCAATCGCACCATCGCCGAGTTGGTGCGAGGACTGGAACACAGCTGGACACTGGAGGACTGACCCCATGAATCAAATTGTTACTTTTAGCTCCCCGGAGCAAATCAACCGCTTCCGGCCCAGCCAGGCTGAGATCGATCGGCGCTACAATAATGTTCGCGCCGCGATGGAGGAGCACGGACTGGACGCCCTTATTGTCAGTGGCAGCGAGTATTCGGGCTTTGAGGGCGCCGTGCGTTACATGGCCGGTTTCCATATCCTGCACCGCTACGCCTACGTGGTGATCACACCGAACGATGATCCGATCGTGGTCTTCCCGCGGGAAGCTACCTGGGTGGGCGACCACAGCGCCACCTTCCTCCAGCGCCGGGAACTGCCGGTGCACTGCGGCGAGTGGATGGCGGACTACCTGAAAGGCCAGGGCGCCAACAAGGTCGGCGTCTACGGCATGGAATTCATCATGAGTGTGCGCGACTACAAGGCAGTCGCAGCCGGCGGGTTCGACCTGGTCGACTTTGATATCCCCTTCGATTACGCCCGGGCGCAGAAGTCCGACGAGGAAATCGCCTCGGTGCGCCACTCCATGGAGATCAACAAGCAGGGCGTACTGGAAGTGATCAAGGCCTACCAGCCTGGCAAGACCGAGGCAGAGCTGATGGGCGTGGCGGAAAATGTCTTCGCCACCGCCGGATGCGGCCGCAACACCATGGACATGGTGCAGATGGGGCCCAATGGCTCCCTGCTGCCGCAGATGGTGTTCCCCACCAACCGCCCACTGCAGGACTCCGACGGCATGCTATACGGCCTGGAAGTCTCCGGTGAAGGTGGCCACTGGGTGGAATACTCCCGTCCCCTGATGCCCGATGGCATGGACGAAATCACCCGCGACATGATGGATGCACAGCAGGAATTTCACATCCTGGTACGGGAGAACATGAAAGCCGGGCGTACTGCCGAGGAAGTGCACAAGATCTGCATGCAACCCTTCGTGGATCGCGGCTACCGTTCCGGCCACGTCTGCGGCCACAGCATCGGCATGACCATGATCGAGATGCCCCGCATCGGCGAGGGCTTCGATTTCGTGCTGCCGGAGAACATGGTCTGCTCCATGCACCCCCACGTGATGAACGAGGAGCGCACCCACTCCCTGTACTTCCAGGAGACCTACCGGGTGACCACCGAAGGTGGTGAGCCACTTTCGGGCACGGCGATTGATGCGTATGACGGGACTGAAACCGAGTTGAAGCCGGTGTAAAAGCGTCAGCAGAAACAAGAAGGCCCGGTTACGTTCCGGGCCTTTTTTTGTCACTCCGCTGCGGCGGCGGCTTCGCCCATAACCTGCATCACCGAGACACGGGCTTCGGGGCCCATGGAGGAATAGCCACCATCTACCGGGATATCGGCCCCGGTGATGAAGGAGGCGTTATCGGAGCACAGGAACAGCACCGCGTCGGCGACCTCTTCGGCTTCCGCCAGGCGCCCCAGGGGCTGGTAGGCAGCCACCACATCGTCCGCCAGTTGGCGGTTGCCCTGGCTGAGGCCGGCTACCGGCACGCTCCAGGTAATGCCGGCGGCTACCGTGTTGACGCGAATACCGTAGTTGGCGAGATCCAGGGCCTGACTCCGCGTCAGCTGGTGGATGGCGGCCTTGGTCACCGGGTAGGTCCAGCGATTAGCCTGGCTGATACGCGCGGAGATGGAACCGAAGTTCACCACCGCCGCTCCGTCACTTTGCTTCAGGTAGGGCAGTGCCTTCTGCACCAGCATCGAACCGCCGATAACATTGATATTGAAACTGTTCATCCACTGCTCGCGGGTGGACTCCTCGCCGGCATCATCGTATACAGTAGCAACGGTGACGATAAAATCGATACCGCCGAACACTTCGACTGTGGCCGCGATAAGGCTGTCGATGTCTTCGTCCTTACCGATATCCGTACGATGGTAGAGGGCGCGTTCACCCAGCTCCGCGGCGATGGCCTCCCCCTTGTCGGGGCTGCGCGCGGCGATTACCGTGTTGACGCCCGCGGCGTGCAGCGCGCGGGATACCGCGGCACCGATGCTGTCGGCGCCGCCGGTTACGATGGCGGTCTTTCCCGCCAGTCCTTTTAGTTCGCTCATGGTTTTTTACCTCCTGTTTGGATCTGGTTATTCGGTGCGCGGTACCCGATAAAGCGGGGCAGGCTCTGCGCACCCTACGTGTTGGTCAGGCGAAAATAATGTCGCAGCAGCGCTTTACGTCGTCCTGCATGTCAGCCTTGCTGCGCCGTCCGCGGTCACTCACCTCGGCCAGCACGAAACCGAGCACCAGGCGTGCGCGAAAAGCCGCCTCCTTCTTCTCGATACCCGCCTCTGCCAGTATCGTTGACAGGAATCGCAGTCGTTTGCGAATCACGCGGTTGTAGACCTTTGCCGCCTCCTCGTCGAAGGCGCCCCAGGCGGAGATCGCCGTGTCGTATATATTGCGGCGATTTAACAGCACGTTGGTCAGTACGTCCTGCAACTTCTCCCGCGGGCTCACCTCCAGGCCGGATGCGTGTGCTATCACGGTGCCGGTGAGTTCCTCGTCCCAGTGTCGCAACACTTCCCGCAACAGCTCGTCGCGATCATCGAAGTGCCAGTAAAAACTGCCGCGGGTCACCCCCAATCGCTTTGACAGGGGCAACACCTTGACCGCGTTGACGCCCTCTTCGTTGAGCACGGCGAGGGCGGCATTCAGCCAGTCCTCCTTGCTGAGATTGCCGTTCTTACCGTTGCTTTCAGCGAGTTTTCCGGCTCTCGCCGCGCGCGCTCGCCGGCGGGCGGAGCTGATACCCTCTGGTACATTAGCCAGTGACATTGACGGTCTCCCCGATGCTATCCAGGCTGCTTCTGTTCTGGGTGAGCGTTGCAGTAACGCTGCTGCCTGTCAAATCTTCCTTCCCGGCCTCATCCGTCACAGGGACTTCCCCGCGATGCAGGAATACCGCCAGTGCCGGCAACAGGGTCAGGGCGCCCACCATGTTCCACAGGAAAATGAACAGCAGCAGGATGCCCATATCCACCTGGAACTTCAGCGGGGAAAGCATCCAGGTCATCACACCCGCAGAAAGGGTGAGCCCGGTCAGGGTCACCGCGCGGCCCGCACTGCGCAGGGTGCGCCGGTAGGCCTCCTGGATATCGTGGCCCAGCAGCAGGTAGTGCTCCAGGCGGCTGTAAATATAAATACCGTAGTCGACACCGATGCCCACCCCCAGGGCGATCACCGGCAGGGTCGCCACCTTGATACCGATCCCCAGGTGGGCCATCACCGCCTCGCACAGCATGGAGGTGATACTCAGTGGCACCATGATGCAAACCACGGCCCGCAGGTTACGGAATGTCAGGAACACCATGCAGGTCACCACCGCGTAGACCAGCAACAGCATGAACACCTGCTTGGAGGCGATCACGTCGTTGGTGGCCGCCTCGATGCCGGCGTTACCAGCGGCCAGCAGGTAATTCAGGCCCTCGATTTCGTAGTCTTCGACGGCCTGCCTCGCGGCGGCCACTACACCGGTCAGGGTCTCTGCCTTGTGGTCGTCCAGGGAGATATGCACGAAGGACAGGTTGCAGCGGTCGTGGTTGAAGTACACACCCTCGGGCAGGTACAGCACCGTGCCGTTCAGGGCCCGGGGTACTCGGTATACGGTGCTCCAGCGGATATTGCCCTCGTTGAGCAGCGCCGCCGTGCGCTTGGAGCCGCTGGCGGTGGATGCCACGCCCTGCACCCCGGGCACCCCTTCCATGGCCCGGGAGAAACGGTCCAGGGAGCTGATGGTCTCGTAGCTTGTGCAGGCGTCATCCGCCGACTCCACCATGGCGATCATGGTATCGGCACTGCTGGCGTAGTTGGTGACCAGGAAATCCATGTCCAGGTTGTACACGGAATCCGGGTGAAATTCCGGTGCGCCCTTGTCCAGGTCGCCGATCTTGAGATCCTGCCGGGCATACACGGAGTAACCCATCAACAGGATACCGAGCACCACCGTCACCCTGGCCCAGCTCGGCCGGGTAAAGTTCACCAGGAATGTACCCACCGGACCACTGCGCTCCTGGCGCTGCTGGGCCTTGTTGATGGCCGCATAGCTGATTCCCACGTAGGACATCAGGATGGGCAGCAGTACCAGCTTGGAAAACACCAGGGCGACGATACCCACACTGGCAGCGATTGCCAGTTCCTGGATGATCTGTACCGGGATAAAGTAAATCGTAAAAAAGCCGACGCCGTCGGAAATCAAAGCGGTCAGCCCGGGGGCGAACACCGCGTTGAAGGAAGAGCGCGCGGCTGCCTTGCGCTCCAGGCCTGCGCCCGCGGCCATCGCCATGTAATTGACGTTCTGCACCGCGTGGCTGACGCCGATGGCGAAAATCAGGAATGGCACCAGGATGGAGAACGGATCCAGGGCAAAGCCCATCAGGCGCAACAGGCCCAGTTGCCAGACGATGGCCAGCAGCGCGCAGGAGACGGCGCTGAAGGTGGAGCGCCAGCAGCGCGAATACTGGAACAGCAGGATGATGGTAAACAGCACGGCAATGGCGAAGAAGATCGCCACGTCGCCGATGCCGTCGATCATATTGCCCACCACCTTGGCAAAGCCGACGATACGGATATTGATCGCATCCGAGTTGTACTTCTGACGCAGAGTCTCCAGCCGCTCGTTCATCACCCCGTAATCCAGCGGCTCGCCGGTCTCGGGATCGAAATCCAGCAATGGCGCCAGCACCACGCTGGAGCCGAAATCGTTAGCCACCAACAGGCCCACTTCCCCGGAGCGCAGCACGTTACTGCGCACCCGCTCCAGGCTGGCCGCGGAGCCGTCGTAGTCGTCACCGATAACCACGCCGCCGGTAAACCCCTCCTCGGAAACCGCGCGCCACTGCACGTTCTTGGTCCACAGGCTTTTGAGCGCCGCCCGGTCTACACCGGGCAGGAAGAATACCTCGTCATTGATGGCCTGCAGCGTCGCGAGGTAATCCGGGTCGAAAACACTGCCACCGGTGGCCTCGACAATAATTCTCACAACATTGGGGCTGGCCACGTACTCGCTGTGCTTGTTGAAGTTCTCGATGAACTCGTGATCCTGTGGAATCATTTTTTTGAAGCCGGTTTCCGGCCGCATCTGTGATGCGTGATAGCCCAGGAAGAGCGATGTGGAGAGAATCAATACCAGCCAAAGGAAACGGTGATTGAACACCAGGTTCTCGATCCGCCCCTCGACCACCTCTTCCAGGTGGGAGTGCTCGCGGGGAGAACTCTTTTCAAATTCGGTCGCCATTACTGTCCTCCGCCGAGGTAGTGCGCGCTGGCCCGGTCGCCGCTGTCATCGAGCCGGGTGATACCCGCCTCGCCGACCAGGACCATATCGTTATCATTATTTTCTATCAGTGCCGCCAGGGTCAGGGGGGAACCCTTGCCCAGCCCAATCGCCGGATCGCCCGACAGGTCCACCGTCATCAGCGTACCGCCCAGGCCGACAAAGCGCGCCCGGCGATCACCGGTGATCACAGAACCCAAAAGGGAAGCCTCGGTCTGCGGCTTGACGTGCTGCCAGCTATCCCCGGCGTCGGGAGAGAAAAATACGTTCCCGCGCAGCCCGGCGATCCAGGCACTGCCGTTGTCACCGTTCACACTGAACAGGCTGCCCTCATAACCCAGGTCGAGCAATTCCCAGCTCACACCGGCATCCCGGGATCGCATTACCAGGCCGAACTCCCCCACCACCAGCAGGGTGTTGTCCGCGACCGGGCTGATGCTATAGAGGTGCAGAAACTCGGGATTGGGCAGGCGGGAGGAGCCGTCCTCCCAGGTGACGCCGCCATCGCGGGTCACGAAAAAGTAATTGAAAGCGCCGACGGCAAAACCATGCTGTTCGTCAGCAAACCAGACATCCAGGAACGGGCGGTTGGGGCCGATTTCCTGCTCGCGCAGGGCCTCGTCCATGGCCATCATCGCCGCATCCTGCAACACCATCAGTTCGTCGGGATCCATGCCATCGGCAGATGCCGATTCCAACTCGGTATTCCAGGCCTCCGCGGACGCCAGCAGTTTGTCACCGGTGTCGCGACCGTCCAACTGGCGCGACCAGGTTTCACCGCCATCGGCGGAGTGCAGGATCACCGCATCGTGGCCCACAGCCCAGCCTTTTTCGGGAGTCGGAAAATGCACCGACGTCAGGGTCACCTGCACCGGCACATGGGCCTGGCGCCAGCCCTTGCCGCCATCGTCGGAATACAACACGGTGCCGTACTCGCCGACCGCGACCAGGCGATCGCCTGCCGCGGTTACATCGAGCAGCAGGGAACGGAGAGAACGCTCATCGGGCTCGGCGGGCAGGTCAAGGAGATCGGTGAGGCCGGCAGCGCTGGTCGCAACGCTCAGGCCCCAAAGCAGACTGAACAACAACCAGCGCATCATGACGGCATTACCTCACGCCCATCTTGCGGATGTTGGCAGGGGTGAAGAAGGAGTCGCCCGGGACAGGCTGCGAGTAATCGTAAGGACCGTCGTACTCTCCCATCATGGTCACGACGTTGTAGCGACGCGAAATGAGATCGTGGTGGACCTCGTTAGATTCAGCCATTACGGGTCCTTCCCAGTACAATTTCGCGTGCCGGTGAGCAGTACGCCAGAGCTGCCCCTTGTCGTCATACATGTCATGGACCAACACGTTCCAGCTGTCTTCGTCGAAATAAAGGGTGCGGCGACTGTAGATATGACGCTCCCCATCTTTCAGGGTACCCTCGACGACCCACACCCGGTGCAATTCATAGCGCGGTAAATCCGGATTGATATGACCGGGCTGGATGACATCCTCGTTCTTTATGCCACCGGCACCGAGTGCATAGGCGTTGTAACCCACCAGCATCTCCCGCTTGCCCTTGAGTTCCCAGTTGTACTTCTCCGGAGAGCCGAAGAACATATCGTAGGCGTCGACCGTGCGAAGCCCCTGGGACGGTGGTACCGGGGTATCGAACACGAACACAGGGGCGCGGCGTACACGCCGCTGGCCGCCGAAATAGCGCCAGGCCTGGCGTGGCTTGTCCGCGGCATTGAGATAGTCCAGTAACAGGAAGGTGTCACCCGCGACCCGGGCGGGTGCCAACTGGCGGGGAATAAACATGGACAGGCGATCGGTGCCCTCTCGTTCCTTGTCCCAGTAAGGCCAGTAGGTATTGCGGGTGACCTTGTCCAGAACATACCTGCCTTTTGCATCCGGAGCCGCGGAATCCATCGCTTCGACCCGGTAGACTCCATTCCAGCGCAGCAAATGGTTCCACACCACTTCAAGGCCAGTCTTCGGGATGGGGAACGGGTAACATGCATGGGCACCACTCACGCCGTTTCCGCCGGCTACGAGCTCTGCTGATGTCGCGCATTGTCCCGTGCGCTCGTAAACCCAGTCTGGCGCCTGGTAAGTGCGATGGGACGGAAAAACCTTCATCTTGTAGGTATCCGGGTACAGCTTGAACAGGGCCAATTGTCCCTCGGACAACTTGTCCGAGTACTGGTCGGCGTTGTCAGCCGTAATGGTGTACAGTGGCTGCTCATCGGCAAAGGGATCCGGGTGGTGGCCGCCGGGCACATAGCCCGCGGGAATTTCACCCACGCCACCGCCAGTCCACTCGGGAATACTGCCGTCGGCATTACCGGCCTTCTCAGCACCTACCGGAGTCAGCTCCTGGCCCAGGCGAGCGGCCTCCTCTGCGCTGACCTTGGCCAGAGCTTGCTGACCACCAGCGGCCAGCACTATCACACTTATCAGGGATACTATCGGTCGTTTAATCATTATCTGTTACCTCCGAAGTCAATGAGCCTAGAAGCGGTACTTGGCCGCCAGGGAGAAAAAGTCGCGGTCGCCCAGCACGTGGTCGTCGAGATCCTCGCCCAGGGTGTTGTAGCCGTCGCCGAAGAAGTTGGTGTATCCGAGTTTCAGGCTCCAGGTGTTCTGCCAGATGCCTTCTACCGCGGTGGAGAACGCCATCGCGCCCTCGGTGTAACCGGTACCGACCACCGGGGATACGCCGTCCACATCGTGGTTGAAATCCAGGGTCCAGATCAGATCAGTGCCCGACAGGGCCGAGATCATCTTGCCGATGCCGTCGTACCAGGTGGCCGAGAACTTGGCGCGGTAGGCCCACGAGGAGGTATCCGCGTCGGTGTTACCCGCCCACACCTCGTCGTCGTTCAGGTCCTGGATGTAGATATGCCCGAATTCAACGATCAGCGAGGCGTCATCTACCCAGGAAGGGTTGAAGTTGTGGTTGAAGGTGACCTGGGTCACCACCATGTCCTGGCGGGAGAAAATATTTTTGCTGAAGGGCTGGCCCACATTGGGGTTACCCGGGACAGGGGCGCCCGCAACCACCGTGGGTACCAGGCCGTTCAACAGGCTGGTGGTCTGGATCGGCACGTCCTTGTGGTAGATCACTTCGCCGGAGAAAGCGGTTTCCGTCAGGTTGATGATCGAGTTCCAGGACACACCGTAGTACTCGATGTCCTCCATGTAGTCGAAGTTGTAACTGGCCTGGTCAAAGGCCGAGGCAAATCCCGACAGGGGCAGGCAGGACAGTCCAGTGGGCGGCGGTCCGGCATTGGCGATACAGTCGCCGGTCCAGTCGATGTTCTGCTCACCGAGATAGTTGGTAAACTCGATGGTCACCCGCTTGCGGTGGTAATTACCGGCGTAAAAACCGAACTCGGTATCGCTGAGTTCAGGTACGAACCAGCTCATGGATACGCCCCACTGGCCGGTGTCCGAGGCCTCGTTATCACTGACGCGGTCTACGGGGATAAAGGGCAGATTGAACTGGGTGGGGTCCTGGGGAATAGGCATCTGTGCCGCCACGGCACCGACCGGCAGCAGGAACTTCTCGCCGCCGTCGCCGGACAGGGGATCCGGTACCGGGCTGAGGAAGGTACCGTAGGGCGGGGAGATAATCTCCTCCCACTCGTACTGCACATATCCGGACAGGGAGATGTTGTCAGTCACTGCGATAGAGCCGAACACCGCTCCAAGGGGACGCAGAATCTCCTTCACCTCGGTGCCAGGCAGGGATGCCTTGGATACGTCGGCGGAGTTGATCACCGAACTGAGGCCGTTCTGGATAAACGCGCTCTCACCCCAGTTGATCACCT
This sequence comes from Haliea sp., assembly GCA_009937575.1. GTDB lineage: Bacteria > Pseudomonadota > Gammaproteobacteria > Pseudomonadales > Halieaceae > JAACFI01. The sequence continues at coordinate 21,148 of JAACFI010000032.1, forward strand.
GGCTACCGACACGAAGGGTCGAGGGGTGGTCGCCGGTCGGGGCCAGCTCCGCGAAGAAGAACAGGTCCAGCAGTTCCGCGTCGCGGCCGGAGCGGTCTTCGACGTCCGGGTGAAATTCGTCGTGGCGATCCATGGTGCCGCCATACAGCTTCCAGCTGTTGACGGTGACCGGTGAATCATTGTTATTGCTGGAGTCGTAGATCTCGTCGTCGTACCAGGCGCTACCGCGGGCGAACAGGCCGTAGCTGCTGCCGCCATCTGTCTTGTAGCGCCACTCAAAATCGGCGATTGCACGCAGACTGTTACTGGCCAGGCCAGAGTCGAAGTTGCGGTTGGCATCGTCCAGGTTGGGGTCCGCGGTGAGGTCCTTGTCGGGATCGTCTATACGCCACTGGGCCCCGTAGGTCAGGGTAACGTCGAGGGCCGCGCTTTGATTCTCACCTGTGTTGAATTGCAGGGCGTGGGCCGGGGTAACGCTGGCGGCAACCAGCAGGGGCAGTAGTTTGCCGGCTTTCATTGCATACCTCCTTTGGAGATCTAGTTATTATGCTCTGCCGGAACACCGTTAAATACAATGGTGTACTGGCTACATACACATGTGTATTGTGCCGGGAAACGATAGCGTTTTACGGGGCATTTTTCTGTGACCTGTATGCACAAGAATTTGACTGTCAGTGCAGCTTCGACAATTTGACCAGGGGAAACGAATGGACGAGCGAACGCCGCTACCGGCAGCTACCGGTAGCGGGCCATTACAAAAGGAAAGCTAGTTGTAAGACTTGATGTACTTGAACTCGTACAGGTCCTGGGAGGAGCGGGAGGCCAGTCCCATGCCGGCAGCGAAGCCGTCCACGGCATCCTGCAGCACACTGTCGTAACTGTAGCCAAAGGGGTTGTAGCAGTGACGGATCACGTGCACCGCCCGGTCCAGACCGTCGGAATGCTTGCCGAAGGCATCGCTCAGCACGCTGCGCAATATAGTCTGGTCATCATCGAAGACCAGCTTCATCGCCTCCTGGTAGACGCTGACCATGCTAGCTACCAGCTGCGGCTTATCCTGGTGGAGTTCGCTGGCCACCGCCAATCCGGTGCTGGGCAGGCGCAGGGATTCACCCAGGAATGCCAGTTGTTGCGCGCCCCGGGCCTCTACCTCGTGGGGCAGGTAGTTGGAACTGATCAGTGCCCCGTCCACACTACAGGACGACAGCAGGCCGAGACGGGAGGTATCGTCCCGGCAGGGGAGCAAACCCGGTGCAACCCCGGCCTCGAGCAGGTATTTCTGCAGGAACTTGCTCGGCGGTGCGACATCCGGGAAGGTCGCAACACGCCCCTGACCCAGGTCGGCAACCGATTCGATACCGGGGCGTCCGTACAGCCAGAACATGGGCCGGTCGCAGGCCACGAAAACCACCTTGCGCTGCTGGCCGGTGAGAAAACTGGCCAGCGCCGCGCCACACGCGGCGTGGAAGGTATTTTCCGGCAGTGCGTCGTCGGGCGTGAAGGTGGCATCCAGTAGTTTCACCGAAACCCCGGCACGGGCGTACAGCCCCGCCGCGTCGGCAATGGCATGACACAGTAACTCGTGGATATCGTAGGCCTTGTAGGCCAGGTAGACGTTGTTCATGCGGCACCTTCCCGGGCACTCTCATACCCGCTGTTGACATGTGGAATCACTTTTTCCGCCAGTGTTTCGATATAGGGCCAGGGTTCCGCCATTCCCGCGGGGGAGACGAAGCCGTCGATACCCATGTCCGCGATCGCCTGGAAGCGCTGTACCGCTTCCTCCGGGGTACAGGCCACGGCAATGGCATCGAAGATGCGATCGGTGAGCAGGTCGCTGTGGGAGGAGGCGTTACTGCCGTGCTCCGCGTAATCGTAGGCGGCCTTCATGCGCGCCAGGTCCTCGTGAAGATCCTCGTCCAGGTACTCGGACGGCACGGTACTGAACACGGTACCTGCCGCCACCGAGGCATAACCCTTGATTTCCC
>JAACFI010000245.1 GCA_009937575.1 Haliea sp.
CCAGCGGACTGGCGTTCCAGCGAACTGGCGGCCCGGCGTACCGGCGGTCGCGTGAGCGGCGACGAAATACGGTGAGCGTGCTACATTAGCCCCCGAGGAGGAGCCTATGCGATTTATTGGATTGATCCTGGCATTGGGTGCAATCGGTTGGGTTTTATACCAGGCCTCGGGCGGCAAGGATGGTGACGGCGCGGTCCCAGAGAGCTACCAGCAATCGATGGAAAAGGCGGAGGCCGTGGAACAGACCATGCAGGACGCCGCTCAGCAACGCCTGCAGGATCTGGATCAGCGCGGCCAGTAAGCCGCACCCGGTGTTATTGCCCTTTGAGCTTCTCCAGGATGCTGGAGAAATCCCTTTGACCGTTGCCGGCGCCCTGGTGCTGGACATATAGCTCCCGCGCCAACTGCCCCATGGGGTTTTCGAAATTGCACTGTTCGGCAATCTCCAGCGCCAGTCCCAGGTCCTTGGCCATCAGGTCTACCATAAAACCCGGCTTGTAGTCGTTGCTGGCAGGGGCGTTCTCCATCACCCCGGGGTAGGGGTTATAGACCTCCAGCGACCAGTTACGGCCGGAGCTGGCCAGCATGATCTCTGACAGCACCTTCGGATCAAGGCCATTGCGGGCACCCATCTCCAGGGCCTCGCAGGTGCCGATCATGTGGATGGCCAGCAGCATGTTATTGCAACCCTTGGCCACCTGCCCGGCCCCGGCAGGACCGGCATGGAAGATGTTCTTACCCATGTCCCCGAGAATCAGCCTGGCCTTCTCGAAGGTCTCCGCACTGCCGCCACACATGAAGGCCAGGGTGCCGGCCGCCGCCGCGGCCACACCGCCCGACACCGGTGAATCCATGAAGCCGACGCCCGCCGCGGCTGCGGCCTCGCCCACTTCCCTTGCGGTAGCGGCGTCGATGGTGCTGCAGTCCAGTACGGTGGTAGACCCGTCCAATTGCGACAACAGGCCCTCTTCACCCAGGTACACACCTGCCACGTGCTTGCCCGCCGGCAGCATGGACAGCACGTAGTCGACGCCGGTCGCCGCTTCCCCGGCCGAAGAGGCGACCTCTGCACCGGCTTCCCGCAATTGCTGGCAGGCCTGCTCCGACAGGTCGAACACCGTCACCTGGTGTCCGGCTTTCACCAGGTTGATGGCCATGGGCCCGCCCATATTCCCGAGCCCGATAAATGCTACATTTGCCATGATGGTATTCCTCAGTATCTGTTACAGATCCGCCAGGGGATTTTCGTCCCAGGGGGCGGTGAAAAATGCGTCGAGTTGCTCTGCGGGTACATCGCGCGAGGCCTTGTACTGCCAGTTCGGGTTGCGATCCTTGTCAATCAGCAGGGCGCGCACACCCTCGGTGAACTCCGGGTGGCGCACGATGTTGGTGGCCAGCTGGATCTCGGCCTGGAACACCTCTCTCAGTGAGGCGTGGCGCGTTTCCATCAGCTGGCGGTGAATCCACAGGGCGGCCAGCGGCGAACCGTGGGCCAGGCTGTCGCGGGCGCGGGCCAACCAGGGATCCTGGGTCTGCTGCCCCACGATGTTGTCGATGATCTCGTGGATATCATCGCCGTCGCAGAGGGTGTTGATGGTACTCAGGTGCGGTTCCACCTGGCCGCCGGGGCACTGGGACACACTCTGCTCGGAGAAGGGCCGCAGGGTGTGTTTGGCGAGCGCGTGGTTGGCGCTGAAATCCGCGCTCCAGGCCTGGCGCAGCAACTGCTCCACCACCTCGTCCTTGTGCTCACTGGCGATAAAGCGACCGGCCATACCGGTGTAAATCGCATCCGCCGCATTGATGGATGCGCCGGTCAGGGCCAGGAACTGTCCCGACTTGCCCGGCATGTGATTGAGGAACCAGCTGCCCCCCACGTCCGGGAACAGGGCGATGGTCACCTCGGGCATGGCGATGCGGGTTTTCTCGGTAACGATGCGGTGGGAACAGCCGGCCATCACTCCCAGGCCACCGCCCATGACGATGCCGTGGCCCCAGCAGATAATCGGCTTGGGGTAAGTGTGCAAGGTGTAGTTCATGCGGTATTCGCGGGTGAAGAACGCCTCCGCGTACTCGCAGGGACCGCCGGGGGTCTCCACCGCGGACTGGTGCAGGGCCTGCACGTCACCGCCGGCGCAGAAGGCCTTTTCCCCGGCACCCTCGATAAAGATCGCGCCGATGTCGTCATTATCGCGCCAGGCATCCAGCTGCGCCTGCAGCAGGTCAACCATGTCCAGGGTCAGGGAATTCAGGGTGGCGGCAACGCTCAGGGTGATGCGACCAAGCTTGCGCTGGGCGGCGGGCAGTTCGGTGAAAATAATTTCTGCGTCAGACATCAGCAGTTCTTCCACTCGGGCTTGCGCTTCTCGAGGAAAGCGTTGACGCCCTCGCGCTGGTCTTCGGTAGAGAACAGATCGACGAACAGGTCGCGCTCGCCTTCCAGGCCCGCGCCGATCACCGTATCGCGCCCGGTATGCACCAGGCGCTTGCAGAAGGCTACGGAGATGGGGCTCTGCTCTCCCACCTGTTCCGCCAGGGCCATGGCCCGCTCCAGGGACTCGCCCTGGCCGACCACTTCTTCCACCAGGCCGATGCGCTCGGCGGTGTCCGCCTTGATACGCTCGCCGCACAGGATCATGCGCTTGGCCCAGCCCTCACCCACCAGCCAGGACAGGCGCTGGGTGCCGCCGGCACAGGGCAGCAGGCCGACCTTGGCCTCGGGCAGCGCCATCTGCGCCTGTGCCTCGGCGATACGGATATCGCAGGCCATGGCCACTTCCAGGCCACCGCCCATGGCGAAACCGTTGACCGCGGCAATAGACACGCCGCGGAAATCCGCCAGCGCCTCGAAGGCCTCACCAAAATACACCGCCATGCGACGGGCGTTTTCCGGGTCGCCGTCGGCAAACAGCTTGAGATCCGCCCCGGCAGAAAAGAATTTCTCGCCCTCGCCGGTGATCACCAGCGCATAGATATTCCTGTCTTCGTTGAGCTTGCCCACCAGATCCTTGAGGGCCGGCAGGCTCTCGGTATCCCAGGTGTTGGCGCCCGGGTTGTCGATGGTGATTTTCGCGGTGTGGCCGACGATTTCTACTTTGAGTTTTTCCGATGTGCTCAGGCTCATTTGATAACCTCCAATGCCCCTTCCATTAACATTTTGCGCGAGACGATGACCCGCATGATTTCATTGGTGCCTTCCAGGATCTGGTGCACGCGGGTATCGCGCACGTGCCGCTCCATGGGGTACTCCTTGATGTAACCGTAACCGCCGTGCAGCTGCAGGGCGTCGTTGCACACGTTGAAGCCCGCGTCGGTGGCGAAGCGCTTGGCCATGGCACAGTAGGTGCTGGCCTGCGAGTCATTATTGTCCAGCTTGCTGGCCGCCAGGCGTACCATCTGCCGCGCCGCCACCAGCTCGGTGAGCATGTCCGCCAGCTTGAACTGCACCGCCTGGAACTCGGCAATGGCGCTGTCGAACTGGCGACGCTCCTGCACATAGGCCGTGGCTTCCTCGAGGGCCTGTTGCGCGGTGCCGACACTGCAGGTGGCGATATTGATACGACCGCCGTCCAGCCCCTCCATGGCGATGGCAAAACCCTGTCCCTCTTCACCCAGGCGGTTGGCCACCGGCACCCGTACGTTATCGAAGGTCACCATGCGGGTGGGCTGGGCGTTCCAGCCCATCTTGTCCTCTTTCTTGCCGTAGGACACGCCTTCGGCATCTGCCGGGATCAGCAGGGCGGAGATGCCCTTGGGTCCGGCACCACCGGTGCGCAGCATCACCACCAGCACGTCGGTGTCACCGGCGCCGGAGATGAACACCTTGCTGCCGTTGACCACGTAGTCGTCACCGTTCACTTCCGCGGTGGTACGCAGGGCGGCGGCATCGGAACCGGCACCCGGCTCGGTCAGGCAGTAGGAAGCGAGTTTGGTGCCCATCACCAGGTCCGGGCACCACTGCTCAATCACAGCGTCGGTGCAGTACTTGCCCACCATGCTGGTGGCCATGTTATGGATGGTGAGAAAGGCAGCAGTGGCGGTACAGCCCTTGGACAGCTCCTCCACTATCAGGCTGGCATCCAGGCGGGTCATACCCAGCCCCCCGGCTTCCTCCGGGGTATACATGCCCATAAAGCCCAGCTCACCGGCCTGGGCCAGGGCGTCTTTGGGAAAGATCGACTCCTCGTCCCACTGGGCCGCGTTCGGCGCGAGCACGCCCTCAGCAAAGGCGCGCGCGCTATCGGCGAAGGCCTTCTGGTCTTCAGTCAGGGAAAAATCCATGTGCCGTTCCTCGTCTAGAACTTGCCCATCACCGAGCCGAATAATTCCTCGTCAGACGGGATCTCCTTGGTCTTGGCAAGCGGCTTGGACACCCAGGTCTCGTTGACCAGGTCGCGCCAGGTAATGTTGTGGTTGATGCTGTTGCCTCCCCAGGAGCCGCAGCCCAGCGAAAACGTCTGGCGCATGCCGTTCCACAGGTTCCCGCTGTTGGAGGCCGCCTGGGGCTGGTTCACCATCACCCGCGAGGTGCGGGTGGCTGACGCCAGCTTGAGAATGTTCTCGTCGTTGTAGGAGTAGATACCACAGCTGTGACCCTGGCCCTGGTAGGCCTGGATCCTGTTGGTCATCTCGATCGCCTCGTCGATATCCTTGACCTTGTACAGGGCCATGGTCACGGTGAGCTTCTCGCCGGAGAAGGGGTAGTCCGGGCCCGCACCGGTCTCGGGGATGATCAGGAACTGCTTGCCCTCGGGCAGGTCGATGCCCGCCTTACCGGTAATGGTCAGCGCATGCTGGGCGACGATATCGGGATTCAGGTAGCCGTCTTTCCAGATCACGCCCTGCAGTTTCTGCTTGTCCTCGCCGTCGATGACGAAACCGCCCTCGTGCTTCAGCTTATCCAGGAATTTGTCGTAGATAGACTCGAAGACCAGCACCGAATTGTCGGATGAACAGGAAGCCGCCAGGTCCAGTGTCTTGGAGGTCCGGATCTTCTCCGCCGCCTCATCCAGGTCGGCGCTGTCGTCCACGGTAATGACCGCATTGCCCACGCCCACACCCAGGGCTGGTGTACCGGAAGAATAGGCCGCGGTGACCATGGCCTCGCCACCGGTGGCCAGTACCCGGTCACACTGCCTCATCAATTCGTTGGTCTTGTCCAGGGAGGGCACGTCGATGCTCTGCACCAGGTCCGCCGGACCGCCCAGGGCCACGATGGCCTCGCGCATGTAATCGCAGATCTTCTTGTTGGTCAGTTTGGCCCGGGGATGGGGGGCGACGATGATCGCGTTGCGGCCCTTAACCGCCGAGATCGCCTTGATCACCGGAGTCGCCTCGGGGTTGGTGGAGGGCGACAGGGCGCCGATCACGCCCACCGGCTTGGCAATCTTGACGATATTGCGCTCGGGATCCTCTTCGATAACACCCACCGACTTGTCGTCGATGATGTCCATCAGGGTGGCGCGGGTCTTGCGGTGGATTTTCAGGTACTTGCCCGCGTAATTGCCCAATTGGGTTTCCTCCACGGTAAACTGGGCAATCTCCTCGGAGCGGTCTTCCCGCGCCACGGCCCAGACCATGGCGGTAATCAGTTCGTTCACCTGTTCCTGGCTGTAGTCGTCGATCTGCGCCTGGGCGGCCCTGGCCCGGGCCATCATTTCCTCGATTTCCTGGCGGGCTTCGATCAACTCCTGATTGTCTTCCATCGTCCTGTACTCCTGTGTCAATTGGTGGTGCGCCTGACCACACAGGCCGCACCATTTAAGGTAGCTGCTCAAAAAGTGGACGACAGAATACCCCGCCGCCCGGCCTGGTCCTAGTAAGGAAGTTGCGCATTATATGGACGATATTGCTATATCTGCTAAAATTCCACGCAACTCTCTGCGGAGGTTCGATATGAGCGCACCTTCCACCTGGCCGCTGCCCAAGGATGGCGTCCGCTTCGTCACCCCGGCCTTTATGGTCAACAAACTCGCCAGGCACCCGCTCACCCGCGAGTGCTACCCGGCGGCCATGGGATTCTACCCAGAGGCCGGCTCACACCGTATGCAACGTAATCGCCACGACGACAACCTGCTGATTTATTGCGTGGAAGGGGAGGGCTGGGCGGAGACCGAGGAGTGGTCCGGCAGGGTCGGCACCGGGGATATGTTGCTGTTGCCCCAGGGCGTGACACACCGCTACGAGGCGGCTGCCGATAATCCCTGGACTTTGTACTGGGTACATTACCAGGGCAGCAGCACCGCGGTGTTCAACCAGTACCTGGGTTACCGTGAGGGTCGGGAGCCAGTCACCGGGATCGGCGTCTCACCGCGGATCATCGCGCATTTTCGGGGCCTGATGGCCGCCCACCGCACCGGATACAGTACCCGGGCCTTCATCAACGCCGCCAACCAGCTGAGGCACCTGATGACCGAGACCGCGCTGGAGATGCGCCGGGCCCAGGCGAACCGGCAGCGCAGTTTCAACCTGGAGGCAGTACAGAGCTTCATGCTGGAAAACATCAGCCAGCAACTGGACCTGGATACCCTGGCGTCAGCCGCCAACCTGTCAAGATTCCACTTCGCCAGCAAGTACAAGGCGCTGACCGGCTACTCCCCGATCAAGCATTTCCTCAACATGAAAATGGAGCACGCCTGCCACCTGCTGGACAGCAGCCAGCTGAACGTCAAGGGTGTGGCGGCCGAGCTGGGCTACCAGGACCAGCTCTACTTCTCCCGGCTGTTCACCCGTACGGTGGGCATGTCACCCCGCGCTTACCGCAGCTCCGTCCGCAAGTAATCCCCGGGGCGAGGGCGGGGGCTGGACCAGCTCGCCGGAACTGGTCAGGTGGGAAGTACGGGTATGCCGCATGAGGGACATCTTGCCGCGGTTACTGCTGTGGGTATTGCGGATCATCCGCTGTAATTCCCCAGGCAACTCCCGACCAATGATACGGCCGCTGTACAGACCCCCCTCCTGGAAACCGGCATTGGCCACCAGCAGGGCATCGGTACGGGTCAGTACGCCCACCGCTGCGGCAAACTGGGTGGTCTCCAGGGCGATACTGCGATGTACCCCGTACTGGCCCAGCACATCGTCCACCATGCTGGTATTGCGGGTCAGGCCGGGCAGGTAGAGACGCAGGTGGGAATAGGCGAGAAAATCCTTGAGGTCCATGTCCTTGTCCTCGAGGGGATGTCCCACCCGCATATAACAGCGCGGCGCTACCGCTGCTATGGGCTCGGCGAGGATATCCCGCTCCGTCTCCAGGGCGACAAAGGCGGCGAAGTCGGCCTCGCCCTTTTTCAGCTGGTCCTGGTAATCCGGCGTCACCTCGTCGGTGATGACCTGGATATTCGGTCCCACGTCATGCAATTCGGCCACCAGCCCCGGCAGCAGGGATTCACACAGAATAGGCGGCAGCAGCAGCTTGAAACTGCCGGCGAAGGTTTCCGGGATGAATTCGGTGGACCCTAGCACGCGCTCCACCGTCTCCAGCAACGCCGGCAACTCGGCGCCCAGTTCTTCCGCCCTGGGGGTGGGAACCAGCCCGTGGGCGGTGCGGGTGAACAGCTCGTCCTCGAAGGAATCACGAAGTTTCTGCAGGGTTTTACTCAGCGCCGGCTGGGATACCGACAGACGCTCCGCCGCACGGGTGACATTACGCTCCTCCAGCAGAATCTGCAGCGCCACCAGCAGATTGAGGTCTGTTCGAATCAATTTTCGGGAAATCATAGTTCCTTCACCCCCAAGAAATAACTTATGGTTATAATTAGATGCTAGCAAATGCTTCAGTACAAATCATGTAAAAATATTCACATCGCCAGGGAACGGCGCTGACCAGTGGCAGTCTGTACCCTCGGAACCAGTAGAACCAAGGAATTCCCATGCCCAGAATTTACCCGCTGCTCTGCCTCAGCCTTTTACTTACCGCCTGCAGCACTACGCCCACCCTGGAGGACAAACCCAGTTCAGAATTCATCGGCCTGAACAAGGTCTCCGGCAGCGGCTTCAGCGAGGCCTGGGGCCGCCCCGGCGCCGGCCTGGCCAACTACCGGGTGGTCCAGGTTTCTCCCCTGCAATCCGCGGGCGCCGAGATAGTCCAGCCCGCCAGCTCCACACGGGCCAGCCAGGACTGGCAATTGACAACCCAGCGGCAGGCGGCATTACAGGCCGGATGGGCAGAGGCCATGGGTGCCGCCGCGCAGAAACACGGCCTGGACACTAGTGGCAACGGCGAAAAGGTCCTGCGTATCGAGGCGACGCTGACGCGTATAGCCCCCAGCGCCAACCTGCAGCAAGAACAACAGAGCCCCGGGCGCAGCACCGTGTACACCGAGGACTCGGGGGAGGCCTCGGCTGAATTCCGCTTCTACGACGACGCCAGCGGCGAACTGCTGGCGATAATCCGCGACAAACGCCGGGTGGGCAACCAGGTGTGGGGCCGGGCCAGCACCGTGTCCGCCTCCGGGGACGTGCGCAGGCTGTTTAACAGTTGGGCAAATCAGTTACTATCGCGAATCACCGGACTGCCTGTAAGCACACACCAGGAGATTGACCCTTGAGCCTTCGCCACTCCCTGCTGATGATCCTGTTCGCGCTGCTGACGGCCTGCAGCAGCGCCCTCCAGAAGCCATCTCCACCCCACCCGCTAGAGGAAGCGAGCGCGGTATCCGTCACACTGCCGGGGTTCGTGACCGCTCCCGGCACTACCCTGCACTGGCACCGGGAGCTGGTCTGGGTGGACGACCCGGATGGACGCTTCCAGCGTCGCGCCAATGTGCTGCAACGGGCCCTGGAGGAGGAATTCGAGCGCAAGGGTTATCGCTTCGTGGACGACGACGAGTCCGCCACTTACGACGTGCTGGCAGTCGCCATGCTGGGGCAGCTGGAAGCCCACGAGGAAATGCAGGAATTTTTCCGGCTCTATCCCGCCCTGGCCAAACCCGCCGAGGGCTATCGCCGCGGTACGATACTGGTGGCCATCACGGCGGCGGGGACCAGTGACGTGGTCTGGCGCGGCGCCCTGGAAGTGTACACCGACCCGGACAAGATGCCCCTGGAACAGCGCGAGCAGCGCCTGTACTGGGCGGCAGGCAAACTGCTGGAGAGCATTCCCACACTGCCCTGAATCCCGCGACTACCCGCTTGTGGCTGACGCCCACCGGGGCTGCTAACATGAACGCCGAAAGGCAAACGCACGCCAACAGACCCAAGACGAGGAACACCATGCGCATCACACACACCCTGGCACTTGCCCTGTTGTCACTGACCCTGGTGGCCTGCAGCAGCGGCATAGAAACGCGGCCGGAAGACACCACCCAGTTTGCAGGCAAGAACTACCGCTACTACAGCTGGCGCAGCGAGCCCCTCGCCAATCCGAGCAACTCAACGGACCGCATCTACGTCGTGGACCCCATCGTGCGCCGGGAGGTAGACAAGAATCTAAAGAGCAAGGGTTACATCCTGGACCCGGAGAAGGCCCAATTCAGCGTGGACTACCTGCAGGCACCCGGCCTGCGCATGGGGGAAAAAAGTGAAGCTGCCACCAATATTTCCCTACATCCCACCGTGGTCCCCAACCGCCAGCCGGACGGCGCGGTAGTGGACAACGCCTTCGCCCTGGGCGGTGTCAAGGAAACCAGCAATGTCGCCATCCAGTTCAATGACGTGAGCAGTAAGCACGAAGTGTGGCAGGTGGTGATTACCAAGTTCGTGGAGAACGTGAACCAGGTGGATCCGAAGAGGCTGGACAGTAACCTGACCAAGGCGATTTCCAAGGGGTTGGATCCGTTGCCCGAGGCTGGGGGTCAGCGCTAGGTATGGTTGGCGACTCCAGTACTCCTGAGTTATTGGAGCGTTGCACGCCAATTGTGACCCAGAATCCAATTACAACATGACGGCTTGGGCAGTACTTGATCGGAGCAAAAAGGGATTTGGGTCCTGAAACTAACAGTAGTTGCGAGGTGGTTAACTTAGACCCCACATTGTAAGCAACAATTAAATAAGCTGATACTGATGTGGCATACAGGCCTATAAAAGCAACTCCAACCGAAAAATAGCTAGCGGCTAAATCGGCAGTTTCGTACTCCGTCATTTCTTATCTCCTCGTTGTGAGACCTACAACAAGGATAGACGGCCTGGCCGCATTTAGGCGACTCCGGCCCTTTCACCGTCTCCAGAAGAACGCTCTGGGGTGTCTCCTCTCCGAAAAAGCGGCCATGTCGAAGACTGGTTAAATATTGATCAAGGTGGCCGCGTGCACCTCAGTGAAGACCTCGGGAAACTTAAACTTATCTCGATGCCCTTGATAAAAGTTCGTCTACGAACTCAACGAAGTCGGTGTCAAGCAGAGGTCTAGATACAGGGCTAGTCTCCCAGTGCTCACGCATTACGGGAAGGCCACCCAAACCTGCAACAACGTGTTCAATTTCTTTCATATCTCTACTTTCAGTAGTTGAGGCCCACTGGCCCCACCACATCCAAAAGTAATACCCATTTCCCCAGTCGAGCTTAGATGCTTCCTCGATGGTCACGCCAAGTTTTTCGGCCAGGGATTCATAATATGGTTCCATATCCCACGCCTTGATCTGGAGCATTCTCAAAGCGTCATCTCGACAGGTTTCCAGAATTATTTCTCGAACTGCGGTCGCGCGATAAAGTCGACTCTGGTCAGCGGTAGCGGTTTTAGCATGTCGGACTTGCACAGCTAGATAAGCTAGAGTTACTACCACGACCAAAGCACCGAGAAGTTCGCCAATGGCTCCGATTGCATCCCAGTTCATCGATATTTCTCCTTGTTATTAGAACTCCAACAAGGATAGACCGACGTCCGCGATTAGGACAAACGGGACATAAGAAAGTGGCACCCAGGGCGGCGCACAGAGAAGGCCATAGAGGAGTGGGTGCACCACTACAACCACGAGCGGTATCACGAGTCCCTGGATAACGTAACACCGGCTGACGTCTTTGGAGGAAGGCGGAACGAGATACTGGATCAGCGAGCCCTGGTGAAAGCCAGGACCATGACCCAGAGGAAAATACACAACCTGCGATTAGCAGGCTAAACTGGAGTAGTAGCTGGCAGAAAAGTATCTCTTAGAAAACGGCCCGATTGGTGCCATATCCTTTGCCGACGTACATAGCACAACTAGGTTGCAAAGCCCAGAGGCCTTAGCGAGCCGCGTCCAGTGCATCCTCAATTATAGGTATCAACTCAGTAAGCACGCCCGAAGGGCCTGCAACACCGAAGTCAGTTAACGCGTAGTCTTCAAATATAACTAACCCTCCGTACGCGCGATCTACGTCAATCCAGGAAATTGAACCATAGATACCGGTAGTAAAGTAGAGCGAGGCATCTCTTCCATCCTCTGCCGGGAAAACCCACCACCCCATGGCATAGCCCCAAGGCCATTTGCCGTCCCCCTGGTCGCCGGGCCAGCCTGGTGCCGAGCCAGATACGCCATACGGTGCCGTACGAAGTTCCTTCATAAAGGCCACACCCTGGGGAGACAACACCTGATTATCGCCACATGCCCCGTCATTGAGATGCAGCGAGAGAAGCTTCGCGTAATCGTCTAGGTTAGCCGCCATTCCGCCCTCAATTTGGGGGTTTTCCAGGCCAATAAGGCTATCGGTACTGCCATCCCATTCGGCAGCAACTGTTGAATTATTTCCAAAGCGCGTCAGCTCCAACCCACAAGGCTCGCCGATGTATTCGTCCCAAAGTTGGTTCCAAGCTGCACCACCGACTGTTTCGGCCACAGCGCCAGACAAATGCCACTGGCTACCGCCGTAATCGGCTGCAGTATTTGCCGGACTACTGGGTAGATTGGGAAGAGGTGTAGTAAATATTGTTTCGCCGCAAGCCAGCAAAGTTCCGCTTGGAAGGATTTGGCAAACATGAGGCAGCCAATCCGCTCGCTGGATAAAGGAATAGGCCAAGCCAGGCAATCCCGAGCGATGGGAGACCAGGTGCTCGGTGGTAATGTCCGAGTCCCAGGCCCCCACCCAGGGGAGGTAGCTACTTATTGGGGCCTGGATATCAAAAGCAACATTCGCATCATCTTCGTGCAGAGCCATCAGCAGGGTTACCGAAGGCATTTTGCTGACTGACGCCAGCAAAGCCACGGTCTCCGTATCCTGGTCGCCGAAGGCACTCTTATGAATGACACCCTGAATTTTGTCCACGACAATCATGGAGCCGCCAGGATATAGTTCCTCGGCGGCCACAAATTCTTCCAGCCATGTATCCGCCGCAGAAAAATCAGGCATCGGAGGATCAGGCTCTGGGGCGTCACTTCTGTTATTGTTATTGTTGCTATCACTGCAAGAAACCAAGAAAAATAGAGCCAACAGTATTGCGTGCTTCATAACGGTCACCTCTTCCTTGAATTTGAGATCGACGAGGGAAATTCCAAGGCGAGCGCACACTGTCCTTATCAAGCTAGTCTTTGCTATGAGTTTTGTCCAACGCGACGACGAACTAAAAAATGTCCACTAATTGTGCTGAAAGCGGTGATCGCTACAATTTGGTCCTAATGTCTCAAAGTAGGCGTAAGCCGACATCAGGGTATGGCTGGTTCAGCGCGGTGTTTATGACCGCTTCCACGACCAAGCGGACTGCCCCACCTGTAACATTAAACCGACTTCCGGAAATTCGATATTTCCAAGAAGCATATAGAAAAATTAGATAGTCAGAAACGATCTTGCAGTGAAATTACTCTGTGCTAGCTTAAACGGAGCAAGCTCAAACGTGTGTTCACAA
>JAACFI010000246.1 GCA_009937575.1 Haliea sp.
AAAGCAACAGTGTATTCACCTTTTCAGGATCTTCGGCCAGGGCCATATGGCGCAACCCCTCCAGGATTTCCGCGCGAGCCCCGGGAATCAACTCCGCCATGCGCCGCGACATTGCCGGCGAATTGCCATGGTCTTCCTCGCCAGTCACTACCAGGGTCGGGCACTTGATATTGCTTATCGCCCGCTCCAGGCCGATATCCGCCTGGGCCAGTAAGTGGTAGACCTCGGGATAGACGCCCGCATCATTGGCCAGTACCCACTGCCGCACCTGTTCCAGAACCTGCGGAGAGCGCCTGGCAAAACCGGGTGTAAACCAGCGCTCCAGCGCTGCTTCCACCGTAGACGCAGGGCCGTGTTCGCGCACTTGCTGGACCCTGTTCATGAGGGCATCGCGTTGCTCCTGCGTACGCCCGTGGGCGGCATTGAGAATCACCAGGGCCGAGGTACGCCCGGGGTGTGCCAGCGCGAAGGACTGCACAATCAGCCCTCCCAGAGAGAAACCCACCAGCGCGCAACGTTCAATACCCAGGTGATCAATCAGCGTGATAATCTGGTCCGTCATCAGTTTCATGGGGTAAGGCCCCGGCGGTTTGGCGCTGTCACCGTGCCCCAGCAGGTCGTACTCGATCACCGTGAAATGCGCGTTCAGTGCATCACGCTGCCACTGCCACATATTCTGGTTCAGGCCGAGACCGTGCACCAGGACGACGGG
Organism: Haliea sp.; assembly: GCA_009937575.1. GTDB lineage: Bacteria > Pseudomonadota > Gammaproteobacteria > Pseudomonadales > Halieaceae > JAACFI01. Next base: position 713 of record JAACFI010000246.1, read on the forward strand.
CGCCCCCTCCCCACTCACCCGGTAGGCTGTACCCGGTAGTTCCGTCGTCGCGTCCCGGGGGTAGCTGTCAATAGCGGTGTCGCCCATGCCTCAGCCGGCGAATTCCGGCATCACCTTTTCACTGAACAATTTCACGCTTTTCATCACATGCTCGTGGGGCATGCAGGGAAAGTTCGACCACACCTGCAGGTGCTGCAGGTTGAGTTCATCTTTCAGTTCCTGGATTTTCTCGCACACGTATTCCGGGGTACCGAACAGCAGGTTACGCTCGTGTAGAAAATCGTAATCCAGCAGATCGAGCTTGTGCGGGGTTTCCGGCAGCACCTCTCCCGGGTTGGTGTGATTGCTGAGACCTCGCCAATGGGCAATCCAGCGAATGTAGGTGAGAATGCCCTCCGCTGCGAGTTCCCTGGCTTCGTCCATGCTGTCGGCCACGAACATATCCCGCACCAGTGAAATGCCCTCGCCGGTGGCCACTTCCCTGCCCTCGTGCTCGGAACGAGCCTTGCGATAAATTTCGAAACGCGGTTTCAGGGCCTCCACGGTGGGAATCCACATAATAGTATTGATGCCTTTCTTGCCGGCCGCATCGATAGAGCTTTCGCTGTCGACCACCTGCCAGAGCGGGGGGTGCGGCTGTTGGTAGGGCCGGGGAATTACCTCCATGGCCTTCACCTCGTTGGTTTCCATATCCACGTAGGTCGGGTCTGGCGGGCTCATATCGTGCTGCCAGACGTAATCGGGGGCGGGGTAGGTATAGAACTCTCCCTGGTGCGACCAGGCATCGCTGGTCCAGGCCTTCATCATGATCTGCAGCGACTCCTCGAACAGTCGCTTGTTCTTGGCCTGGTCCTTGACGTCGGCATCGCTGTTCATATTAACCGCTTCACGGCCGTAAACGCCCCGACCGATGCCGCAATCAACCCGACCACTGGACAAATGGTCCAGCACAGCGACTTCCTCAGCCAGGCGTACCGGATCCCAGAAAGTAATGATATTGGCAGCCTGGCCGATACGTATCTGTTTGGTCCTGGCGGCGATATCGGCACCGAACATCAGCGGGCTGGGACAACAATCCATGCCCTCATGATTCAGGTGATGCTCGGTAAACCAGAAGGAATCCCACTGGTGCTCGTCGCAGTGCACGGCGATCTCGCGAACCTGCTCGACCAGCTGGTTATAGGGTCGATGGTCCCAGTTGGTCATGTTACAGAAATATCCGATTTTCATACGCTCCTCACAGTGCAATATGGCTTGCGGTGAATGGTAAACAAGAGAAATTTACCGCCACCAACGCGGTGCGGTAAAGGTAGAAATTTGGGACCCAAGCGTAGCAATTGCGTCATGCCAATCAGCCGCCCAGCCCCGCCATGCACAGATACTTCATCTCCACGTAGTCATCGATGCCGTACTTGGAGCCCTCTCGCCCGGAACCGGACTCCTTGATACCGCCAAAGGGTGCCATCTCGTTGGAAATGATGCCCTCGTTTATACCCACCATGCCGTACTCCAGTGCCTCGGAGACACGCCAGATACGGGCCATATCCCGGGTGTAGAAGTAGGAAGCCAGCCCAAAACGGGTATCGTTGGCCATGGCCACTGCCTCCTCCTCGGTACTGAAGCGAAACAGCGGCGCTACCGGGCCGAAAATTTCTTCATGGAACACCCTCATATCCTCGTTGGCGTCGACCAGTACGGTGGGCTCCACGAAGCATTCGCCCAACGTGGAGCGCTCACCTCCACTCAGCGCCCGCGCTCCTGAAGCGATGGCCTGGTCAACCATGGACTGTACCTTGTCAGCTTCCCGGACGTTGACCAGCGGCCCCATGGTGGTGGTCTCCTCCGCCGCGTTGCCGAGGCGAAACTTGCGTACTTCCTCGGTCAGGCGCTCGGCAAAGGCATCGTAGACACCATCCTGCACCAGAATGCGGTTGGCACAGACACAGGTCTGGCCGCTGTTACGGTACTTGGATGCCATAGCGCCACTGACCGCGGCTTCTATATCCGCGTCATCAAATACGATGAAGGGTGCGTTGCCGCCGAGTTCCATGGAAACCTTTTTAACGGTTTCCGCACACTGGCTGATCAACAGCTTGCCGACTTCCGTGGAGCCGGTGAAAGACAACTTGCGCACAATCGGGTTTGAGGTGATCTCGCCTCCGATGGCCTGTGAGCTCCTGCCGCAGACAACATTAAAAATACCGGGCGGAAATCCCGCTTCCTCGGCAAGTACCGCCATAGCAAAGGCCGACAGGGGCGTCTCCGCCGCCGGCTTCGCCACGAAGGTGCAGCCTGCCGCCAGTGCTGGAGCCACTTTGCGGGTAATCATGGCACTGGGGTAGTTCCAGGGGGTTATGGACGCCACCACACCGACCGGCTGGCGAACCACCAGCAGGCGCTTATCATTACTCGGGGGCGCGATGATATCGCCGTAGATACGCTTGGCCTCCTCCGCGAACCACTCGATATAATTCGCTGCGTAGGCGATCTCCCCCAGCGCCTCGTTGAAACTTTTGCCCTGTTCGCAGGCGATGATCAAGGCCAGGTCACGTTGGTTGGCCATCATCAATTCATACCAGCGCCGCAGGATGTTCGCCCTCTCCTTTGCAGTCCTGGCCCGCCAAGCGGGCAGTGCAGCGTCGGCGGCCTCGATGGCCCGACGCGTCTCCCCGGCGCCGCAACTGGCGACTGACACGATCTCCTCGCCAGTGGAGGGATTCATGACCGGCAGGGTATCGCCATTGTCGGCGGATACCCATTGTCCGTCGATATACGCCTGTGTTTGCAACAGTCCGGGGTTTTCCAGTTTCATGGCGCCATGTCTCCTCGATACTTTGCTTATTGGACCTGGTCCTTGTCTATACTGGATACCCTGCCACTCACCGACGTACCGGTATACAGTGTGAATCTGCCCCGAGCCAGATCAGACTGATAGCGCTCCAGCATTTCACCCATCGCCGGATAGAATAGTTCATTCCAGGGAATCTCCGCCGGCTCGAACAGTCGCACCTCACTGCACTCCACCCCGGCCGCGATGTGGGGGCTGCGCATCACCCCGCGATAGATGATATAGACCTGGTTGATCGCCTGGATGTCGAACACTGAATACAGGGCATCCAGGCGTATATCCGCACCGGTTTCTTCCCGCGCCTCGCGCAGCGCCGCTTGTTCCATGGATTCACCGTTTTCCATGTAGCCCGCCGGCACTGTCCAACTGCCTGTCCGCGGTTCAATGGCTCGCCGGCACAGCAGTACGCGGCCCTGCCACTGGGCGACGCATCCAGTGATGATGCGCGGATTCTGGTAGTGCACGGCAGCGCAGGATGTGCAAACCAGGCGTTCGAGGTTATCCCCCGCCGGTGTTTTCCATTCCAGTGTCTGCCCGCACTCGGTGCAATACTTCATCAGACTTTCCCAGGTCAGCAACCGGTATCGATCAGTGTAGACCACTCGGTCACTGTTTCTCGGCGATATCAGGCGCCCAGGGGCCGCAGTAGGGACCGCGCGATGATATGCCGCTGGATCTCGGAGGTACCATCCCATATCCGCTCGATACGGGCATCGCGCCAGAGACGCTCGATCGGCATCTCCTCCATCAGGCCCATGCCGCCAAAGATCTGCACCGTGTGGTCGGCCACCCGACCCACCATCTCCGAGGCGTACAACTTGGCCATTGCCGCATCCTCCGGGCGCATCAGACCGTTATCCGCCTGTCGACAGGCGTGCATGGTCATAAGGTCGGCAGCCTGTAACTCGGTCGCCATATCCGCCAGCTTGAAGGAGGTGCCCTGAAAACTGCCGATCGGTTTACCAAATTGCTTGCGGGTTGCGGCCCAGTCAGTGGCGAGTTCCAGCAGACGCTCCGCCTTGCCGCAACTCTGCGCCGCCACCCAGACGCGACCCATGCCCAGCCACTTGTCTGACAACTCCAGTCCCTTGCCTTCCTCTCCGAGAATCTGGCGCCTGTTGACCCGGCAATCATCGAAGCTCAGTTCATAGGTCCGGTAGGCGCGCTGTGCCGCGCAGGTGGGACCTCGCTGGATAGTGAAGCCCTTCTCACCGCGATCGACAAGGAATGCGGTGACTCGCTTGCGCGGGCCCCGTGGTGTGTCATCGACTCCTGTAGCGGCAAATACGATCGCGAAATCCGGGACACAGGGTGTACTGATAAAGTGCTTCATGCCATTGATGACATAATCATCCCCGTCTGCGACCGCCTTGGTAGACATGGACATGATATCGGAACCGGCCCCCGGTTCCGTCAGGGCGAAGGACTCGTGCTTCTCACCCGTTACACAGGGCTTCAGGTAGCCATCGACCTGGTCTCCCTCGCAGGCCAGCAGAATTTCGGTGGGGCGAGCCAGGTGCCCCCCAAGGCCATAGCTCACCTTGCCAAGTTCGCGTTCAAACAGACCCATGGTGGTGTAGTCGAGCCCCCCACCACCGACAGATTCCGGCAGATTCGCGGCGTAGAATCCCATCTCGATGGCGCGCCGCTTGATATGTTCGCCCAATTCCTCCGGCACTTCTCCGGCGCGATCGGTCTCGGCCTCGTGGGGATAGATTTCTTTCTCCAGGAAACCCCGAAGGGAATCCAGGAACATGCGCTGTTCTTCAGTGACAGGGAAATTCATCGCGACTCCTGCGATCACGGCCGATGAGAATAGCGGCCATGATGGTAGAAGTCGCAGGCGCCTGGTTATTTATATTCGACGCCAACAGCAATATTTCGACAGTGGTTCAGCGTGATACCGCAGCCAGGGCGTCCGCCAGGTACTCCAGGTTCTGTTGATTGACCCCGGCGATATTAATACGGCCGGAGTTCACCATATAGATACTGTATTCCTCGCGCAGGCGAGCGACCTGCTCTACCGATACGCCCAGGTAGGAGAACATACCGCGCTGGGCCCTTATGTGGTCAAAGGCAGCGCCCACTCCCTGTTGAGCCAGCCGATCCGCCAACAGGTTGCGGCAGGCATTCATCCGGTCGCGCATGGAGGTGAGTTCCTCCTCCCACAATTGGCGCAACGCCTGGTCGTGCAGAATGGTGCTGACAATAGCAGCGCCGTGCGCGGGAGGCATGGAATAGGTCGAGCGGGCCACGTTGAGCAGATGTTGCAGCGCCACGTCTTCCCGCTGCCTGTCACGGGATATCAGGCATACTGCGCCGGTGCGCTCACGGTACAGGCCGAAGTTTTTGGAGCACGAGGAAACTGCGATCAATTCAGGTACCTGTCGCGCCAGACAGCGCACGCTGAAGGCGTCTTCATCGAGACCGCGCGCGAAGCCCTGGTAGGCGATATCCACCAGCGGAACAAAACCGCGTTCCACGGCGATACCCGCAACAACCTGCCATTGCGCCTCGGTCAGGTCAGCTCCGGTAGGGTTGTGGCAGCAACCGTGCAATACGACCACGTCATCACTGCTCAACTGGCGCAGGGCGGTCGTCATGGCGTCGAAATCCACCCCTGCCGCATCGGCGCTGTAGTAGGGGTATTCCTGCACTGCCAGCCCGGCGCCCGCGAATACCGGGCGGTGATTAGCCCACGTGGGCTGGCTCAACCAGACAGTCGCCGCCGGGTTACTGCGCTGGACAAGCCCGGCCGCCACCCGCAGACCGCCAGTACCTCCCGGCGCCTGCACGGTAGCTGAGCGATAGTCGGCAGCGGCATCACCCAGCAGCAAGCCAGCAATGGCTTCATCGAACTCCGGGTCGCCCGCGGGACTCTGGTAGGTTTTGGTGGTCTCGGACTCGAGACGCAGTTGCTCCGCCTTTTTTACCGCCGCCATGATCGGCGTCGTGCCGGATTCATCCTTGTAAACGCCCACCCCAAGGTCAATCTTGTCGGGGTTGGTGTCCTCCCGGTAAGCGGCCGAAAGACCCAGAATGGGGTCTGCAGCCAGGGGACTCAGCGCTTCGAACATGGAAATTTCCTCACTTCATATTCTAAGGGATGTAGTATGGCGTCTACCAACTGTCCCCGTGCCGACACCTATTGACGCAAGCGTGTGAAACGCGGTGGGCATACCCCGCACAAACACGGCGAACACTACATATCATGCTACAGCAGCTCGGCCTGTGCATCCATCGCCATAGTGCCGCTGGCATCCAGGG
>JAACFI010000247.1 GCA_009937575.1 Haliea sp.
TTCTCCATGGCGGAGTTGCTGGCGCGCCTGGAGGTGCTGCAACGCCGCGCCAATTCGCACTCCGGTGATCCCGCCACCACCCTGCAGGTGGAAGACCTGGTCATGGATCTGCTGCAGCAGCAGGTAAGCCGTGGTGCCAAGCCCATCACCCTGCAGCCTCGCGAATACAAGCTGCTGGAGTACCTGATGCGACACGCCGGCCAGGTGGTCACCCGCAGTATGCTGCTGGAACACGTGTGGGGCTACCACTTCGACCCCCAGACCAATGTCATCGACGTGCACGTATCGCGTCTGCGCCAGAAGATCGACCGGGATTTCGACGAGCCCCTGCTCACCACGGTGCGCGGCGCCGGTTACCGCCTGGGGCCGGGCGTCGATGACTGATCGCTCCCCGGTGATGCCGCTGCGGGAGGTGCTGGGCAGCATCACTTTCCTATACATCGCCAAGTACGTCGCGATGCTCAGCGCCGCGGTGTTCCTGTTCCAGGGTGCGATTTACGCGTATTTCAGCTACACCTCCTTTCGCCAGTTGAGCGATTCGATCGTCGATGAACTGGATACCCTGAAGATCATCTACAGCGGACAGTCCCTGGGCGGCGTCGAGCAGTACATCCTGGACCAGCTGGCCTCGTCCTCGGTGCACCGCTTTTCCTACCTGGTGACCGACGGGGAGGGCAACAAGCTGGCCGGGGACCTGCCGCCGGTACCCAGCTACCGGGAATTCGATGACGGTTGGCTGGGATTCGAAATGGCCCTGCAGGAGTGGGGCGAGGCAGTGGACGTGGATTTCCTGGCGCGTCCCATCCAGCTGGGGGACAGTTACCGCGCCATTGTCGCCAGGGACTACGATGATGTTGTGGAGCGCGCGCAACTGGTGTTCCGTACCCTGTTCCGCGCGATGATCGCGACGCTGATACTCGGCATCATCGGCGGTTTTTTCAGTGCTTCCTATACATTGCGAAGGGTGGGGCGATTGAACCGGGAACTGTCCCGTATCGTGGCCTCGGCGCCCGATGAGCGTCTGTCGGCGGAGGAAGAGAGGGGTTATGTGCGCCAGCTGGCGCTGGTGATGAACGGAATACTCGACCAGATGGAATCGCTGATGCAGGGGGTGCGCCGGGTCTCCGACAATATCGCCCACGACCTGCGCACGCCTCTTACCCGGATGCGCAACCAGCTCAGCCAGTTGCGCGATCACTCGCCACAGGGCGCGGCACTGGATAGCGTGATAGAGGACTGCGACGAGTTGCTGTCCTCCTTCAATGCCCTGCTGCGAATTTCCACCCTGGAGTCCGGCAGTCGTCTCAAAGGTGGAGCGGAGGTCGACCTGCGTACCCTGCTGGGTGACGTGGTTGAGCTTTACGAGCCCCTGGCCCAGGATCGCGGCATTGTCCTGGATCTCGATGTCCCCGGTCCCGGCCAGTGTCGTGGAGAGGCGGACCTGTTGTTTCAGATGTTCACCAACCTGCTGGACAACGCGGTGAAATACACTCCGCAAGATGGGCGGATCAGTGTGTCACTGGAGCAATTGCCGGCGGGAGAGCAGGGAAGGCACCTCGTGGTTATCGGTGATTCCGGGCCGGGTATCCCTGCGGGTGAACGAGAGAATGTATTTCGGCGCTTCTACCGGGTCGAATCCAGCCGCGGCGAACAACCCGGCCACGGCCTGGGTCTCAGCCTGGCCCAGGCGATAGCCCAGTATCATCACGGGAGCCTGGAACTGGAAGACAATAATCCGGGCCTGCAGGTGCGGGTATATTTGCCCTGAGCGCTCATTCCTCCAGGCTGATGTGATCCGTGTCGGGGGCGTCTGGCGTCTGGCGTTTGCGGTACTGCTCATCCAGTACATCGCTGCCCGCCGGTGCCAGTTCCATGCTCGACAAATCCACCGCCGGTGTCTCCGGCTCCGGCCCCGTGCAGTCAGAGAAATCCGTGCCCTCCGGCGCCAGGCTGATGCTTTCCGTATCGGGTGTGACTGGTGCCGGTCCGGTGTCCAGACTGGGAATGGTGTCGCCCACCTCGCCCATTCCCAGGTGACTGGTGTCGGGTGCAGGCGGTGGTGGCGGTGGTTCATCTGACAGTCGCTGGGCGGTTTCGTCTACCACCAGGCTGGAGGTGTCTATGTCGGCCTCTGCCACTTCCGTGCGCTCATCGGGTCGCAGAACGTCAGCGCCAGTAGGGGCCAGGTTCATGGCTGAACTGTCTGCCGCAGGGACTTCCGGGGCATTGGCAGTCGCGACGCTCGTGTCCGCCCGGTAGGCGCCTTCATCCGGCGCTGCCGCCAGGGCGGCAATCTTCTCTGCAGCACTCACCGGTTTTGCCGGCTCCGGTTGCTCCACCGCCGGTGTCTCGCCCGATGCCTCGTCCCTGATGATCGGCCTGGCCCCGGTGCGCTCCATGGCCTGCTTGTACTTGAGTGCGGTGGCCTTGTCGCACCCGCGCTTGATCATCTGCGCCTTGCCGCTGAACAGTTTGTCCAGTGTCGCCTCGTCTGCATTGAAAAGCTTCGCCAGCCCGGCGCGTACCGTGGCCCGGTCGTGCCCGTCCAGCAGTTCGCCGGCGAAATAGATGCTATAACGCGCGTCCATGAATGGCGCCCCCTGTTATTATTCACCCATTGCAGTATACGCTTTCAGAGGGTTCGGGTCTCCTCTTCGATTTCTACCTCTCAGCGTGGCTTCTGGTAATATAGCCGGCTGGTTCGCCCCAGGTAGCACGAGACCATGAGTGATCGCGTACCCACCCGATTTGTCCGGACCCTGCTGCGCATGGTGGGGGACCGGGGCTATGACTTCAGCAATATACTGGAGGACGCGGGTGTGGACTTCGACCCCATGGATGAAGGCGACCCTTCCTACCAGGCCGAGCTAAGCGCCATCCAGTACTCGCGCATCTACCAGAATGTGTTGAGCCTGATGCAGGACGAGACCTTCGGCACCACGGGCAGCGAGCTGGTGGCACCGGGTGCCTTCCGCATGATGTGCTACTGCATCATTTCCTGTGACAACCTGGGACAGGCTATCCAGCGGGCGTCCGAGTTCTATCGCACTTTTTTTGACGAGCGCAGTCAGCTGTATGCCAACTTCAGCGACCAGTATGCCCGGGTCGGTTACCGCAACCTGGTGCGGGAGGGACGCTCAAGGGTGGTCGCGGCGGATGCCTACGGGCTGTCCGTTTGGCATCGCTTCTTCGGCTGGCTGTGTGGCCGGCCGATCGAGCTGAAGCGCGTGGATTTCACCGGCGATACGCCCGAGCGACTGGAGAAGTACGAGGCCCTGTTCGGCTGCCCGCTGTATTTCAACCAGGCCAACGACCTGCTCTACTTCGACAGCGCCTGCCTGGCCTGGCCGGTGGTACACACGGAGCACTCCCTGCGTGAGTTCCTGCGCACCGCCCCCTACCAGTTGCTGATGATGGAAAACAGTCCGGACGGTGACAACCTGTCGGCACAGGTCAAGGCCATGATCGGCCATGATTTCAGCGAGGGCTTTCCCGGTTTCGAGACCATCAGCAGCGCCCTCAACATGTCGGCCCCCACCCTGCGCCGCCGGCTCAAGCGCGAGGGCACCACCTTCCAGCAGCTCAAGGACGATGCGCGCTGCGAGGCCGCCAAACTCTGCCTGGACCGGCCGGAACTGTCCATCAACGAGGTGGCGCTGCAGATGGGCTTCACCGATCCCAGCGCTTTTCACCGCTCCTTCAAAAAGTGGACGGGCATGACACCGGGCCAGTTCCGGGCCAACCGGCGCCGGCGGCAGGATCCCGCCTGACTGTCCGCTTCCCAGTTGACTGGGTTATAATCGCCGCCCCTGAATCCCAGCTACAACGGAGATCCGCATGGTCGTACAACAGGAGATCGAACAGCGCCTGCAGCAGCAGTTCAGCCCTGGGTATATCGAGGTGGCTAACGAGAGTCACATGCACAGCGTGCCCGCCAATTCCGAGACCCACTTCAGGGTGGTCATTGTCAGCGACGCCTTCGAGGGCAAGCGAAAAGTGGCGCGGCACCAGCAGGTGTACGCCCTGCTGGCGGAGCAACTGGAGGGGCCGGTACACGCCCTGGCCCTGCATACCTACACCCCGGGGGAGTGGCAACAGCGACAGGAGGAGGCGCCCCAGTCGCCTGATTGCCTGGGTGGCAGCAAGGCGGATTCGGCCGGGGCCTGAGTTGTGAATGACATCGTCGTCGCGGCACTCTACAAGTTCGTCACCCTGGACGATTATCACGAGCTGCGAGAACCCCTGCTGGATGTCTGCCGGGGGGCGGAGACCTGCGGTACGCTGCTGCTTGCCCGGGAGGGTATCAATGGCACCATTGCCGGCAGCCGTGAGGGCATCGACCGGGTATTGGTTTACCTGCGCAGCGATCCACGACTGTCCGACCTGGACCACAAGGAGTCCTTCGACGACCACATGCCATTCTACCGCATGAAGGTCAAACTCAAGCGCGAGATCGTCACCATGGGGGTGCAGGGCATCGACCCGAATGAACGGGTAGGCACCTACGTGGAGCCACGGGACTGGAATGCCCTGGTCAACGACCCGGAAGTGGTGCTGATCGACACCCGCAATGATTACGAGTGCGATATCGGCACCTTCCACGGTGCGCTGGATCCGCGCACCGAGAACTTCCGGGAGTTCCCGGACTATGTGCGGACTCATCTCGACCCTGAGAAAAACAAGAAGGTCGCCATGTTCTGCACCGGCGGTATCCGCTGTGAAAAGGCCTCGGCGTTTATGCTCAAGGAGGGCTTCGAGGAGGTCTACCACCTGCATGGCGGTATCCTCAAGTACCTGGAGGATGTGCCGAAGGAAGAGAGTACCTGGGAAGGGGAGTGCTTCGTGTTCGACAACCGGGTCGCGGTGGACCACGACCTGAATAAGGGCAGTTACGATCAGTGCCACGGCTGTCGCCACCCGATCACTGAACAAGACAAACAGTCAGATAAATACCAGAAGGGGGTGTGCTGTCCCCACTGTTACGATCGCCTCACCGACGAGCAGAAAGCACGTTTCAGTGAGCGGCAGAAGCAGGTGGAACTGGCCACCGCCCGCGGAGAACGCCACATCGGCTCGCCGCCACCGGCGCGGCAGGCCAGAGCCCAAGAATGACCTCGGGCCGGTGATGCCAGCTTGAGCAGGATATGCGATAGTGACGGCATTCCGGGCAGCAGTGGCAGTAGCCCCCTGTAGTACGCCGGGATGCAAAGATAAGAGGTTTGAACTATGGCTGAATACATACTAGCGATAGACCAGGGTACTACCGGCAGCACCGTTGCCCTTATGGACGCCTGCGGCAGGCTGCGAGCCAGTTCCAACCACGAATTTCCGCAGATCTACCCGAAACCTGGCTGGGTGGAGCACCGTTTGGACGATATCCAGAAGTCGGTGCAGAAGGGCATCGACGCGGTGTTGCGCAAGAGGGTTTGCAAACCAACTGATATTGCCGCGATCGGCATTACCAACCAGCGCGAAACCGCCGCCATCTGGGACCGGGAGGGCGGCGACGCGCTCAACAACGCCGTCGTCTGGCAGTGCCGTCGCACTACCGATTTTTGCGAGCAACTCAAGGGCGCGGGCCACGAAACCCTGGTACGGCGACGCACGGGCCTGGTACTCGACCCTTACTTTTCGGCGAGCAAGTACCGCTGGCTGCTGCGCAACACCACAGGCATCGGGCGCAAGCTGAAGGCCGGGCGCGTGGCGGCAGGCACCATAGATAGCTTCCTGGTCTGGCATTTGACGGGCGGCCGGGAGCACGTGACGGATATTTCCAATGCCTCCCGCACCTCCCTCATGAACCTGAAGTCGGGGCGCTGGGACAGGACCCTGCTGGACCTGTTCGAGGTTCCCGCGGAGATACTGCCTCGGATCGTGCCATCGAGCGCGGTTCTGGGCCATACCCTGGGAGTCAGGGGCCTGCCCGACGGCATTCCGATCGCGGGAATCGCCGGTGACCAGCAGGCGGCGACTTTTGGCCAGGCCTGCTTTTCCATCGGGGACGCCAAGTGCACCTTCGGTACTGGTTCCTTTATCGTCATGAATACCGGCGACAAGCCCCTGCGCTCCCGCTCCGGCCTGTTGTCCACCGTCGCCTGGCAGTTGGGTGAAGCGGGCCGGCCCGTCTACGCGCTGGAGGGAGGTGCATTCGTCTGTGGTGCGGCGGTGCAGTGGCTGCGGGATGGACTGGGGATCATCAAACGGGCCCCGGATATCGAAGCACTGGCCGCAAGCGTGAACGACCACGGCGGTGTTGAATTTGTGCCGGCACTCACCGGGCTGGGAGCGCCTCACTGGGCGCCCGACGCGCGAGGTACGCTCTCCGGGCTGACCCGGGGCACTCAGAATGGCCATATCGCCCGAGCGACCCTGGATGCGATGGCCCTGCAGAACGCCGATATTCTGCGTGCCATGCAAACAGACCTCGGCAAGAGAATGAAACCGCTGCGCGTTGACGGGGGTGCCGCGGAAAATGACCTGCTGATGCAGATCCAGGCGGACATACTCGGTCACCGGCTCATCCGCCCCGCCGTCACCGAGACCACCGTGGCGGGTGCCTGCTACCTCGCCGGACTGGCCGTTGGTATCTGGAAAAGTCCCGCCGAGGTGAAAAAAATCTGGCAGTCGGAACGGGAGTTCAGGGTGCAGATGAAAGCCCCTGACAGGCGCAACCGATTGGCGTCCTGGGAGAGGGCCCTGCAGCGCACACTCTTGTAATACGCCAGGGAAAGGAGGGCTGATTTTTGTATAAAAATGGTCACTCGTCGTCTTTGAATGCGCCGTAGTGGTAGCAGCCCTCTATTACCC
>JAACFI010000248.1 GCA_009937575.1 Haliea sp.
GCAAGGCGCGCCGCGAAGGTCAAGGCTGGTTGTCCTTGACGAGTGGTGCAACGCAGTCCAATGGGCGCCAGAGGCCCGCCCTGCGGGGCTTTGCCGCCCTGCCGAGGGATACTGGTTGGTGCCACCACATCGCAGTGGTAACCCCTCTCCGCCAAATCTCGTTGCAGGGAAATCCCAACATACGAGGCCTCATAGGCGACTTTTATGAGGTGTCTAGGGAACTGCTTACGGATTTTAGCCAGATGTATCAATAAACCCCTCAAGGTTGGCCGGCAGCGAAAACTCAGTAATTCACCAGTGTCCTTGTTAAGGGCTGACCCGTGATAGCGAGCATCATCGACATCAATGCCGACATAAACTATTTTTTTGATCATAGACGCCTCCGCTTTGACCAAATGATGCGGCAAACCCGCCGCTTTGAGGTATTCCTTTTAGGATAGCCCTCGATATCGGGTTAGCTGGGGGCGTCTATATCTTCTATCCTTGTTGGAGGTCCTACAACGGTGGAATGAGAGCGATGAAGAATCTGGTCCTTCGATTTGACGCAGATCTATCCTGGAAGTCCTGGTCGGCGATAACCCTCTTCGGTTTTGGTTTTCTGGGACTCGCAATGGGAGTCGAGGTCTCAGAAAGGCCGGGCCTGCTCGAAACGGGCCTGCTCACCAAGGCCTATTACGCGTTGGGGCTGTTTGTCCTTGGCGGCCTGGACCTGGGCACCCCGACCAACGGCCCGCTGTTCGGCCGCACCCTGCTGTGGATTGCCTATTTTGGAGCACCCATCTGGACCGCTTCCGCAATTTTCGAAACCATACTGAGTGCGCTGCGTCCTCCGGTGTGGCACGTTCGGAATATCAAGAAAAAGATCGTGATATTCGGTGGGGGGGAGCTGACTTTGGCATTTCTGAACAAGATCATGGCGGGTGGCAATCCGCGCCGGGTCATCATCATAGTCGACAAGTCGCTGCATCCGCATATCGAAGAACTGCGTTCGTACAACGGTATCAGGGTCTTCGCAACATCAGGACAGCAAATCCGAAGGTTAAGGCGCTATCCATTACATACGGCGCACAAGTTCCTGCTCCTGAGTGAAAAAGACGCGATAAATTTTGAACTGGCGAGCGTACTTCTCGATCATCGCCCGGAGCTGGGATCCAAAATTGTATACCACGTTTCCAATCTGCGATTTCTTCGCGTGATGCAGGAGACTAAAGTGGTCCAACAATGTACCACTTTCAATCAGTATGAGCTGGCGGCAACCCAGCTGGCGAGAGAATGGTTGATACAGAGATTTAATGCCACGGAACACAGGGACACCGTGGTGCTGGCCGGATTCGGCAGATTCGGGCAGAGTATATTGGAGCAGTTGGAACGGCACGCATCAGATTCCTTCAGCCGCGTGGCTATTATCGACCTGAAGGCCGAGCAGCGTGCACTCATCGCCGATGAACAGGTTGCGACCGAGAGAAACTACAGCCGTCACACTTATGAGGGAGATATCGACGACCCGGAAGTCTGGCAGCGACTGTTCAAGGAAGTCATTGTCGGAGAAGAGGAACCTGTTTTCGTTATCACGACCGGCGACGACGAGACCAACCTGCGGTGTGCGATCTGGCTGCGCAAGCAGTTCGAAAACGCACTGATTATTTCCAGGACCCTGTCCCCGTCATACTTCGCAAAGAGTGTATGCGGTGAGCACGATGTGGTCAGCGTGAATACGGCGGAACTCGTTGAGGCATCGATTCCCCACGCCTGGTATCGATAAGAGTCAATTGTATCAGGAGAGAATGCATGCGCTTGACCGGGTTCGCCTATGATAGGTCCTACTTATCCTTTCCCGACGTGCATCTGGATCAAACCATTTTTCTCGGGTCGAGCAGCTCCGCCAGTTCCTCCCTCGATAGATCTGTCATCTCCATTGCGACCTCCAGCACCGGTCGCCCCTCGCTGTAAGCCCGCTTGGCGATTTCCGCCGCCCGAGCGTAGCCAATTCGGCGGTTCATGGCGGTAACCAGTATCGGGTTACGGGTCAGGTTGGCTTTCAGGGTGTCCACATTGACCTCGAAGTTAGCGATGCAGTGCTCCGCTAGCGCGTGACAACTTGCCGCCAGCAGTTGGATGCTCTGCAGCAGGTTGTAAGCTATAACCGGCAGCATCACATTGAGCTGGAAATTTCCCGACTGGCCCGCGATCCCTATTGTGGTGTCATTGCCCATGACCTGGGCTGCTGCCATGGCCACGGCCTCCGGTATGACCGGGTTGACTTTGCCCGGCATGATACTGCTGCCCGGTTGCAGCGCCCGTAGTGTGACTTCCCCGAGGCCAGCCAGGGGACCGCTGTTCATCCACCGAAGGTCATTAGAGATTTTCATCAGAGCCACGGCAAGTGCTCGGAGTTGGCCCGACACCGCCACGGCAACATCCTGACTGCCTATGGCGGCAAAGAAATTATCTGCTGGTCTGAATTCTGCGGCGCTGCCCGCGGACAGGTAACGGCAGAAAACTTGTGCGAAGCCCCGTTCTGCATTGATCCCGGTACCGATGGCCGTGCCGCCTTGGGCCAGCTGACGCAGTTGTTGGCGACTGTCCGCTATGCGAGCTTCGGCCTGTGACAACTGGCTGCGCCAGCCGGATAGCTCCTGGGCCAGGCTCAGGGGCATGGCATCCATCAGGTGGGTGCGTCCGACCTTGATTGTGTCGCCCAGGTCCTGTTCGCGTGCCCCGATGGTTGTCACCAGTTTTTGTAACGCCGGGACGAGTTGCTCTTGTAGTGCCAGCTCAGCACTTACATGAATCGTGGTGGGAATCACGTCGTTGCTACTCTGGCTGCAGTTGACATGGTCGTTGGGGTGCACAGGCTGACCGAACTGGCAGGAAGCGAGGGTGGAGATTACCTCGTTGGCATTCATGTTGGTGCTCGTGCCAGAGCCGGTCTGGAAGACATCGACGGGGAACTGGTCGTCGTACTCGCCGCGCGCCACCGCGAGGGCGGCGGTAGCGATCGACTCAGCCATAGCGTTGCCCAACAGGCCGAGTTCACCGTTGGCGCGGGCTGCCGCCGCCTTGACCAGGCCCAGGCTTCGGATAAAACCCCGCGGCAGTACTAGGCCGCTGAAGTTGAAATTTTCCACCGCCCGCTGGGTTTGGGCACCGTACAGTGCCACCTCGGGCACCTGCACCTCGCCCAGGCTGTCCTTCTCGATACGATACTTGCCCATGGCCAAGCCTCCGTTAGCCTGTGTCGACAATTCGGTTAAGAACATGGGCCAGCACGCCGCCGGCCAGGTAGTACTCTACCTCTACGGCTGTATCCAACCTCGATTGCAGCTGGATATCCCGCGTCTCACCCGATGGATACTGCACTTTCGCCGCCAACACCTGCTTTGGAGTGAGCTCACCCTCCAGGCCGACGACGTCGAAAAGTTCGTCCCCTTCCAGCCTCAGTGTTATGCGTGACTCGCCGGGCATGAATTGCAGCGGAAGTATGCCCATGCCAACCAAATTGGAACGGTGAATGCGCTCGAAGCTTTCCACTATCACGGCCTTCACCCCCAACAGCAGGGTGCCCTTGGCGGCCCAGTCGCGACTGGAGCCGGTGCCGTATTCCTTGCCTGCTACCACCACGGTACTGATGCCCCGGGACAGGTAGTCCATGGCGGCGTCATAGATGAACATGGGCTCGTTCTGGCCTTGCAATCGTGTATACCCGCCTTCGACGGACGGAGTCATCTCGTTGCGAATGCGGATATTGCCGAAGGTGCCGCGCATCATGACCTCGTGATTACCGCGGCGCGATCCGTAGGAATTGAAATCAGCATCTGCGACCCCGAGATCACGCAGGTACTGGGCGGCTGGGCTGTCGCCGGGTATGGCCCCGGCTGGGGAGATGTGGTCAGTAGTCACCGAATCGCCTAGTAGTGCCAAGATGGGCGCGCCAAGGATATTCTGACGCTTACCAGTATATTGTTCGCCAAAGAATGGGGGTAATTGAATGTAAGTGGAGTCTTCGGAGAAGGCGTAGGTAGCGTCACCACCACTATCGATCGCCCGCCAGCGCTCGTCACCGTCGAATACTACGGCGTATTCTCTGCGGAACATGTCTTTATCAATGGTCTGCACCAGCTCAGCAATCTCGGCATTGCTGGGCCAGATATCACGCAGGTAAACCGGCCTGCCCTCACTGTCCTCGCCCAGCGAGTCCTCGCCGAGATTAATGCGTGTTGTGCCGACGAGGGCGTAGGCCACTACCAGTGGCGGAGAGGCCAGCCAGTTGGCCTTGACCAGTGGGTGAATACGCCCCTCGAAGTTGCGGTTCCCCGACAGCACAGAGCAGGCCACCAAGTCGTTGTCCCGTATCGTGTTACTGACATTATCCGGCAGCGGGCCGGAATTGCCGATACAGGTAGTACAGCCATATCCCACCAGGTTGAATCCCAGTTCGTCCAGGGCTTGCTGCAGGCCTGCCTGTTCCAGATAATCGGTCACCACCTTGGAGCCGGGGGCCAGGGAGGACTTGACCCAGGGCTTGCGCCTTAGACCCCGAGCCAGGGCTTTTTTCGCCACCAGTCCGGCACCGATCATCACTGCCGGGTTGGAGGTGTTGGTACAGGAAGTGATTGCCGCGATGACCACGTCGCCATGGTGCATGGCACTCTCGCTGTCGGCCAGTGCGAACGCAGTATCAACCTCCCCAGCCTTGCCATCGAGTTCGATAAAATGATCAATGGCGGCCTTTAGTTCGTGCACAGGAACCCTATCCTGTGGCCTTTTCGGCCCGGCAAGATTGGGTCCCACGGTGGACATGTCCAAGTGCAGGGTGGCGGCAAAATCGGGTGCCTGGTAGTGCTCGTCCCGCCACATGCCCTGTGCGCGGCAGTAGGCCTCCACCAGGGAGATGGTGTCCTCGTCGCGACCGCTTAGCCGGAGGTAACTGATGGTCTGGGCGTCAACCGGGAAGAAACCGCAGGTGGCACCGTACTCTGGTGCCATGTTGGCGATGGTGGCCCGGTCGGACAGCGGCAACTGGTCCAACCCCGCCCCATAGAACTCCACCAACTTGCCCACCACGCCGTGCTCGCGCAACATCTGCACCACGAGCAGCACCAGATCGGTGGCGGTGATACCCTCCTGCAATTGGCCCGTAAGTTCAAAACCCACGACATCGGGAATCAGCATCGAGATAGGCTGCCCCAGCATGGCGGCCTCGGCCTCGATGCCGCCGACGCCCCAACCGAGCACCCCGAGACCGTTGATCATTGTAGTGTGGCTGTCTGTACCCACCAGGGTGTCTGGGTAGGCCAGGGCGTCCTCGTCGTCGCTCTGTTGCCAGACTGCCCTTGCCAGGTACTCGAGGTTGACCTGGTGGCAGATCCCGGTTCCCGGAGGGACCACTCGAAAATTGTCGAAGGCACTCTGGCCCCACTTCAGGAACTGGTAGCGCTCATTGTTACGCTGCATCTCCAGTTTCACGTTCTGTTCGAAGGCCTGATCGGTGGCGAATTGGTCTATGCTCACTGAGTGGTCGATGACCAGGTCCACCGGCGACTGGGGATTAATTTTTTTGGGATCGATTCCTCGCTGCACGAGCGCGTCGCGCATGGCGGCCAGGTCGACTACGGCGGGTACGCCGGTAAAGTCCTGCATCAAAACACGTGCCGGATGATAGGCGATTTCCTGCGAGCTGCCGCATCCAGAACTGGCGGCTAGAGCGTCGATATCATCGCGGGTGCAGCTCATGCCGTCTTCGTGACGTAGTAAGTTCTCCAGCAAGATCTTGCTCGACACAGGCAGGCGTGCGGCACTGGCATGGCCTGCCAGCGCACCGCCATTTACCGCAAAGTATCGGTAACTCTGGCCATTGACCTCGAAATTAGTAAGGGTATTAAAGGAATTATCGGAGACTGCCATGGCCTTGTGCCTCTAGACTGAGAAACGGGGTTACCCCAGAAGTCTAGGCCTCTAACGCGGCTCTGTCAGCTGTAAATGACGGCTTGGTGATATAAGAGATAGGTACGGAGGGCCAGTATTTTACCTCGCCATTCATCCCGACTATCAAGGTTCAGGCTATGGTAAACATTTGATGTCTCACATAGAGTCATTATTAATCGCGCTCGGATGCCCCAAGCTCAATATAGTTGTTCGCAGCACGAATGAGTCTGTATTAGAGTTCTACGATAAATTATCTTATCAACCTGATGATGTTATTACTCTGGCTAAGAGGTTAATAGCAGATTCATAACAAGACGCTTAGCTACACTCTCGCCGCAAGTGGCCTCCGTTGGACAGCCAAAAGCGTGCTTCGCACTGGCTACCGATTAGCTAGGCGTTATTGAGCGTCAGTTTCTGGCCCCATCAAATCTTCTGAAATTCGTCCTATGGATGACGCAAAGGAGATGAAAGCAAACATCGCCAGGCCCCCATCCTACAGATCAATTTAGTCCGCTATCGCCTACGTGCTCAAATATGGGTGGACGTAAGGTTTCGACACGCATACGCTTCTTCATTACCTGATTTGGCTTAGTGTCTGTCGTCTTGGCCCGCTCGCTCGGGGAAGGCTGAATTAGAATTCGTAACATACTTCTCTAGTAGAAATAATAAGGCCTTACCATGAACGAAATATCTTTGACCGATTTGGGCAATCTCGGCGAATTCGTCGGTGCGATTGCTGTGGTAGCATCTCTAATTTATGTTGGAATACAGCTTCGGCAGAATACAGCAGCTATAAAAATTACTACCGCTCAAGCATTCACGGACACATGGAATGTTTTTTTCCGAGGCTTAAGAGGAACCTCTCATCTTAAGGAGGGTGAACTTGTTCAATTTTACGCGTTCCTTTCACAAGCTTTTACAACGTACCAATCTTTCTTCATCCAGCGACAAAAAGGCGTGGTCGATGAAGGCTCCTGGACAAGCTATGTTCAAGCTATTATTGATCTTATGTCGAGCAAGGGAGTACGCGAATACTGGGAGTTCAGGCACCACTGGTATACAGAAGAGTTCCAAGACTACGTAAACTCGGCCAGTACTAAGCAATCTACTCATACGATGTATCCAGGTTTGCCTGAAGCCAATTTATGATCGGCCGTTCCCGGCACGTAAGAAACGAAATCAGGGAGAGTTTCACCCGCGGTATCATGCATAAGCGATCGCGATTAATTTTACTGACAGATGATCCCGACGGTCGTACCGTTGCACCGGCGTAAACCGCGCCTAGAGTGCAACATGGTTTCTCGAAAAACGATATATTTTATGCAACGGCCCTGCCAGGGCTCGAGGAGTTTGCCAATGACACCCGCAGAATTCCGCGAAGCGGGCCATGCCCTGATTGACTGGATCGCTGATTTTCGCGAGCACATCCCCGAGCAGCCGGTACGGGCACAGGTCGAGCCCGGAGAAGTTCGCCGGTCTTTCCCTGCCGAGCCTCCGCAGAAAGCTGACAGCTTCTCCAGCCTGATGGCCGACCTGGAAAACAAAGTGGTACCCGGAATTACCCAGGTCCAGCACCCTATGCATTACGGGTGGTTTCCCTCCAACGCCTCGCTGGCCTCGGTTCTGGGCGACATCGCCAGCTCGGGCCTGGGGACGCTGGGGATATCCTGGGAAAGCTGTCCGGCTCTGACGGAAGTTGAGGAGGTCGTGTGCGATTGGATGCGCCAGCTGACTGGCCTCAGCGAACAATGGCGAGGAACCATTCATGATACAGCTTCCACCGCCTGTGTAACCGCTATGATTCTCGCTCGGGAACGTGCCAGTGACTTCAGCAAGAATGGCAATGGTCTCCAGTCGGTGGCCTCCCCGCTGGTAGTCTACAGCACCAGCCAGGCACATTCCTCGATAGCCAAGGCCGTACAGTTGGCTGGTTTCGGGCAGCACAACCTGAGGTATATCGATGAGGACCCCTATACGCGCGCGATGCTACCGATGGCGCTATCCGAGGCGATCCGCGGTGACCTCGCCGCCGGCCACATACCCGCCGGTATCGTATGCTCGGTGGGCGCGACGGGAACCACCGCAATGGACCCGGTGGCAGAAATTGCCGCCATAGCCAACGAACACAATATCTGGCTGCACGTGGACGCCGCGATGGCAGGCTCCGCCATGCTGCTACCCGAGTACCGACACTTGTGGGAAGGTGTAGAAGCGGCAGATTCAGTGGCGTGGAATCCCCACAAGTGGATGGGCACAATCCTCGATACGGCGCTGTTCTACGTGCGCGATACTGCACACCTGGAACGGGTGATGTCTACTAATCCCGCTTACCTGCAATCAAGTGCGGATGGGCAGGTAATCCAGTACCGCGACTGGGGCATACCCCTTGGGCGACGCTTTCGGGCGCTCAAATTGTGGTTCCATCTCAGCCTGGATGGTATCGACGCTATTCAGGCGAGATTACGACGTGACCTTGACAACGCCCAGTGGTTTCGGGAACGGGTGGAGACTGAGAAGGACTGGCAGGTACTGGCACCGGTTCCACTGCAGACGGTCTGCATCCGACACGAACCGCCGGGGGAGGACGGGCAGCCTATGACAGGCGAAGATCTTGATGCCCACACGTTGGAGTGGGTGGGCCGTATCAATGACTCGGGGCAGGCTTTTCTGTCGCCTTCTTTACTGGATGGACGGTGGATGGTGAGAGTGTCTATTGGTGTCGAAGGCACGACCCGCAAACACGTGGAGCAACTCTGGGATTTGATTCAGGCGTCGGTTTAGCAAGTATCACCCGGCTTGTGTCGCGTTGACCAGTTGAATTCGCTGCCATAAGCGGAGTTAACGCCTCAATTTCATGTGTGGCTGTTCTTTAGGAAGAGCATAAAAGCCAAGTCGCTCATAAAACGGCACATTTCCTGTACGTGGGCAGTGAACCAAACAACTAGCGTTGTTGAATTTGGGGCCTGATAGCCGTGTATGCGTCAGCCTCTCAGAGCGAACTCAATTCCAGCGCATCAGCGTCCCCCAACCAGGCCTGGCGGAAAAGTGTATCGGCATACTTGGCAGCGGCCTTGTTACCAAGCGCCACCTCGGCCTCACGCAATCCGAACAGTGCCCATGCGTTATTGGGCGCGTCTACCAGTGAGCGGATGAAGACCGCCTCGGCCCGGTGCGCCTGGTCGTCCATCAACAGGGCCGCACCCAGCATCTGCCGCACCGGGAAATACCAGTAGGAGGGCTCGGAGTAGAACATTTCATCCTGCAGCGCCGTGGCGTTTTCCAGTCTGTGCAGGGCGGACTTCATTTCACCGTTGTTGATATCCACCCGTGCCCGAACAACTTCGGCGGCAATGCGCGCAAGCGTCGGCGCCGGCAAGCCATTGGCATTCAAGTCCTTCATCACCGGGTGATCAGCCAGCGCCTCTGCTGCGTCTGCCTCGCTCAGCGCGGCCTTGAATTCCCCCTTCTTGGCCATGGTCTCTCCTTTTGCGTAATGCCACATCGCCTGAAGGTAGGGGAAGTCTGCTCCTGGATCATCAAGCTCCATCACAGTTTCTCCCGCATCGAACTGAACGTAGGCGAAGTACGGCGCCACCTTGATGGCCTGGACCCAGGGTGCAAGCCTGACCATTTCTGCAGGCATCTTCTGGTCCAGCTTCTCTGCCAACCGCAGCGCGGCGTCAGCATCCCCCGCCATTTGCGCTGAGGTCAGAGCGGAGTGCACGTTGTGGGTGTAATAGCCATACTCGTAGAGTGCGCTCGCCTGGGCTTCGGCGAAGTAGGCCTCATTGGCCTCCATGGCAGCCACGTTGACACGATAGGCGTCGATGTAGCGCCCTACCCTGTGGAAGGTATGTGACGGCATGTGAACGAGGTGACCCGCCGCCGGGGCCAGACTACTGAGCCGTTCTGCCCCTTCCTCTGCCCGATATGGATCATTAGAGGCCTCTGTGACATGGATATAGAGATGAATAGCGGCGGGATGCTCCGGGTCCCGGGCGAGCACCGTCTCCAGCAGAGCCAGAATCTCTGCAGTACGTCCTTTGGGCGTGCGGTAATCCGCCTCCCAGTAATCCCAGGGCTGGGCATCCATCATCGCTTCGGCGGCGAGAGCGAGTATGTCGTTATCCTCGGGATATGCACTGGCAACGTCCTGCATCGCCTTGGCATAGGCATTGTCATACTGGGCCCGAAGCGTTAAATCCTCCCCCCCGTAGCGGGTCTCCAGCGCCTTGATCAGGACCTGCTCCTTCTCGGTGACAGCGGCCATCAGCGAAGAGGCTTTGCGCATGGCTGCGTAGGCCAGTGAAGCGGCCTCAGCATCCATGGGCGCATTGATATTCGGACCCCGGGCCAGTGCTTCACCCCAGTAACACATGGCACACCGGGGGTCCAACTGTTGCGCCCACCGGAAAGAGCGTATCGCCTCAACGTGATTGAAATCATTGGCGATACGCATGCCCTGGTTGAAGTAAACCTGGGCCTGCGGGTTATCTGTGGTAATCGTGATATCGAAGGTGCCAAGGCCTTCCCACAGTGGAGGAGCACTGTGCGCCATTTCCTCAGCTGTCGCCTCAGCGGCGTGCAGCCGGGCGAAGCGCAAGAAAGGCGCGCGCCTGGCGGCGTAGCCGTCGCTAGTAGAACCACTGCACATCTGCCTGCCTATTTCGACAGGATTAAGCAGGGCCTCGAGATAACTTGCGTCGTCGGCGACCGGCAGTTCCGGCTTGCGAATTTCCAGTACCAGGCCACCCATTAACGTTGCGGCACCAAATGCGGCCATCAGCGCTGCTGCTGTTTTCATTTCTATCCTCCTGCGCACTGAAAATTGCCCGTGCCCAAGCCGCCGATTTCAGCGCCATGAAAGGAGTGGTTGAAACGCCCGGCGAATCCATGCAGCGAGCGTTCACTGTGCAAGTATAGAAGGTGAGCTGACGTTCGCCAGTTCACACTCGGTTTATTTGATGGGGTTCTCAGAGCATTCCGGCACGCTATCACGCCGAGATTTCTCCGCTTTGAGACAGATAGCTGACGCTGGACGCGCCAGTACTATACGTCCGCACGACAAAGCGGCCCTTTTTTGGCCGCCGATTCCTGCTACTCACTTCTTCAACTGGAACTTGTAGTCCGTCCCGTGTTCCTCGTTAAAGTCCGAGTAAATTTTGTCCGCGACCGCATTGAATTCTTCCGGCCATCCGGCTAGCACCGAGTCAGGTGTCTGGTATCGTTCACCGCCCGCATCGATTTTCTTCTCCTTAAGCGGTGGTGGTGGATAGCCTGCCGGATTAACTACAGCCATCCGTGTGCGAACGCCCGCCTTCGTGACGTTCCACACCATGAAGTCCTCCGCATAGTCCACCGGGCCGTCGTAGATCTGCTCGATGGCTTTCCTGATGATCGGCTGTGTATCGAAGTCGTTCTGGAAGTGGTAGGCCACGGCGTGCTTGGGTTTCGTCATGGCCATTACTTTTGCAAAATACTGGGGGTTTGCATGAATTGTCGTCACCGCGTTGATGGCCTCAGTAGGGCTGAAACTCCACTTTTCCATTGCCATTTCGGGCGTAAAGAAACATTCATGGATCGCGAGGTCTACTCCCTTGGTATGCTCTATCCACCACTTGTTAGGGAGCGAGTCGCCGGAGAAGGCCAGTCTGAGACCGTTCCATTCCAGGATGAAGCTGGCTGTCCCTTCGAAATGAATCGCCGGGAGGCTCCTGATGACCACGCCGTTGTCTTCGTATATGACATTGTTGACCTTCGACCAGTCGTACTCGGTAACCACAAGTTTAAACGCTGTGGTGTCGATGGTGCCGGCCAGCGTACCGTTCATCCAGGCCCACATCTTCTCCATGTGGTCCATCGCAGTTTTGAAGCTCCACTCCGGGCGCATGCCTCCTCCGCCCGGACCCCAGACCCGCAGAGGCACCGATCGGTTGTTCTGTGGACCGGTCATGTAGAAGGTTGCCAGATCAGCCATATGATCCATATGCGGGTGCGTAATAAAGACTTTGTCCAGGTGGTCCAGTGAAATACCAAGCGCATGGATTCGCTCGAAAGAGCCGTTGCCCATGTCGAAAATAAACTTGTCACCGTTTCCCAGCTCGATCAGGAAACAAGCGGCCGCTTGCTTGAGGCGAGGCATTGGCATGCCCGTACCGCAGGCGATTACTCGCATTTCATCCGGGGCCAACTCCTCGGTGCCCGGATAGTAGACATCCAACTCCCTTGCCCCGGGGTGCTGTTCTGCGTTCGCCGCATTGGCGGCCTCTACCACCAAGCTGCTGGAAATTCCTTCTTGCCCATTTTTGACACCCCACTGGTAAAGCGTCACTGCTCCAAATACCAAGGTTGCACCCAGTACCAATTTGCTTAAAGGTTTCAATGTTTTGGTTCTCCCGATGTCAAACTTGAGCAGATCAGCATAGTAGTTCTTCGCTGGAAGGCGGTCATCTTTGACCCCTAATAAAACATACTGTACAATAACTAGACATTTATGTCTAGATATATTTGTCTAGTTAATGAAGTTTGGTTGGCTTTGAAAACTGCCTGAACAGAACCGTTAATATAGAGTTGGTGAATGAGCAAAGAATCAGCAGGACGTGGCGTCTCGAGACTGCAGTGGTTGGATGCCGGACTGGACGCCCTAACTCGCTTTCCGGCCAGTGACATCAAGGTTGAATCTCTCGCACGCGCGCTGGGAATCGCCAGGGCTGGATTCTACTGGCACTTCAGGAATCGCGAGAACTATGTAACTCAGCTTTTAGAGTATTGGCTGCATAAAGTTACGGATGCGATCACGGAAAACCCGGATATTCTCGCCATGGAGCCAAAAACGCGACTCATCGTTACTGCGGAGCTCATCCACGATAATAATTTAGCTCGGGCCGAGCCGAGCATCTTGCTATTGGCAGCTCAGGAC
>JAACFI010000249.1 GCA_009937575.1 Haliea sp.
CCAGTCTCGTCAGCGAGGGATGCACCCAGGGCCTCCTTGTTCACCGTAATGACCTCGACTGCGTCTACCGCCCGTGCGGTACCGCGCACCCGTCGCAGTATTCGGTTCGCCAGCGCTTTGCCGTCGCCATCCAGCCATTCATAGGAGCCGACGCCCAATGCCGCGGCATGTTCGGCAAATTCCCGCTCCCTTGATGCGCGGGCACCATCGCCGCCGTTTTTGGATCGCACCGAATGGGGGGCGTAAAACAGTCCGTGTACGAGGACCTGGTCAGGCTCTAGCAAGACTCACCCCCGGGTGTTATCCAGTTGATCATCGCTCATCTGCCGGCACCGGAATTGGCCAACCGCATTATCTTTAGAAGCCCTGTCGGCGCAAGGCGTTTCACGGCGTGAAGAATGTGGGAATCGACACACATGACCACCTTGAAACGATTTTTCTCAATAGCCCTGCAGATGATGCGGGCGGCTTTATCGGGAGGGGTGGCAAAACGAAATGTTTTTAGCATTTTCTCCCGACGATCCTCGGCCATGCGCGCCGCGTCGAGAATATTGGTGGCTACGGCGCCCGGGTGCACACAGGTAATCCCGACATTGGTGTTGGCCAGCTCAACAAACAGGCTCTCGCTGAGACCCGTTACCGCAAACTTGGTGGCCGCATAGGAACTCTGCCATTTCATACCGGTGAAACCGGCTGAGCTGGAGACATTGACGATATGGGCCTCCTCCTGCTGTTGCAGGTAGGGGAGGAAAAATTTACATCCGTAGATTACGCCCCAGTAATTGATGCCGGTAATCCATTCAAGGTCTTCAACCTCCTGCTGCTCAAAGGTCAGGTTTACCGAAACCCCGGCATTGTTCACCAGAATATGGACAGCGTCGTGCTGTTCAAGCACTTCCTCGGGCAGGGATTGCATCTGGCCGCGGTTGGAGACATCCAGTACGTGGATGGTACATTTGCGGTTCAGGGATTCCACGCGCTGGCGAACCTCGGCAAGGTGAGCCTCATCAATATCGACTGCAGCGATATTTACGCCCCTGCGGGCCAACTCCAGGCAGATAGCCCTGCCGATGCCGCTCCCGGCACCAGTCACGACTGCAACACGGTCAGCAAGGTGTTTCATGACACGTCCAATGTTGTTAACAGGTGCAGAGTTTGGCCTCCCGCTCTCTTTCTATCAAGTGCTATCCTTATCGGTATTCACTAACTCCGACGGCAAAATCGTTGCGATGAGGACCGTGTGAACGCATGACTGTCGTCCCTGTGCTGAAGATGATATGCACCCGCCTGGCGCTCTGTCTGGTCATTCTATTGGCGGGCTGTGTTTCCCCGCAGGTAAAGCTTGATGTCGAGGACATCGCCCGGGGGAGCCAGCCTCCCGATAGGGATATAACCATTGCGCTTATCGGGGCCACTGGTATGGCCGGGCGCTACATCCTGCAGCGGGCCCTCGCAGAAGGCTATCCTGTGAAAGTGTTGGCGCGGACGCCTGCAAAACTCGAGGATCTGGCTCCGCGAATCGATATCGTACAGGGAGACGCCAGAGACCCTGACGCCATAGTACGGCTACTCAGCGGGAGCGACGTGGTCATTACCGCCCTGGGACCGGTAAAGGCAGACGGAGCCGCCGCACAAATGATCAGTACTACCGCCACGGGTCACGTGATCAGCGCACTGGAGGATTCCGATGTCACACGCTATATCGTTGTGTCCGGTGCGGCCGTAGTAGTACCGGGTGATGAACGCAATCTCACTGGTTGGTGGATGAGGCAATTGGTGAAACTGCGACTGGGCAGTGTACTGGCTGACAAGCAGGCGGAATACCAGTTATTAGAGACCAGTGACGTGGACTGGACGCTGGTCCGCTGTCCACTGATAGACTCTGAGCCCTATGAGAATGCTCCACGGGTGTCCCTGCTAACGCCTTCCTCATTCCACCTGAGAGCGGGTGAGCTCGCAGACTTCATAATACGTGAGCTTGAAGCGCCCGCCTACTTGAGGCAGGCCCCGTTTCTTTATAGTGAATAAGGGTATCAATACTCAGGGAAGTACAAGGGTTGTCGGTACGGTCAAGGGCGCGGCCTTATTCTCCGCGTTGGTACCGGTCCAGTTCTTCCGGATCAAACCCCTCATCATTGTCGATGAGGGGATCGCGCATGAAATCCTCTTCTGGTGGCAAGGCCGTGAGACGATTTAGGGCACGCCGGCACAGCCTGTCCAGCAGTGAGCGGTTGCGCGAACTGCGCGCCGCCATCGCAACCATCAGCTTCCCCATAAACTCGCTTTGCATGAAACCCCGGCTATTTCCGCTCACTCGACCGGCTCCAGCAAGCTCGCGTCCACAATTTCTGCGTCACCCGACGGCGACATCAGGCTGACCACACGGCAGGGAATCCCCTTGATATGGGGAATGCCCTGTTCGCGGTCCAGGAAGTCATCGTCGTCGCGGCACAGCTGCGAATCCGCGTAGTCGTGGGCGCCACTGAGCTGACCGTGGCCCTGCGGCATTTCCGGTTTCCACCAGCCATGGGGCACGCGGACCAGGTCATCGGGCATCGCGTCCCTGATCGCCAGTTTCGCCTTGATGCGGCCAAGCTGGTTTTCGACCGCGACCCACTCCCCGTCGCGGACACCCGCTGTACGGGCTGTCTTTTCGTTCAGGTAGATTTCCGGCTCAGGGTGACGCGCCCGCATTTCCGGAATGTGCCGGTGACCGGTCTGGAAGAAGCCGTCTTCGCGGACCCCGGTAAACATCATCAGCGGGTAAGCGTCGTCCCGGGGTGGATCCTCGCGGAAATAAGGCAACGGGTCGAATCCCAATCCCTCGAGTACCGATGACTTGAGCTCGACTTTACCGCTTGGCGTCGCGAACCCGGTTTTTTCATACTTCCTGAACTCCGGTTTCGCAAAGTGGACCTCGGTAGTCGCAACCAGATCCGCAAACGACATGCCGGTCCTGGCCACTCGGTAATCATAGAAATCTTCCAGCGTGTCCCAGGGCACGATGTCGGATTGGCCCAGCGCGCCAGCCAGGAGCTTCCAGAATTGAAATGTGCTCCGGCAGTCGCCCGGTGGATCCATCGATTTCTCCGAGAAGCGCACCGTCGACATCCAGCCGAACATGTCGTGCAGCCAGGGGCGTTCCAGCCAGCTGTCGGCGGGAAGCACGTAGTCGGCGAGCTGGGCAGAGGGCGTCATGAACTGTTCGTGGGCGACAATCAGCTCCTGGTTCATCATGCCCTTGAGGATCATCGGCATATTGGCGTAGCTCAGGAGCGGGTTGTTGCCGAGGAAGAAGAAGGCCTTGACCGGGTAGGGGCCTTCTCCTGCCATGGCCTGGAAGGTGGCGGAAGGCGTTGCCATGTGGCAGCCCATCACCAGGTTGGCGTACTCCTGTCCGTACACCCGCCTGGTCGGCTCCCGGAAGGCCGACTGGCCCCGGTAGGTAAAGGCGGGATGATCCTGGGACCCCAGCTGCTTCGCCTTCTGCGCCTCGGGGAGCACATGGTGCATTTCTATCTCGGACTCGTTGATGATATCAGGGTTGAACCCCTGCAGAAGCTCACCTCCGGGCACATCCAGGTAGCCGCAGATGGCACGGAGAATGGATTGCAGCCGGATGCCCGACGTGCTGTTGCGCTGCATGTCGGTGATCGGCGTCCAGGGGATGATGGTGGGACCGTGTGTCGCATACAGACGGGCGGCGCTGGCGATCATCTCCGGGTCGCAACCGGTGAGTTCAGCCACGCGTTCCAGGGGATACTCGTCAACCCGCTGGCGCAGCTCGTCGAAGCCGACCGTCCATTCAGCTACGAACTCTTTATCGTAAAGCCCTTCGTCGATAATGACCTTCAGCCAGCCAAACATCATGGCGGTATCGCTGCCGACCTTGAGCGGCAGCCAGATGTCGGCGCGTTCCGCACTCGAGCTGCGGCGCGGATCCATCACGATCAGTTTTGCACCGCGCTGCTGGGCCGAGCGGATGTAATTGTAAATAGGCGTCCAGCTATGGCGCCTGGGATTGTGCCCCATGAGCACGATGCAGCGGGTGTTGTTGAAGTCGCCGAACGGGAACCAGCCATAGGTAAAGCGATTGACCGCTGCCGTATTGCCGGCACACAGGGCCACGCCGCTGATCCAGTTCGGGCTGCCGACATGGTTCATGACGCGGCGGCCCAATCCGTGGTCGGTTGATGTATTCCACTGGCTGGTCGACACCGCCCAGGCCTCGGGACCATACCGGTCGACCACCGCCTGCAGGCGGCTGCCGATGTCCGCCATCGCTTCATCCCAGGTGACCTGTTCCCATTTCCCGGATCCGCGCTCGCCGACCCGTTTGAGCGGGTGGAGAATCCGGTTGGGGTTGGCAAAGCCCTTGGGCGCCACAATGCCTTTCATGCATATATGGTCGCGGAAAATGGGATTGTCCGATGAGCGCACCCTGACGACACGGCCGTTCTTTATCTCGGTGACAACGCTGCAGGCAATGTCGCAACTGGCGCAAAGGGCACGTTTTGTCGTCACACCTTCGCGCACTGGCCGCTCCGAGTATGTCGCATCGATGATGTCTTGTGGATCAAATGGCACGGGTGCTGGCATGACTACGGTTACCCCATAGGTTTGGCCCGGAAACTGGATTACTATAGTGCAGTTTGTGAACCACGTCATGCTGTGCTGATCCGACGGGATCACATTGGCCCGGCAGTATCGATTTCAACCCGATGGAATCCCCAGAGTGCCCAACCTGACTGTATACATCGATTTCAAGAGTCCATACGCCTACCTGGCCATCGAACCGACCCGGCGATTGGCCAAGGAGTTGCAGATAGAGGTCGACTGGTACCCGTTTGTGCTGGATATTCCGAGCTATCTGGGCAGTGCCAGGCTCGATAAAATCGGTAAGGTTGAACAGCAATCGCGCAGTGAAGAGCAGTGGTCAGCGGTAAAATATGCTTATTACGACTGTCGCCGCTACGCCAACCTGCGCGGCCTGACCATTCGCGGCACAGAAAAAATCTGGGATACCAACACTGCTGCGATCGGCATGTTATGGGCGATGCGTCAGGGGCCGGCGGTGCTGGACGCGTACATAAATTGCATCTATCTGCCGTTCTGGAAGCGCGAACTGGATTTGGAGGATGTGGCTGTCGTAGAAAAAGTGCTGGATTCGGCGGGCGCGACGACTGCCGGATTTCAGGAATACGCAAGCGGGGAGGGCAGGTCGGAGAACGATACCTTGCAAACGGCCGCCTTCGACAGTGGAATTTTCGGGGTTCCAACCTATGTCATAGGGAAAGAGATGTACTTCGGCCGTGAACATCTACCCCGTATACGCTGGCAACTGACCGGTGAGACGGGCCCGGCGCCGGATATTGCCAACCCATTGTTTTCCGACGATGTTCTGCCACGCACAAGTGCGCGAAGGCTCGACGTCGGCATAGACCTCACAGATTATGCATGTCAGGCGGCAATAAATGCCATCAGGACGCTGGCGGAAGATACCGGCATAGAAATTCACTGGTACCCGATATCGGTTAGCTCCCCGTTGCCAGCGGATGGGGCTACCGGTACCAGCCGCAGCGCCCGACATCGACGTTATCGGATTGAGAACTACCGTCGCGATCTTGCCCGAGACGCGTTGGAACGCGAATACAGTGCTGAAGAACTCCGGATTGAATGGAATGACGACGGACAGCGAGCCGATTGGGCCGGCTCCGGAAAATTGGGCGGCCCCACTTTCCGGCTCGGCGACGAGGTGTTCGTAGGTCGTCAGCACCTGCCGCTCATCAGAGCCATGCTGCTGCAGCGTTGAAAGTTATTCCGATGATATGCTGGTATCGGGGTAATGACGAGCCGGAGGAAACGTGTACTTCGATGCGATTGTGGTCGGTGGTGGCCCCGGTGGGGATGTCGCCGCCAATTTCCCAGGGCAACTCACTTTCGTAGGGTGCGGCCAGCTAGCAGGTAGATCAGGGTGCCCAGTAAGACTGCGGCCCCGCCCGCCACCATGAGAATGGAACTCTCCCCTTCCAGGAAAGAATCGCCCAGGTAAACCACAGCGATTGCATAGGGCAACTCGGTTATTGCCAGCGCGATCAGGTAGAGAAGGAAACGGTAGTGCAGGATGCCGAGTAAGTACCCTGGAATCTCCGAGGGTACGGCGGCTTGGAACAACAGAATGTGTAGGAATCTGGTCCGCTGGTTAACGAACCCCTCCCATGCTGCAATTTTGGTCTCGCCGATCAGCGTGGCGGCCACCGAGCGACCCAGGAAGCGGCCGATGCAGAAGGACGCGATGCCGCCAAGTAGCCATCCTAGCCACAGAAGCGCAAGCGTGGCCGGTTTGCCCCAGGCAAGTATTGCCACAGGGGCGAGTACGGCGCTGGAGAAAAATGCAATCATCGCGGAAATCATTGCGAGCAGCACGAATCCGACGATGCCCAGTAGCGGCGCCTGTGAGATCGTGCCCTGCATCCAGGCGATAATCTCGCCCGTGCCGTCGTGCAACGCATCGGAGGCCGCTATCAAACCGGCTGCGAGAATGGCCAGGCCCACGACGATGATATTGCGTTGCATGTTACGGTGGACGACCATGGTCATCGAACGGTAGCACGCGGTGCGGACTCTATAAAGAAAAGTATTAAGGCACCTCTGATTAATTCGGTAATGCCTCAGCGGAGCCTCTGGCGCACATTGGCAAGGCGCGCCGCGAAGGTCAAGGCTGGTTGTCCTTG
>JAACFI010000250.1 GCA_009937575.1 Haliea sp.
CCGGCCTTCGCCGAGGCGGCGCCGGAGGCGCAGCCCGACAGCACGATAAAGACCTGAACGTCGTGACCCCGCAAGAGCTTATTGCCAGCCTCGCTGTCCACCTCGCGGAATCTACCGACCCAACGTATTTGGAGAACCTCGAGCGAGCCGCGACGGATGCCGGCGGCGTGTGCACGGCGACCTATGATTCCGGTCTGCAGGTGAGCGGCGTATTCGAGGAAATCCTGTGCGATGCCTCAGGCAACCCCATTTACCTGCGCACGTTCGGCCCCACACAACTGGCCTACCGGGATAAACAGATCAGCGGTCACGGTGGTGACTATCACG
The DNA here is from genome assembly GCA_009937575.1 of Haliea sp. Classification (GTDB taxonomy): domain Bacteria; phylum Pseudomonadota; class Gammaproteobacteria; order Pseudomonadales; family Halieaceae; genus JAACFI01. Next base: position 328 of record JAACFI010000250.1, read on the forward strand.
CTGAGGGCTTCGGCTCCCCCATCGGCCGACTCAGGGGCTCCAGCCGTTGCCTGTCACAGTACACCATCGAAGAACTCAGGGACCACGGCATCGCCACCGGCAGCAGGGTGACACTGGAGTACCTGTCGGATATCACCGTTGAAGGAATACTGCAGGGCGTCCACTGCGAAGATCAGCGCAACCTGATCCTGAGCTTTACCGGGTGCACTGTAACGGATGGCAATGGGCGCGTGCTGTTCGATCCGACCTGGGGCACCTACGACCTCGCAGTCGGCTCCCTCATTATCTCCGTGTCTGGTGGCGTGGCCGACGGGTAGCCTCACGCTGGTCGACCCACCCCGATATTGTTGAGATCTGTGAGAAAGCCTATGCTTATCGAAGGGAAAGATTTCCGGGAGATTGTTGGTAAGGATGCCAATGAATACCCGGGAAGGAGCAGCAAGATGCAAGTAGCTACAGGGGATACCCGTTCCGAATACCAGGGCAAACCCGGCCCGGAGACGCAAATAGACCCAATGACACTGGTCAGGCTGGATTACGGCCTGTTCACAGCCCTGCGCAAACTGGGGACGTCAAAGGAGCGAATCTGCTCCGCCTTGTGTCTCAGCTACGCGGAGTATGACTATATCTCCAGGCTGAAGTAACAGCCTCAAACGCCAGGGGCACAAAAATCCCCACGCACACCCCACCCTCTGGGAAGGATTACTTTTCTTCGTCAGTTTGATTCCGGGCTGTCCGGTAATCCCCGAACTTTTCGTCACGTTGCTGCAACGCGCCGGTCAGGCCCTTCTGCTCGATCTTCCCCAGAAATTCCTTGAAACTTGGCTGGTGGGTACCAAGGGTACAGAGCTCAGTGCCTGCACGAATCCCCTGGCGCAGTCCCATGGCCTCCATCTGGCGATGCACCGCGCGCTTGTTCAGTTGCACGATATCAGTGGGCAACTGGGCAATGCGCTGTGCGATATCCAACACCTGGTCTTCCAGCTCTTCGAGCGGGAAACTGTCAGTGGCCCAGCCGCGCTCGACACATTCTCTCCCAGACAGGGAATCGCCCGTCAACAACATTTCCATGCCCTTGCGCATGCCCACCAGCCAGGGGTGGAACTGCATATCGGGCACGCCGAAACGCACCGCCGGATAGCCCATCTGGGCGTCGTCGGCCATATAGACCAGGTCACATCCGGTAGCCAGTTCACTGCCCCCGGCCAGGCAATAGCCGTGTACCTGGGCAATCACCGGCTTGGCCATATCCCATATTCCCATCCAGCCCTCGGTGACGTGCCGGGGCCACTGGCCATCGCCACCGGCCGTGTAAAACGGATAGCCCATGCCCTCGTTACCGCCACCGAGGTCGTAACCGGCGGAAAAACAACTGCCGGCACCCCGAATAATCTGCACCTTCACCCGTTCATCCATATCACCCTGCTGCAGGGCGTGTAACACTTCACCGCGCAGGGCGTGGTTGAGGGCGTTGCGCTTGTCGGGCCGGTTCAGGGTAATCCGGCGGATACCCTCCACCGGCTCATCGACCAGAATGACCTCGAAGCCATCCTCGCCGAAACGCTGCACACCACTGCCGGCGGCGCTATATCCCTCTTTATTGTCTGCCATGTCATCTCTCCCTTTACATTCTCTTTGCCACAGGTAGATACACTATGAACCTGCATCGTCACTGTCGAGGCAATTTATCGCCGCAGGTATTCCATAATTGAACCCCGGGGCACTTATACACTGGATGTGGAGTTTATGCCGGTGGATACCACTAGCGGCTTTTATTACCCGGGTCATCAGGCTATGATCTTGCGCCATGAGCAATGAAATTGCATGCCACGGCTGTGACCTGCTGGTCGACGTGTCGGATCTCAAGGATGGCGATATCGCGCGGTGCCCCCGCTGCAGCTGCTTCCTGACAAGACGTCGCAATGACATGTACGACCGGGTACTGGCCTTCACCGTCAGCTCCCTCATCCTGCTGGTGCTGGCCAACAGCTACTCTTTTCTCTCCTTCTCCGCCAGCGGACTGGAAAGCGTGATCACCCTGGCGCAGACGCCCGGCACCCTCTGGCAGTACGGTATGCCCGCGGTCGCCACCATAGTGGCCGCGTTTATCATCATCATACCCGCCGTGGTCCTGGTGTTGATGCTGGCACTGTGTATTCCGCTGCAAAAGAGGCGCTATCGCCCCTGGCTGGTACCGGTGGCCAGGGGCATTTTCCTGGCCCAGAACTGGGCAATGGTGGAAGTGTTCATCATCGGGGTCATCGTCTCCCTGGTTAAAATCATGGCCATGGCGACGGTCGTCCTGGGTATCTCGTTCTGGGCTTACACCGCCTTCGCGATCTGCTTTACCCTCGCCGTCGCCAACCTCGACCGCTACCAGTGCTGGGAGCGGATCGAAGAACTGGGCGCATCGAGGGTCGCGGCATGAGCACCGACACCGCCGCATCCCAAAACCTGGCTTCCTGCCACCTGTGCTGGAAGGTCGCCCCTGCAGATCTTCATCACTGTCCGCGCTGTGGCTCGGCCATGCACCTGCGTAAAAGTGACAGCATCCAGCGAACCCTGGCGCTGCTGGTAACATCGTGTGTCTTATACATACCCGCCAACGTGTATCCCATCATGTACACCGACCAGCTCGGCAGCACAGAACCCAGCACCATTATCGGCGGCGTGATCCTGCTGATAAAGCTGGGCTCCGTGCCCGTGGCAGCCGTGATTTTCCTGTTCAGCGTGATGGTGCCGATCGGCAAGCTGATAGCCATGTTCTACCTGGTGTGGACCGTGGAACGGCATTCACGCCTGGACGCCCGCCAACGCACCCTCATGTATAACGTCACCGAGTTTGTCGGCAAGTGGTCGATGATCGACGTTTTCGTGGTTGCCATCCTGGCTGCACTGGTGCATCTTGGGGGCCTGCTGGTAATACGACCGGGTATTGCGGCGCTGTCCTTTGCCGGCGTGGTGATAGTCACGATGATAGCGGCCGAGAGCTTTGACTCCCGCCTGATCTGGGACGTAATGGAAGAAAGCGACAGTGACGACGCAACGAGCTGAAAAAGACCAGGGCGGCGGCATCTCCGCCATCTGGATCATTCCCCTGCTGGCACTGGCGCTGGGCGCCTATATGGTTGTCTATACCTGGATGACTGAGGGCCCGGAAATCACCATCACCTTCAACACCGCCGAGGGGCTGGTGGCGGGCAAGACCAAGGTCAAGTACCGCGACGTGGATATGGGACTGGTCGAGGAAGTCAGGCTGACCGACGACCTGGAAAAAGTAGTGGCAAAGGTGAAGCTGGAGCGCCAGGCCCTGCCCATGTTGCGCGAGGACACCCGCTTCTGGCTGGTGACGGCGCGTATCGGAATGGGGCAGATATCCGGGCTCGGTACGCTGCTCTCAGGTGCTTACATCGAACTTTCTCCGGGAGCGGGTGCGGAAGGCGCGCGGGATTTCATCGCCCTCGAAAGGCCGCCGCTCACGCCGACCGACGCCGCGGGATTGCGAGTGAAACTCACCAGCGAGCGTGCGACCTCGGTGTCTGCCGGTGACAAGGTGCTGTATAAGGGTTACGAAGTGGGGCGTATCGAAAGCCGTGAATTCGACCCTGAGAAAGGTAAAGTGAACTATGTTGCCTTCGTTGACGCGCCCTACCACGAGTTGGTCAACAGCGCCGTGCGATTCTGGAATACGAGCGGCATATCTCTGACCGCCAGTGCGGAAGGCGTGAAAGTACGCACCGGTTCCCTCACTACCATACTCGCCGGAGGAGTGGCCTTCGGTGTTCCTCCCGGTGTCACTGCAGGTAAACCGGTTGAGCACAATACGCAATTCAAACTGTATTCCGACTACGAAGCCATTCTACAGAACCCGTTCACCTATGGGCTCAACTACGTCGTCCGCTTCGACCAATCCGTCAAGGGCCTGTTGCCCGGCGCCCCGGTTGAATTCCGGGGTATTCCCATGGGCAGGGTCGAGCGAATCATGATGGAGGAAAACCTCCAGGAAAGCCTTGTTCGCGACATGCAGGGTGAGGGAGACCCGATACCCGTTCTGCTTTACCTCGAACCCGGCCGACTCGGTCTGCCGGACACCCCACAAGGGGTTGAATATCTGCAAACAGGGATACGCACCAGCATAACCAACGGCATGCGAGCCACCATGCAGACCGGCAATCTGCTGACAGGAGCAAAGTACGTAGGCCTGGACTTTTACGACGGGCTGGAACCTGCGACCCAGGGGGAGCACTTCGGCTATACCAGCATCCCGTCGATCGCGTCGGGCATCGGCCAACTTGAGCAGAAACTCGCCACCGTACTGGATAAGGTCCAGGAGCTACCCCTGGAAACCACCGTCGACACCGCCAACGCCGCGCTGGGCAACCTCAACCAGAACCTCGCCAGCCTGCAGAAAATCCTCGATTCACAGAGCACCCAGGAGCTACCCGCCGACCTGGAGGCCATGCTCGAGGAGATTCGCATTGTGGTAAGCGGCCTGGCGCCGGATTCCGACCTTTACCAGAGCCTGAATTCCAGCCTGTTGCGCCTGAACAAGTCCCTCGGCAACCTGGAGGCGCTGACCCGCACCCTGGCCGCGCAGCCCAATGCGGCGGTCATGCCATCGTCGGCCAAACCCGATCCTATCCCGGAGGTGACACAGTGATGAAAACAACAGGCCTGCTGGTTGTGGCAATGCTCCTGTTGGCTGCCTGCGGCGGCAAACAGATAGAGCCCAACTACTACCTGTTGCGGCCCTCGGCACAGATCGAATCGCGCCAGTTATCGCCTTCCGAAGACTTCGCGCTGGGCAAGATCACCATTGCGCCCTACCTGGACCAGCCCGGCCTGTTGCTGAAAACCGGTGAGGGCGAAATTCGACCGGCCAGGCACCACTTGTGGGCGGAGCCGATGTATGAAGGGGTGCACAGCTTCCTGGTCAAGGAAATTTCCCGGGCCAAGGGGGAGGATATCCTGCCCGCCCGACTGATGCGGGACGCCATCGTGGTCGAGGTTCGCGTTGACGAACTCCACGGCACCACCGACGGCAGGGCCGTCCTGGTGGGCTATTGGTGGTTGCGGCGCAACGGCGAAATCCTATCGGCGTACCAGTTTTCCGAGTCGAAATCATTGAGCCGCGAGGGCTACCAGGCCCTGGTGGAGGCGGAACGCGCCCTGCTGGAACAGCTGGCGGAAAAAATTGCCGCATCCATGGTGCTGCCCGGTTAAATAGGCAGGGGAATAAATACCTTCGACACCGCGCGAACCGCGCCGGTAACAGCGCGGTCGTCCGAATCCCCGGCGATGCGCGCCATCATTTCCTGCAGGATGATAATTTTGCCGAACAGGCGCTCGAAGCTCAGGTTGTCCACCACGCCCTTGTATTCATGGGTGATCAGGTAGTGCTCACCATTCGGTTTGCGGGTGTTCTTCAGCTTCCACAGTAGTACCTCTACGTTACGGGCACTGGTGCGAAGTACCTCCGGTTCCAGACTGTCGAACATGAACATCTCGTTCTTATAGGCGTAAGCCACTCGTAACATGCCGCCGAGGCCCACCACCAGGGCGAACACCCGGTCCCCCCTGAACGTGGGATCAAAGGCGAGGTTCATGGCGTCGATACCCCGCTTCCCGCCCAGTTCGGGAAAAATCAGGACACCTGTGGCGACCTTCAGCTGCGCCAGCCGGCCCTCGATCGTCATACCCGGGTTCTTGCGCAACTCCCCGGGATTGCGCTTGTACAACTTGACCAGCAGAAGTCGCACACTGGAGCGGGTCTCCGCGATGAACTCATCCGCCACCAGGTCCACGTCGGACTTCACCAGATTTTTAACCTCGTACTGCCCACAGCCGATGAGCACGAGCACAAGAATTAGCAATGGCAGGACACGCATACGGCGATTCTAGCAGCGCCCCCACGCAAGTCGCCAGATGGTCCCTTATAAAGGTGGCATATTCCCGTTAAGATAGCCGGAAAGATCCCGGCAACGAGGCATCACAATAAAACAGGGCAGAGCTTGAAACAGACCGTCTACAAACCCCTGGGCTTCCTATTCCTGCTGCTGGGGCTTATCGGGATTCCACTTCCTGTGCTGCCCAGCACTCCTTTTATCCTTCTGTCCGCCTGGTTTTTCTCCCGCTCCTCGGAAAGGTGGCACACCTGGCTGATTAACAGCGAGCTGTTCGGTCCGATGATCCACAACTGGGAGGAGAATCGCTGCATCTCCCGCCGCACCAAGATTGTCGCCCTGCTGGCAATGTTGGTTGCGGGAGGCGCGTCCATCCTGTTCGCCATGGAGGACGTGCGATTGCGGATGGCGACTCTCGCACTGCTGCTGGTCGGGGCCGCCACGGTGCTATCCCTGAAAACCTGCCAGGATGCAAAGGTACAGGCGAACGCCAGCGAACCGTCCTAGTCCACGAGTATCCACCATAAACTGACTATACTGTGTATTACTTCTACAATCGATAAAGCAACGGAGACAGATCGGCAAAATGAAACGCGAGGTCTATGAAAAAAAGTTAAAAAAACTGCAGACCGAACTGGTCGCGGTACAGGAATGGGTGAAGAATACCGGACAACGCATCGTCATCGTCTTCGAGGGCCGCGATGCCGCAGGTAAGGGCGGAATGATTAAACGCATCACCGCTCGCGTCAGCCCGAGGATATTCCGCGTTGTTGCCCTCCCTGCCCCCAGCGACCGGGAAAAGACGCAGTTGTATTCCCAGCGTTATATCAAGCACATGCCAGCAGCAGGGGAGGTGGTGATTTTTGACAGGAGTTGGTACAACCGGGCGGGGGTGGAGTCTGTGATGGGCTTCTGCACTGAGGAGCAGACCGAGCGTTTCCTGGATATCGTCAGCGATTTCGAAAAAGATATCGTTCACGACGGCATTATCCTGATCAAGTACTGGCTGGAAGTCAGCAGCGAAGAGCAGGAGAAACG
>JAACFI010000251.1 GCA_009937575.1 Haliea sp.
ATATTCCGCCCCTGGAGGAACTTTGCGCAGAGCTGGATATTGCGCGCAGCATCGCCGGGCAGGAATATCCAGGGCTGGATGCCAGCGAAGGCGCAGCAAATGCCTGAACTCCGCGAGCTTCAGCATCGCTTTATGGCTTTCCTGCAAGCTCAGGACGATGGGGTTGCCGATTTCGTCACACGCGATGAAACGCTGGACGCGGCCACCCGTCTGGAGATCTACCGCAACGCCTACTCTATCCGTTTAACGAAGTCGATCGAGACAGATCACCCCGAACTGGGGCGTTACCTGGGCGACGATTTATTTAAACATATGGCCAGCGGCTATATATGTAAGTATCCCTCTGCAGTCAGCTCACTGAGGGATTTCGGTGAACGCCTGCCGGATTACCTGGCCTGTACCGAACCCTTTTCCGACAATCCCATTCTGGCGGAAATCGCACTGTTTGAACGAAAACTGTTGTTTGCCTTCGACGCGGCCGATGCCAGTCGCGCCCGCATAGAGGACCTGCAAGCAATCCCTCCGCAGGCCTGGCCCGGGATGCGGGTGGCAATGCACCCCAGCGTATGTACCTTCGCCGTCCGCTGGAACAGCATTGAAAGCTGGCAGGCCCTGAAAGAAGGCCGGCCTCCCCCAACGGCCGCTCAAACCGCGGGGCAGAGCTGGGTGCTGTGGCGGGGGGTCGATCGACTGACACAGTTTCGCAAACTCTCTCCCGAGGGCGAGGTAATGCTTGCCGGCCTGGTACAGGACAGAACGTTTTCCGAGGTCTGCGAGCTACTGCTGGAACTGGTAGCGGAAGAGCAGGTCAGCTCCGTTGCCGCCGGACTTCTGCTGCACTGGGTGGAAGCTGGAATCATCAGCGCGGTGCAGCGCTCCCCCACCGACCTATAGGCATGGCCGCTCCGAACGCCGCAGGCAGTAATTATCAGGTAGTAGCAGATGTTATCGACAACGGCCGGGTCAGCAGAGCGCAGTTGCTGGAAGACGGGACGGACCCATAGCAAACCTGGAAACTTCTCCGTAGCGATGATAACGCGCGTCACAGAACTTCATCGGGTTGGCAGCGAGGCTCAAGGCGTTCCCCAGTAACGGTATGCCGTAGTCACCGGGTAAGTGTCGCAAGTCGCGATTATCCGGCCGTTCCAGGTAGTGAATGTCCGTCATGCCTGACTCCTTATTGCCCGAGGATAGCACGATCGGTAATAAGCGAAACTCCTGGAGGAGCAGAAAACACAGTGTTTCGTGTGCAAATACAATAAAAGGACCGACCCGCTTAAGGGTCAATTATGCACACCGCGGGAGCGCTGACTTTTTTGCGGGGAGCGCTGCAAATTCTCGCTCTTCACCTTTTCAGGTGAAACCTTTCTCCGGGATACTTCGTCTAAGTCTGGGAACAACCCGGAGTGGAGCGCATGCAGACACATCTTCGAAGCACCACCCTGGCAGCCTGCCTGCCGAGGTCGTGCCACTCGATCCGGTATATACTGCAGGCAAATACCAAGAACGGAAGAACTGCCCTATGCCCGAAATTACTTTACTCGGTTGGATTCACACGATCATCGCCATCATCGCCCTGATTGCCGGATTCTATACCCTGGCTGTTTACAAGGTGATTACGCCAGGGCAAAAAACGGGTCAGCTCTATTTGGCCTGCACTTTCATCGCGGCGGCCACTGCATTGATGATCTACAAGCATGGTGGTTTTGGGCCCGCCCACGGTCTGGCGGTTCTCACACTGCTGGCCCTGGCCGGTGGGCTCCTGGTTACCCGGATCACCGCGCTCGAAAAAATCGCGGTGTACTTCCAGGCGTTCTGTTTTTCCGCCACACTGCTGTTCCACATGATCCCAGCAATCACCGATGGCTTACTGCGACTGCCGGTGGGAGACCCGGTGCTGACCAACCCCGAAGATCCCATACTGAAAGGTTTCTACCTGGCGTTCCTTGTCACTTTCCTGGTGGGTTACGGCCTGCAGTTTATGTGGCTAAAAAAGCAGACCCAGGCCTGATGTAGATTGCCTGTTTGTGTCGGGTTGTGAAAGAAGCAGGTGGGTCTTGCTGGGCAGCTTCAAACAACCGCCCGGACCCGGGTGAGGCTTGCCGATGCCGCACTTGAGGAGAGCGTCATTTGCCGGTGACGATGAGGTGAGTATCCGCGCGATACGCACGACAGTGTTCTGCGAGGAGCAGGGGGTCGATCCTGCGATCGATTTCGATGGAAATGATGCTTCCGCAATCCATGTCCTCGTGTCCTGTATTGGTGAGCCGGTTGCGACCGGACGGGTGCTGCAGGATGGCCATATCGGGCGAATCGCGGTGTTGCGGAAGCACAGGAAGACAGGGGTCGGCGAAAAAGTCGTGCTTGCCCTGGTTGAGGCCGCCAGACAGGCGGGCTGCACCCGTGTATTCCTGGGTTCGCAATTACATGCCACCGGGTTCTATGCCCGCCTGGGATTTAGTCCCTACGGGAATGAGTACGTGGAGGCGGGGATTGGTCACATCCACATGGAATTGACGCTGGAGTAGGCTTTGCGCGTGGATTCCACAGGTCTGTTCCGCAACGGTGATCTGGAAATGACCAGCCAGTCGACGCAGTCGAGGCTCTCACAAAGAAAAAGACCATCACATTGCTGGGATGGTCTCTTGGGAATTGGTGGGCCGTGCTGGATTCAACGGGGGCGCCCAGCCCAGCGACCAATTGGTTAAAAGCCCTAAACTGTTTGTAGCTGGTTGATTTTAAAAGCCCAAAAACGGCGCCCGTTGCCCAATTTGCACGACAATGCATAACAGTGCACGACTGTTGTCGGAAAAGCGCCGGAAGAAAATCGGGCACCTGGGCCAATTTCATTCTGGCACCCCCCGATCGCGGACTGACATCACCCACAGATTATAGTAATGCAGTAGCAGCTTTTTGTTTGTTGCAGTTTATTTATGAAGGGCGCAACCACACAAGTTAGTGTGCCTGAAGCCCTTGGGTCCATAGTAACAGGTGCGGGCTTTGACACGGTTGCCAGCGCGCAGGACGTTTCCACAATGCCAGGACCGAATTCCCTGTAACAACCAATCCCTTGACCTGTGAGTAACACACAGGTGTAAACTCCAACGAGTAAATCACGAGTAGTGTTCGGAATGTCATCATGCAAGTACAGAAAGTAGCACAAGATTTGGGGGTTTCGCCTGACACTGTGCGGTACTACACCCGAGCAGGACTCCTGGAGCCCAACCGCAACCCGGCAAACGGCTATAAGGATTTCAGTGAAGAGGATCGTCACCGACTGAGATTTATTCTCAGTGCACGCCACCTCGGCTTTTCGGTGGCAGACATCGTGCAGATCCTCGAACACGCCGACAAGGGCGAATCGCCCTGCCAATTGGTCAGGCAGCTGATCGAGGATCGCCTGGATGAGGTCAATAAGAGATTCGAGGACATGGCGAGGCTCAAGGGACGAATGGAAACCGCAGTCGAAGCGTGGCGCACGGAGCCAGACCATGCGCCTACGGGGGATATGATCTGCTACCTGATAGAAAATTTTTCAGAGGATACATAATGTCAAGCTCCATCACGCATACGCGGAGTCGCCGCACAACTGAACGGTCAATAGTATGAATAGGCCCCATATTCATACCCACTCGGGCCAGGCGCAGCATTGCCATGAGGGCAACGACACCCCTGCACCGTCGCAAACCCTCAGGATCGAAGGTGCAAGTTGCGCAAGTTGCGTCGCAAAAATCGAGCACGCACTGAAGTCCGTGCCAGGGGTGCAGAGCGCCGAGATGAATTTCGCGGATCGAACAGTAACTGTGACCGGCGGCGCCTCAGGTGCATTGTTGATCCACGCCGTTGAGGAAGCCGGGTATGGGGCGAGGACCCTGTCAGGCGCTTCTGAAGAAGACAGCCTCGAAGAGAGGGAACAGGCCGACCGCGCGTACTACCGGCGCCTGATGCTGAATATGGGTATCGCGCTGGCGGTAGGCGCTCCCCTGATGGTCTACGGCCTGTTCATCGGGGAAATGACGGTCACCACGTCGGCGGAGCGAGTGGCCTGGTTAGTCGTTGGCGTGGTCACCTTTGGCGTTATGGTTTTTTCGGGAAAGCACTTTTACACAGGGGCCTGGCAATCCCTGATGAACCATTCCGCCAATATGGACACGCTCATCGCTCTCGGTACCGGTACCGCCTGGTTCTATTCCATGGTAGTCGTGCTTTTACCGTCTTTGGTCCCAGATATGGCAAGGCATATCTACTTCGAAGCCACCGCCATGATCATCGGATTGATTAATCTAGGGCTGGCTCTCGAACTCAGGGCGAGAGGAAAGACCTCGGCGGCCATCAAGCGCCTGATCGGCCTGCAACCCAGGACGGCGCGCATTCTGCGAGATGGGGAAGAAGTGGATATCGCCATTGGAGACGTGCTCATGGATGATATCGTTCGCGTGCGTCCTGGCGAAAAAGTTCCCGTCGACGGTGAAGTTCTGGAGGGCCACACTGCGATCGATGAGTCCATGTTGACGGGTGAACCCATGCCGGTAGAGAAAGCACCAGGAGACGCATTATCCGCCGGCACTATCAATAAGACGGGATCGGTCTTGTTTCGAGCGACCCGGGTGGGCAGCGAGACTGCCCTCGCGCGGATCATAGCCATGGTGAAGCGCGCCCAGAATTCCAAGCCACCCATTGGTCGGCTGGCAGACACCATTTCCGCTTATTTCGTCCCAACCGTCATGATCATAGCGGTACTGAGTGCTCTGGCCTGGCTGAACTTCGGCCCGGAACCGGCGCTGGCCTTTGCCATCGTCTCGGCGACCACTGTTCTGATCATCGCCTGTCCCTGCGCACTGGGGCTCGCCACCCCGATGTCGGTCATGGTGGGCGTCGGCAAAGCTGCCGAAGCGGGTGTACTGATACGCAATGGAGAGGCATTACAGACGGCCTCCAAGCTCACCGCCATGATCCTCGACAAGACCGGCACCATCACGCTGGGCTCACCGAAGGTTACTGAGGTGGTTCTGCTGTCAGATCAGAGCGAGGATGAAGTAATCCGCCTGGCGGCCAGCCTTGAGTCGGGATCGGAGCATCCGCTGGCACTGGCCATACAGGAGACAGCCAAGGAGCGAGGCCTGCAGATCGATAAAGTCGGGGGATTTAAAGCGACAACCGGTCAGGGTATCGAGGGTAACGTCCTGGGCAGGCATCTGCTGTTGGGCAACGAAAAACTGATGAAAGAGCGGAACATAGGTTTCCAGCAACACCTGGAATCAGTTGGCAAGCTGGCGAGGGAGGCGAAAACCCCCATGCTCCTTGCCATTGACGGCGAATTGTCGGCCATTATCGCGGTGGCTGATCCTATCAAGGAGGATTCCCTGGCGGCGATACACCGACTGCAGGGTGATGGCTTGCGCGTGGTGATGCTGACCGGCGACAACCGGGCCACCGCTCAGGCAGTGGCAGATCGTGCAGGAATCAGTGAGTTCTACGCAGAAGTCCTGCCCGAGGACAAGGCCGAGAAGGTTGCAGAGTTACAGATGCAGGGTGAACTGGTCGGCATGACCGGGGATGGCATCAATGATGCGCCCGCCCTGGCCATGGCTAACGTCGGTTTTGCTATCGGCACCGGAACCGATGTCGCCATCGAAAGCGCAGATGTGACGCTCATGCGAGGCTCACTACATGGACTGGCGGACGCGATCGCGGTGAGCAGGGCCACCCTCAGGAATATAAAGCAAAACCTGTTTGGCGCGTTCATTTATAACGTGGCGGGTATACCAATCGCCGCTGGCGTGCTGTACCCGGTTTTCGGGGTGCTGCTCAGCCCTATCATCGCGGGAGCCGCCATGGCGTTCTCGTCCCTGACCGTTGTCAGCAACGCCAACCGCTTACGGCTGTTCAAGGCGCAGGAGAATTCACGGGGGCAAGCCTGATGTTACTGGTTAATATGACAGGAATCGCCCTCATCGCACTGATCATCTGGTGGTTCTGGTTGTACCAACCGAAGGAGGTGGAGATCGGTAACGACGATCTGGTGGTTATCGTGGAAAATGGCAGTTACCAGCCCCCTCGTATCAGAATACCCGCGGACCAATCGGCAAAACTTCAGTTCATTCGCAAGGACCCTTCCCCCTGCGCCGAGACGCTCGTATTACCTGATCTGGAAATCAGTGAGAGCCTTCCTCTGAACAAAATCAAGACCATTGAAATACCTCCGCTGGCAGCAGGCGAGTACGATTTTCACTGCCAGATGAAGATGTACCGGGGCTCGTTGAAAGTAGAGTGACCCGGCTTTTAGGTTTCTATGAGGCTCCCATGAAATTGAATGCAGCGGAAATTGGCATGACCAGAACGATAGGTTTCGCTATCTTTTGGCTACTGCAGGCTGCAGTGCACAGCTGGATGCGGATTATGAAAAGCAATCGAGCACATGCAACGGCACCTCTTATCCTTGCCGCACTGGTTTTGGCAAGCCACTGGACATTGCCAGCTCACGGTAGCGATACAAAGGGGCAGATACGGAATGGACCAGTTCAACAGGCCCCGCGTGGGGTCAGTGCATTGGGACGCATCGAGCCCAAAAACGGCCTAATACAGGTCGCGGGTCCGCCACGACCCGCCGCAGTGATCGGGAAGTTGCTTGTCGAGGAAGGCACAGAGGTTGAAGAGGGTCAAGTGATCGCCGTCCTCGTAGGAATCGAGGTACAGCGTGCTGAACTGG
>JAACFI010000252.1 GCA_009937575.1 Haliea sp.
CGAAGGTCGTCGGTTCAAATCCGGCCCCCGCTACCAAACATGTATAGCGGTACTTCGTAGAGAGACGCCCGACGGGCTCGCTTTCTACCTCTGGCCGGCATAGCCGGGCGAAGGTCGTCGGTTCAAATCCGGCCCCCGCTACCAATTGAGCACTGCCAGCTCCAATACCGGCAGTGTTAAGAAGAAAAAGCCCCTTTATTGGGGCTTTTTCGTACTTGGAGAAACTACGCCCGTGGCGAGTAAAGAGCAGCAGCTGACAGACATGCTCGAACCTACCGTCGAGGCCCTGGGCTTCGAGCTGTGGGGCGTGGAGTACCTGTCCCAGGGCAGGCACAGCGTGCTGCGTATTTATATCGAGGGTGAGAACGGTATTACTGTCGACGACTGCGCGGCTGTGAGTGAGCAGGTGGGCAGTGTGCTGGACGTGGAAGACCCGATTACCGGGGAGTACACCCTGGAGGTGTCTTCCCCGGGGATGGACCGGCTGTTGTTCAAGCTGGACCAGTACCCGGGTTACGTTGGCGAAATGGTGGAATTACGCTTGCGCAGCGCCTTCGAGGGGCGGCGCAGGTACAAGGGCGTATTGCAAGGTATCGAGGGCGATGACGTGGTGCTCCGGGTGGATAACCACGAGTACCTGTTGCCCCACGGCGCGATTGAGAAGGCGCGTATACAACACCGTGTGTAGACGCGGCAAGTGAACTGGCGAGGCTGGAAATGACAAAGGAAATTCTGTTGGTCGCTGAGGCTGTCTCCAATGAGAAGGGGGTGTCCGAGGACATCATCTTCGAGGCGATAGAACTGGCATTGGCAACCGCGACCAAGAAGCGCTATGACGAAGAGGCGGATATCGAGGTCTCCATCGACCGCGAAACCGGCGACTACGTCACCAAGCGCCGCTGGCTGGTCGTGCCGGACGAGGAGATGGCCCTGCTGGGTACCCAGTTCACCACGGAGGAAGCCGCCGAGGTGGATGCCAACCTGCAGCCCGGGGACATCCACGAGGAGCAGGTGGAGAACGTCGGCTTCGGGCGCATCGCCGCGCAGACCGCCAAGCAGGTTATTGTGCAGCGGGTGCGCGACGCCGAGCGCGCCCAGGTGGTGGAGCAGTATATGGACCGGGTCGGTGACCTGGTGGCCGGTACCGTGAAGAAAGTTACCCGCGATAACGTGATCGTGGACCTGGGTAACAACGCCGAGGGGCTGTTGCCCCGGGACCAGCTGGTGGGTCGTGAGACCTTCCGGGTCAACGACCGGGTCCGCGCCATCCTCAAGGAAATCAGCACAGAGTCCCGTGGACCGCAGCTGATTCTCAGCCGTTCCTGCCCGGAGATGCTGGTGGAGCTGTTCAAGATCGAGGTGCCGGAGATTTCCGAGGAAGTTATCCAGATCCGCGCTGCAGCCCGTGACCCGGGCTCCCGCGCCAAGATTGCGGTAAAAACCAATGACCAGCGTATCGACCCGGTGGGTGCCTGTGTCGGCATGCGCGGATCCCGGGTACAGGCGGTGTCCAACGAGCTCGACAACGAGCGCGTGGATATCGTGCTGTGGGACGACAACCCGGCGCAGCTGGTGATCAACGCCATGGCGCCGGCCGAGGTGGAATCCATCGTGGTGGACGAGGACAGCGGCATGATGGATGTGGCCGTGTCAGAGGATAACCTGGCCCAGGCCATCGGCCGCTCCGGGCAGAACGTGCGCCTGGCCAGTGACCTTACAGGCTGGACCATCAATGTCATGAGCCTGGAGGAGGCCGCCGAGAAGCACGAGGCGGAAGCCGGCCAGGTGATCCAGGTATTCTGCGAACAACTGGACGTGGACGAGGACGTGGCGGAGATCCTGGTGGAGGAGGGTTTTACCACCCTGGAAGAGGTGGCCTACGTGCCGCTTGAGGAAATGACCGCCATTGAGGGTTTCGACGAGGACATCGCCGAGGAACTGCGCGCCCGGGCCAAGGATGCCCTGCTGACGCAGGCGATCGCCTCAGAGGAGCAGCTGGGTGCCAACGAGCCGGCGGAAGACCTGCTGAGCATGGACGGCATGGACCGGCACCTGGCCTACATACTGGCCAGTCGCGAGATCATTACCATGGAGGATCTCGCCGAGCAGGGCGTTGAAGACCTGATGGATATCCCGGATATGACGGAAGAGCGCGCGGGTGAGTTGATCATGACCGCGAGAGCGCCCTGGTTTGCCGAGGCAGAAGAGTAATTCTGGCGCAGCAAGGTAGACGGCAAGCAAACAGGGTTCTAAGGAGATTATTGAATGGCGCAGGTGACAGTACAGCAACTCGCAGAGGTCGTGGGTGCATCCGTTGAGCGTCTGCTGACGCAGATGAAAGAAGCGGGACTGCCTCACGGCGAAGCCGGCGAGGCTGTTTCGGACGAGGACAAGCAGACCCTGCTTACCTACCTGAAACGCAGCCACGGCGAGTCCACCGAGGCTCCCAAGCGGATCACGCTGAAGCGCAAGAAGATCAGCACCCTGCGTACCTCCGGGTCCCAGGGCAAGAAAACCGTGGCCGTCGAAGTGCGCAAGAAGCGTACCTACGTGAAGCGCGACCCGGCGGAACTCGCCGCCGAGGCAGCCGCCGAGGAAGCTGCCGTGGCAGCACCTGCGGCGGAAGCCGCGCCGGAGGCGCCTGTTGCGGTTGATGTTCCCGAGCTGGTCGAAGTAGAAACACCGGTGGTCGAAGAAAAACCCGCGGAAGCCGAGTACGAGCCAGAGGCAGAGGAGGATCTGGCCAATCTCGATCCTGAAATCCTGCGCCAGCGGGCGGCGGCGCGCCGCAAGCAGCAGGAAGCAGACGAAGCTGCTGCGCGCGAGGCAGCCGTCGCCGCGCGCAAGGAAGAGGAGGAACGGCAGAAGGCAGAGGCGGCCGCAAAGGTCCAGCAGGAAAAAGCCAAGGACACTGTCAAGCGGCCCAAGCGCCTGCACGAGGCCCCTTCGCCGGCACAGGCAGAAGAGCAGCGACGCAAGCAGCGGGGCAAGCTGGGTCGCAATGCCCCCCTCGGTCGCGGCAAGCAGCGCGGTCACAACTTGTCATTGTCTGACCTGGAAGTGGCAGAATCCGGTCTGGCGCGCCGCCGTGGCGGACGCAAGAAGATCAAGGCCACCCACGAGGAGCACTCCAAGCACGGCTTCGAAATGCCAACTGAGAGGAAGGTGCACGAAGTCGAGATTGCAGACATGATTTCCGTTGCCGGCCTGGCCCAGGCGATGTCGGTGAAATCCGGTGAGGTGATCAAGGAGTTGATGAAACTGGGTGTGATGGCCACCATCAACCAGATGATCGACCAGGACACCGCCACCCTGGTGGTGGAGGAGCTGGGTCATACGGTCAAGCTGATCAGTGCCGACGCCCTGGAAGAAAAACTGGAGGAGACCCTGGCCCAGCACGAGGGCGTCGAGGAGCCCCGGGCGCCGGTGGTTACCGTCATGGGTCACGTCGACCACGGCAAGACCTCCCTGCTGGACTACATCCGCAAGAGCCACGTGGCCTCAGGTGAGGCGGGCGGTATTACCCAGCACATCGGCGCCTACCACGTGGAAACCGATCACGGCATGATCTCTTTCCTGGACACTCCCGGCCACGCGGCATTTACGGCCATGCGCGCACGCGGTGCCAAGAGCACCGACATTGTGATCCTGGTGGTTGCTGCCGATGACGGCGTCATGCCCCAGACCGAGGAGGCGGTACAGCATGCCCGGGCGGCGGAAGTGCCGCTGATCGTCGCGGTCAACAAGATGGACAAGGAGGGGGCGGATCCCGAGCGGGTCAAGAACGAACTGTCCGCCAAGGAAGTGATTCCCGAGGACTGGGGCGGCGACACCCAGTTTATCAATGTCTCGGCCCACACCGGCCAGGGTATCGACGAACTGCTGGACGCGGTGCTGCTGCAGGCGGAGCTGCTGGAACTGACCGCCGCGCGGGAGGTGCCGGCACAGGGTATCGTGATCGAATCGCGCCTGGACAAGGGCCGCGGCCCGGTGGCCTCTCTGCTGGTACAGAGTGGCACCCTGCGTAAGGGCGACGTGGTATTGGCGGGCCTGCAGTTTGGCCGGGTACGGGCGATGCTGGACGAAAATGGCCAGCCGATAGACGAGGCGGGGCCCAGTATCCCGGTGGAAATCCTCGGCCTGGACGGCACACCGGACGCCGGCGACCAGTTCGCCGCGGTGGAGAGCGAGAAACGCGCCCGTGAACTGGCGGACTTCCGCCAGGAGAAAAGCCGCGACAGCAAGCTGCAGCGGCAGCAGGCTGCCAAGCTGGACAACATGTTCGAGAGCATGACCGCCGGCGAGAAGAAAACCCTCAACCTGGTGGTGAAGGCCGACGTGCGCGGTTCCCTGGAGGCTATCCAGTCTGCCCTGCTGGACCTGGGCAATGAGGAAGTGCAGGTCAATATCGTGTCCGGTGGCGTCGGCGGTATTACCGAGACCGATGTCACCCTGTCCATGACGTCCAATGCGGTAATTTTCGGGTTCAACGTGCGGGCCGACAACGCCGCCCGCCGGCTGGTCGAAAATGAAGGGGTAGACCTGCGTTACTACAACGTGATCTACGACCTGATCGACGACGTCAAGCAGGCCCTCAGCGGTATGCTGGCACCGGAATTGCGCGAGGAAATCGTGGGTATCGCCGAGGTGCGCGACGTGTTCCGCTCGCCAAAGTTCGGCCAGATTGCCGGCTGTATGGTGACCGAGGGTACTGTGTACCGCTCCAAGCCGATCCGTGTACTGCGCGACAACGTGGTGATCTACGAGGGCGAGCTGGAATCCCTGCGCCGCTTCAAGGATGACGCCAATGAGGTGCGTAACGGCACGGAATGCGGCATTGGCGTGAAGAATTACACCGACGTTAAGGTCGGCGACCTGATCGAGGTCTACGAGGTTAAGGAGATCGCCCGCTCCCTGTAAACAGGGGAATGGTACCGGCATGGCAAAGGAATACAGCCGTACACAGCGCGTGGCCGATTACCTGCAGCGCGAGCTGGCCGGGTTGATACAGCACGAAGTACGCGACCCGCGGGTCGGTATGGTGAGTATCACCGGTGTGAACGTGAGCCGGGACCTGGGCCATGCCAGGGTGTATTACACCGCCCTGGACACTGAGTCCAGCGACGAGGCCACGGAGACCACCGAGGCTCTCAACCGGGCGGCGGGATTCCTGCGCAGCCAGCTGTCGCGGGACAGCAGCATGCGCAGTGTGCCGCAGTTGCGGTTTTATTTTGATACCAGCGTGGGCCGCGGGCGCCACCTGGAGGACCTGATTCGCCGGGCTGCCGACGCAGACCGGGCACTGGGACTGCGGGATGATGATCCCGCCGATACGGAGTAGCTGGTGGGCAGGCGTCGCCGCGGTCGCCCGGTGGATGGCATCCTGGTGCTGGACAAACCGGTTGGGATGAGTTCCAACCAGGCTCTGCAGAGCGCCAAGCGACT
This sequence comes from Haliea sp., assembly GCA_009937575.1. Classification (GTDB taxonomy): domain Bacteria; phylum Pseudomonadota; class Gammaproteobacteria; order Pseudomonadales; family Halieaceae; genus JAACFI01. The sequence goes on from JAACFI010000252.1 coordinate 5,446, forward strand.
GTACTTCGCCGCCAAGGCGGGGCACACCGGCAGCCTGGACCCGCTGGCGACGGGGGTGCTGCCCCTGTGTTTTGGTGAGGCCACCAAGTTCTCCCAGTACCTGCTGGATGCGGACAAGGCCTACCAGAGCACCTTCGTGATGGGCGTGGCCACCACCACCGGCGATGCCGAGGGTGAAGTCATTGAAACAACTGATGCCTCGTCGCTGACTGAGGCCGCCGTGGAACAGGCACTGGCGGCGTTTCGCGGGGAGATCGAACAGGTCCCCTCGATGTACTCCGCGATCAAGCAGGGTGGACAGCCCCTGTACAAACTGGCCCGGGAGGGCCGGGAAGTGGAACGCAAGGCCCGCACCGTGGTCGTAAAGCAGCTGGAGCTGCGGGCGTTTCGCGGTGGAGAACGCCCCGAGGTGGACATCTACCTCGAGTGCAGCAAGGGCACCTATGTGCGCTCCATCGCCGAGGATCTGGGCAGGAGCCTGGGCTGTGGTGCCCATGTCAGTGCGCTGCGCCGTACCAGGGCCGGCCCGTTTGGATTGGAAGACAGCGTGACCCTGGGCACGCTGGAAGCGCTCAAGGGCAATGACCAGCTGGCGGAAATGGACGCCCTGCTGTTGCCCGCCGACAGCGCCCTGGAGGATTTGCCGACCGTGCGGCTCAGCGAATCCGGTGGGTTTTACCTGCGCCAGGGGCAGCCGGTACAGGTGCCAAATGCGCCCTGTAATGGTATGGTGCGCGTCGCCCTGGAGACCGGCGAGTTTCTGGGGGTTGGAGAGATATTGGACGATGGGCGCGTGGCGCCGCGTCGACTGATAGTCACCGGGAGGTGATGCGAACCTGTCTGTAAATCTGCACGGACAGGCTCTTTTTTTAACGAAGGGTAGTTGAATGCTACCTGAGGCAGATTAACAAGAGGAAATCAACATGGCTTTAAACGCTGAACGCAAGGCAGAAATAGTAAAAGAGTATCAGGTAGGCGAAGGCGACACCGGGTCCCCGGAAGTACAGGTAGCACTGCTGACCGCTAATATTGAGCAGTTGCAGGGGCACTTCCAGTCGCACAAGCACGACCACCACTCCCGCCGCGGTCTGATCCGCATGGTAAACCAGCGCCGTAAACTGCTGGATTACCTGAAGCGCAAGGATGCATCGCGCTACAGCAACCTGATCAAGCGACTGGGTCTGCGTCGATA
>JAACFI010000033.1 GCA_009937575.1 Haliea sp.
CTTCGTAATAGAAGCCGGCAGTGTAATGGAAGGGCCCATCACCCAGCGATTGGAGTCGCAGTTCATGGCTGGTGCGCTCGTAGCTGTTGTCGAAATACAGGTACTCCTCGAGGCTGGAGCACAGGTTTTCCGGGTCCGCGTAATAGTCGCAGGCGTAGTACGGTACCCAGGAAGCCAGTTCACCGTAGGCGGTGTAATCCGAGTAGTAGTCCAGGTCGCGGTCCATATAACTACCCGCGTAGACGATGCTATGGTTGAGCAATTCACCTTCCAGGGTCAGTGCGTACTGGGTGAATTCATCGTCCTGCCAGTCGTCGTAGAAGCGCTGGATCTCGTTTTCGTCCAGCGCGCGATCCTGGTCGAAGGCACCGTCGCTTTGCTGCTCCTGGTAGATGACACTGGCGGTGCCCACCCATTTTTCGGTCAGGTCGATGCGCAAGGCCGCGCGGGCGCCCTCGGTTTCCACCTCATTCTGGTCGGAACTCAACCACCTGTCGTTATCGATGGTTTTCGGCGGCAGAGTCGGGTTGGGGTTGTAACCGTAGCCAGGTCCCAATTCGTAAGTCCGGGTGCCGGGCACGTTGTCGATCCAGCCGCCCTCATCGGTGGTCCAGCCCACCAGCCGGATTGCCGTGCGCTCGCCCAGCGGAATGTTGAGGAAACCCTCGATTTTGTGGCTGGTGTCACCGTCCTCGGTGTCCGAGTAGTCGAGGTCAAAACCCGCATCAAATGCCGAGGGATCCGGCTTGTTGGTAATGATGCGCAGTGTGCCGGACTGGGAGCTGGCGCCATACAGGGTGCCCTGCGGCCCGGCCAGGGCCTCTATGCGCTCGATGTCGTAGATATGTATGTCGAGGTTGGCCCCGATTGCGGTGACCGGCTGTTCATCCAGGTAGAGCCCAACACTGGGTTGGGATCCGGAGACATTGCCATCCCCGCCGTCAGAAGCGCCGCGCATGTAGATCCTGTTGGTGCCCGGGCCAATTCCGGTGAAGGATACCGTGGGCAGCATGGCCGCGTACTCGTCGAAACTGGTAATACCCAGCTGGTCGAGTTTGGTACTGCTCAGGGCCTGGATACTGATGGGAACGTCCTGCAGGCTCTCGGTGCGCTTGCGGGCCGTTACCACCACCTCCTCGAGCCCCATGGCCTCTTCCTGGGCCAGTACTGCTGGCGCCGAACCGGCAGCCGTCAATGCAACTGCCAGGGCCAGTGGCTTCTGGCAAAAAATGTTCCGGGATTTTTTGGCTGAGACGTAAGTCATGCTGGTGCTACTCCCTCTTGAGATTATTGATATTTTTCTAATGTTTCGGGTAATTGTTATTGTTCTGCAGGCTCACCGCATACGTATCGCAGCAAACGCTCGGATTAGCCTACACGCATTAGTTTGCATTAGGCAACAGGCTAGGTTCAGTTCAATTTTGGTACAAGCGAAGAAAACTCTATAAAAGATGAGATAAATTCACACGTTCGTTGCTAATTGTGGAAAATTACCATTTGGGGCGGCGCCCACCTACTTCGTCTCGGGAAACCGATCCATTACGGGGCCCAATGCGTCTTTCAACGGGTCGAGAAAGACCTCGTAATGACGCCAGTGCTCCAGGCCTGAGCTGTAGATAGGTTGGCGTACCTGCTCTGAACTGGCTGTGCGCACCGGGCGCTGCGTCTGGTAAAACTCCAGGCAGGCATGTTCGAAGGGAAGGCCGCAGTGCGCCAGCAGGCGACGCACCTGGTTCTCAGTGTCGTTCACCACCTCTTCATAAAGCGCCAGGTGCACCTTGCCGGGCAGCACCTTATCCCAGTGATCCATCAGTGCCACGTAATCCCGGTAATAGCGCCCGATATTTTCCAGCCCGTAAGTAAAGGACTGCCCTCTGGCGAATAACTGGGTAAAACCGCTGAAGCAGGCCGCCATGGGGTGGCGCCGGGCATCGATGATAGTGGCATTGGGCAGCATCCGGCTGATCAGACCCACGTGGAAGAAGTTATTGGGCATCTTGTCGATGAAAAAGGGCGCGTCACCGCGTTGAATGCGGGTACGTTGCAGGTATTCCTCCCCGAGTTCGCGGAACTGCTCGTCCGACAGGTCTGCAAGAATGGCGGGATAGAGAGACGTTTCGCTTTTTCTGCGTTTGCCCCCCAAGCGACGGGCGATGCCAAGCAGGTCCGGAAGTTCCTTGGTGCCATCTACCTGGGAGTGACTGGCCAGGATCTGCTCCAGCAAGGTCGATCCGGAGCGCGGCAGGCCGACGATGAATATGGGGTCGGGTGCCGGGCAGCCGCCACCGGATGGCGCAGTGACCACATCGCTAGTGCAGGTGTGGATAGTGCGCTGTACCTCATTGTGGTTTTCATCGGCACTGTAGCCCTCCAGCCGGACCTTGGCCCGGTTGCCCAGATCATAGAACTTGAAGGAATCCTCGAATTCCTCTCGCAGTTCCAGGGCTTTTCCCAGCGCGAAGCTCAGGTGATAGCGATCTTCCAGGCTGTTGTTCTGTGCCAGCATTTCACGGCGCATCGCCGCAATGTCATCGTCCTCGAAGCGAAAGGTTTTAAGGTTGGCCAGGCTCCACCAGGCATCGCCAAATCCCGGCCGTAACTCGGCGGCCTGGCGGTAGGCTGCAATCGCTGTTTCCTGGTCGCCGATGGTTTTCAGTGCGTGACCATAGGCCAGGGCGATCCCGGGCTGTGGCGTAAATTCGGTCAGCAGTCTGTTGTATATCGGGAGCGCCTGCTCGAATTCAGACATTTTCTGTAGTACCTGGGCTTTCAACCCCAGCAGCGCCTGTTTGTCCGGTTCGCGCTCCAGCATCAGGTTGGCCTGTGCCAGAGCCTCTGCAAGTTTATTGCGCTGGCTGAGGACGTTGGCGTAGTTGAGCCGGGCCAGGTCGAAGTCCGGTGCCAGTTCCAGGCAGCGCTCCAGTAACTTTTGTGCGTCATCGTATACGCCAACCTTGACGCCGATTTCTGCCAGAAGGCGGATGGTGTTGACGTCGGTGGGTTGGTCCATGAGGATTTCACGGCACAGCTGTTCCGCCTGGCCGAGTCTGCCGGCGCGGAACAGTTTGATCGCCTCGCCCAGTCGTGGATTGTCAGCCGAAACGAGAGCTGACTGGTTGAAAGCGTCCGCCGCCGCTTCCTCCTCTCCACGTGCCAGCAGCAATTCGCCCAGCAGCTTCCAGCTGCCCGCCAGGCGGGATTCGCGTTTTACCGCAGTCTTCAGCGCATCGATGGCCAGGTCTGTATTGCCGGCGTCTGCGTGGGCGAAACCCAGCTCCTGCTGCGCGACGGCAAACTCCGGGACCCGGTCAACGATCACTTTCAGGTTCTTCAGGGCGAGTTCTTTTTCGCCGAGGGCGCGCTGGGCGGCGGCGACGACGAACTGGCAATTGATTTCATCGGGATACAAACGCAGGACTTCCTGGGCCTGCTCAAGGGCGGGTCGCGTTTCACCCTTGCCAAGGAGTTTCATTGCGTGACGCGCGGCGGTCTGGATATCGCTGGTGCTCTCGGCCATCCGGTTTGCCATAGGGGGTAACTGTCCCTCAATTTATAGTGTTTATGGGCGCCATATATTCACACGGGAGCGACTGGCGCACAATGACAATTTCCTACCGCCGGTCAGCGCGGCGGTACTGGCTGAGAAATTGCCAGACAAGATCCATGCCCCACTGCTGCTTGTCCAGCCTGGATGCCTGGCAGTGGGGTTGGTCGGGCAGTGATCCCCTCTGTTCAGCGCTTGCGCAATCTTGCGGGATGTCGGTCAAACGCTGCCCGCGCCATTCGTGACCGCCTTCGGGGTCCATGCAGCTGACGAGCTGGTGACCGGGCACCCGACATTGGGTAAAGGCCTGGCACTGCAGGCCGTTGGCATCGCCGATCTCGCTGTGCCAGGGTGACGGTTCCGCCTCGCAATCCATGCCTCGGGCCCAGGTTTGGGCGGTGACCTCGGCAGAAGTGTAAATCCAGCCCTGGCTGGTGGGCGTCCCGTCGTGTCCGATGACATCATCTTTTTCGCCGTACAGATGTAAGAGCGGCAGGCTGCGCTGTGGGGCGCAGTCGTAGCCAGGGGGCATCTGGATCAGCAGCACCGCCATGGCGGCGAAGCGAGCCGGCATGTCACAGCCCAGGCGCATGGCCATGGTGCCGCCATTGCTGTTGCCCAGTAAATACAAGCGATCGACATCCGTACTGTGCTGCGACTGCACACTGTCCAGCACGCGGTTGAGAAAACCGAAATCGTCGTAGCAGGATACCCAGGCGCAGTGATTGCAGCTGCCACATTCCGGGGGGCAGGGGTACTTCAGTCGGTCGTCGGTGCACTGGGGTCGCCCTCCCGGACCGGGTGTGAAGTTGCTGACCTGGTCATTCCAGCTGCTCATAAAGAACTCTTCCGTTGTGGGGTCTTCGCCGAAGGCGCCCATAAAATGTGAACCCTGGGGGTATACCACCATGTAGTTGTGTGCCCGGGCGTGCCGGTTGAGGGCGTAGATGGCCTGGAAGCCGGTGGCGGTAACGCCGTAGCCGTGCAGGGCAAGAACCACGGGAAGGGGTTGGTCAACTGGCGCAGTTGGCGGCCGGTAGACGAAGTATTCCCGCTGGATGCCATCGTGGGTCATTACGTACCGGTGCATTTCGGGTCGTGAATCCGGTGCACCGGCGAGGAATTGCTGGACCTTTTCGGCCACCTGCGCCTGGTAGCACTCCGGGTTGGGTCCCATATGCCCGCAGTCGCCGGCTATCTCCATAACCTCGAAATCCATCATTGCCGCCAGGTCTCGGTTGGGTCCGGGGTTAACCATGAGGTCCGACCTGAAAACGACCGCCAGTACACTGGGGTCGCCCAGACTTTCGAGGTGCTTTTTAAAGTCGGGGTAGGGAGCCCTGATATCGTGGGTGAACAGGGCATTGGTCTGGCTGGCCCGGTCGATCAGGTAGGCCCGGTCTTTTCTGCGCTGGATGCTTTCCAGGTACCGCGCGAAGGGAAGCTGTCCTCCCTCACGGTTGACATAATCCGGGGTCCAAAGGGTGAGCGCATCGATGGTGGTCAAAAGAGCCACCGTGCGGCGCGCCTCCTCCGGGTCCTCGATGTTTCCCGATAAGGCCTCCCGCCACGTGGTCCGCAACAGCAAGTCGTAATGGGTGGGCCAGGGAGCGCTTTCGATAGGCACAAAGTGATTGGCAAAGCGGGGATATTGCATTAGCCATTCATAAACCTGGTGCCCACCGAGCGATGCCCCCACTACTGCATGGACTTTTTCCAGCCCGAGCTCTTCGGTCAGCAGGCGATGTTGCGTGTGCACCAGGTCGCGGATCGAGAATTCCGGGAAAGGCCCGCTCGCAGAATAATTGGAGGGAGAGGACGAGATACCGTTACCCAGTGCGTTTACCGCGATGACAAAATAGCGGTCCGTGTCCACGATTTTACCGGGCCCGAGGTAACCGTATTTCTCGAGGTCCTGCGCAGAACCGTTGTACCAGGTGGGCATCAGCACCGCGTTGGATTTCTCCCGGTTCAGCTCGCCGTACGTGCGGTAGACCAGGCGGCAATTTTCCAGCGCCTGGCCGTTTTCCAGTTCGCAGGTACCAAGATGGGCGGTTTGCAGGGGGCCGGCTCGGCCGGCTGCCGCAGCCAGCCAGATCAGTCCGTAAAGCAGACAGCGCGCAAGCAGGCGCCATGGCATGACTTTTCTAATATTCATTACTGCGTGCGGGTCCCGGTGTTTTTCTGGCGACCATTATCACCAGGTGACCGCACGCGCGGCAACCACCGAACGCATGAGCAAAACTGTTCGCAGGCAGAAAATATATCAAGTGAACCCCGCCGTTTTTTTGCCCATTATCCGCACCTGTGAGTCCACGCTCCGCGGACAAGGTATACAGGAGTCGCCGTGCCGGCATTGCAGACATGTATTGAGCGACTTTATCTTGAAGTCTTTCCCGTCAGGGGAATCGAGCAGCAGTTGTTGGCGATGCCCGATGGCGCCTATATCGGCATCACCTGTTCGCCGAAGCAGGGCCTCGATGTCACCCTGGACCTGGTGGAGAAGCTGCAGGGCCATGAATTTCACCTGGTACCGCATGTCGCCGCAAGGCAGGTGCACAACCGGGCGCATCTACGGGAAATCGTCCAGCGCCTGCAGGACCGGGGCGTTGATTCAATGTTCGTTCCCGGCGGGGATGTCCCCGAACCGCTGGGTGACTTCGATTCCTCCCTGGCCCTGCTCAGGGAACTCGCCGAGATCGATCACGGCTTCCAGCATATTGGCGTTGCCGCCCATCCTGAGGGCCACCCGGCCATTGACGATGACACCCTTTACCAGTGCCTGCGCGACAAGCAGGCACTGTCCACCTACCTGGTCACCCAGATGTGTTTCGATCCGCAGGTGCTGTCCGCCTGGCTGCGTGAGATGCGCGATCAGGGCATTACGCTGCCCGCGTGGATCGGCCTGCCCGGTGTGATGAATCGCATGAAACTGTTCAGTACTTCCCTGCGAATAGGCGTGGGTGAGTCAGCGCGTTTCGCCCGTAAGCAGAGCAGTCTGGCGGGCAAACTGCTGCGCTCGTCCAACTACCAGCCCGATGACCTGGTGCATGGGCTGGCTCCCGCCATCAGGGATCAACAGCTGGATATCGACGGGTTTTACCTGTTCAGTTTCAACCAGGTGAAAGATACTATCGCCTGGCGTGATGACATGCTGCGGTCGCTGGCCAGGCCGGGCGCAGCTGCCTGTTAACCGGAGACGACGGGAATGCAGAAAAATAATTTCACCCCCACACTTTCCATCGGCCCACGCGTGCGCAAGTCGCCATTTTTTGACGCCACAGTACAGGCCGGTGCAAAAGCCTTCACCATCTACAACCACATGTATATGCCCACCTGCTACAGCGACCCGGTATCGGAGTACTGGGCGATCGTCAGGGGGGTGACTCTCTGGGATGTCGCCTGCGAGCGGCAGATCGAAATCTCTGGCCCGGACGCCCTGGCCCTGACCCAGCTCCTGACACCGCGGGATGTTTCCACCTGCCTGGTGGATCGCTGCCGTTACGTCCTGTTGACCGACACCGACGGTGGGGTGGTCAACGATGCAGTGATGTTGCGCCTGGCCGAGGACCGCTTCTGGCTGTCGCCGGGGGATGGTGATGTGTTGCTGTGGGCGCAGGGCGTGGCGGCCCGTGCGGGCATGGACGTGCGTGTTTTCGAACCGGACGTGTCGCCGCTTCAGTTACAGGGGCCGAAGGCGCCGGCGGTGGCGCGCAAACTGTTTGGTGATGTGGCCATTGAAATGGGTTATTTCCACATGCGGCAACTGGAGCTGGACGGTATCCCGCTGGTACTCAGCCGTACCGGCTGGAGCGGTGAACTGGGCTACGAGCTGTTCCTGCAGGACAGTTCACGGGGTGGTGAATTATGGGATCGCTGTATGGAGGCAGGCGCCGAGTTCGATATCTCACCTGCCACCCCTTCGGCCATACGCAGCCTGGAGGGAGCGATCCTATCCTATGGCTCGGACATTACCCGCAACGACAATCCCTGGACCCTGGGGCTGGAGCGCCTGATCGATGTAGACAAGCCCGAGGACTACCTGGGCAGGGAGGCCCTGCAGCGGCTTGCTGACGAGGGCACAGACAGGAAACTCGTCGGCATTGAAATCGACGGGGAGCCACTCCCAGGTAACGATGCTTTCTGGCAGGTAAAGTGGGACAACGGGATGGTGGGTCACCTTACCCGGTGCGCTTACTCGCCGCGGCTGGAACGTAATATCGGCCTGGCCAATGTAACTGTAGACTGTGCCGCGGAGGGGGTCTCCCTGACCCTGGAAACGCCCTGTGGCGATCGTAATGCCACCGTGGTCCCTATTCCCTGGGTGCGCTCGGAAACCCGTATACCTCCCGAATAAGGCCTTTGCGGTGGCCTACCCGGCCCAGCGCCACTTTACCGTAGGATCGCCGGGAGATCGTTTGACTCCTCTGGCATGTCACTCACTGTTGCGCTGGATGAAGGCCAGTAACGGGCCGATGACCTGGTTACTTTCGCCGTCCTGTGCTGTGAGTATGTCAACGTGGGCATAACCTTCTGAGATGTGAATTTCGTACCCGCCTGACACCTCCCCGTAACTGGGAAAGGCCAGGCTGGGCTGGTCCGTGTCCAATACCCTCGGCGTCAACCCATCACAGGATGGGGCAGCACAGGGTGCAATGGCCTGGGCGAAGTAGAGGAACGAACCGGGAACCGGCGTCAGGCCGTTGCTGCCGCCGAAACCGATCACCGGGATATCGATACGCGTCGCCTGGGTGCGGTTGTCGATATCACTGCGTCCCCGACCCTGGGGTGGTGCGGCAGACAGGGCAGCGGTATCCAGTCCCAGGCCCTCGGTGACGGTTAGACCGGAAGATGGATAGTACCAGTCGAAAAAGTTGGTGTCGCCGCGGTAGGTGTCGCGCAGGATGCGGCCCTTGAAATCCGTCACCTCCTGTTCAACGCCCCAGACACTGCCCGTTCGGGGTTCCGCGGGCGGCGGCCCATTGTCCGGCAGGACATCCTCGGGCAGGGCTTCGTCGTAATTGAGCCAGGTGGTTGCACCGTCGACTTCAGGGCCCGGGGCCCCGATCGATGTTGCCAGAAACGGCGCAAACGTCGCGCCCAGGCCATCGTCGTCCAGGTACTGCCCGTAGAGCGCCACCGACGTGCCCGGCTGGTCGCCGACCAGGATGCGTACGGCCAGCAATTCCGGCACCACGGCCAGTGCGTTGTTTCCTGCAATGCCTTTCTGGTCCTGTTGCAGAATGGACAGGCCCTGGTCTCCGGAAAAATCCCCGTCCAGGGCCACCAGTTCCCCGGCGGCAAAGGTCTGGGTATTGATCAGTGACGTGTCGTAGGCACTGGTGGGTTCCGTGCAGGTGGTGTTGCCGAAGGCGGCGCAGTCGCTGGCCTGGGTTTCCACGCTGCAGGCGGTCTGGCCGTCGATACAGCGCGGCGCCTGGTCACGGACTGCGCCGTAGAGGCCACCGTCGAACCTGGCTTCCACCCGGTCCAGCAGGGCGACATCCGGCGGTTCCGCCAGGCCGCCACCACCACCCTCCAGCAGTACCAGTCCCCGCAACCGGGTATAGCCGGCATCTACCGCATCGGGTGATGGATCAAAATCGGTGGCCGCGTAGTTGGCGGCGTAGCCCGTCCCAGCGGAGTGCCCACCGAGGAACACATTACCCGCGCGGGCTGTCTCTTTGGCCCGCTTCACCACCGCGTCCATGTCCATGGAATGCACCAGGTAGGTCCAGTTTGCCATGAAGGCCAGATCTGGCCCGTCATTGTAGGCAATGAGGCGACGACCAGGATTCTCTTGCAGGCGTGTGTCCAGTTCCAGCCCGAGTTGCTCACCGAACAGGAAATCCAGGCCCAGGAAAGCATCGCGTTCTTCCTCCGCCAGGTCCAGGCCGACCCGGTCCTCCAGTTGGTTGGAGCGGCGGTCCATCGCCCAGACCTCAAGCACCATAGCCGTTTCGTCCCGCATGCGCCGCATGAGTTGGTCGGCCAGGGGCGCGAAATTGGAGGACCCGCCCTCGAAGCCGGGCATCAGGACCAGGATGGCATCGGGCTGTAATTCCTCCGCATCCGACAGGAAATATCGGGTATATAGGGCCTGGTTGAGGTCCGGACCATTGGGCCCGAACTGTTGCTGCAGCAACGGGTTGTCCACCACGACACCGGGGGTACCCGGTGTGCGTGCGGGCTTTGCGCTGCTTGGCAAGCGCAGCGACTGCTGTTCCAGGGTGACGTCGTCCTGGTTGGTCGACTGTCGCGAGTTATTGTTGTTGTCATCGCAGCCGATAAGTAGTGACAGGGACAGGCCGATGGCCAGGAATCGCAGCAAAATCATGTAGGTGTCTCTGCTTGTTAAGGAGCTGCCAGATTATTTGTACGTGACAAGCCATCTCTCGGTCTGCAAAAGACGCGGAGGTACTGGGTATAAAAAAAGGGCTGACTCCGTGGAGCCAGCCCTTTGAGTGTATCCTTATGGCCTAGAAATGCACACCCTTCATCAGCGAGGCCAGTGCCACCTGCTCGTTGGAGACCTCTACTTTCTCCGGCTTCTTCTCGCCTTTGGCGGCGGCCGAGTCGCCGAACATGCGGAACACAGTGTTCATCATCACTTCCGAGAACTTGGGTGCCACGGCGGTCATCACCTGCAGGAACACGCCCATCTGGGTGGCGATGCGCTTGGGCTTGTTGACCACGGCATCCACGACCATGTCGGCGGCCTCGTCGGGGGTGAGTACCGGCATGGAATCGTAGACCGTGGTGGCCTCGATCATCGGGGTGCGCACCAGCGGCATATTGATGGTGGTAAAGCGCACATTGCGATCCGAGTATTCCACCGCCGCGGCGCGGGTCCAGGCGTCCAGGGCCGACTTGGAGGCCACGTAGGCTGAAAAGCGCGGGCTCGGGGTCAGGGCGCTGATGGAGGACATGTTGATCACATGGCCCTTTTTCTGCTCGCTCATGGAGGGCAGCAGGCCCATGGTCAGGCGCACGGCGCCGAAGTAGTTGATCTGCATGGTGCGCTCGAAGTCGTGGAAACGGTCGTAGGACAGTTCCAGTGAGCGGCGGATGGAGCGACCGGCATTGTTGATCAGGATGTCGACGAACCCGTGGTTCTCCAGCACCTCGGCGATCAGGCGGTCGCAGTCCTCCAGGTCGGAGGCATCCGCCTGGTAGATAGACGCCATACCACCCAGTTCGGCGATCTCCGCCGCGGTCTCCTCGAGTTTGTCGGCGCTACGCGCTACCAGCAGTACATGGGCACCGGCCTCCGCCAGGCGAAGTGCCGAGGTCTTGCCGATGCCGGAGGAGGCGCCGGTGATCAGCACGATCTTGCCGCCGACGTTGCCTTCCAGGGAGTGATCCACGAACAGGTCCGGATCCAGGTTGCGCTCCCAGTAGTCCCAGATCACCGGGGCGTAGTCGCGCAGGTCCGGGCAGCTGATGCCGGAGCCCTTCAGGGCGCGCTCGGTATCCCGGTTGTCGTAACGGGTGGGGTAGTTCATGAACATCATCACCGAATCCGGCAGGCCCATATCCTCCAGCAGGGTGCTGACGATGCGCTTCACCGGCGGCAGGCCCGCCAGGGTAGTGCGCACGAAGCTGGGGATAAAGCTGAACATGCGCATATCCAGGCGCATGCTGAAGCGCGGCGCATGGCCGGCCTCGGCGAAGATATTCATCATGTTGCCGATGCTGTGGTGCTCCGGGTCGGTCAGGTGGAAACAGCGTCCTTCCAGGTCGTCCTGGTGCACGATATGGTCCATGGCATCGACCACGTAGTCCACTGGTACGATGTTGAACTTGCCACCCTCGATGCCGACCAGGGGGAACCAGGGGGGTAATACCCCGCGGATCTTCTGCAGGGTCTTGAAGAAATAGTAGGCGCCGTCGATCTTGTCGATCTCGCCGGTCTTGGAGTTGCCCACCACCATGCCGGGGCGGTAGACCCGCCATGGTACCTGGCACTCGTTGCGTACGATGCCTTCAGAGTCGTGCTTGGTGGAGAAATAGGGGTGATCCAGGTTCTCCGCCTCCTCGAACATGTCCTCACGCCATGTGCCCTCGTACAAGCCGCCGGCGGCGATGGAACTGACATGCTCGAAACAGCCCGCCTCGACGGCCTCGGCCAGCTGGATGGCATTGCGGGTACCTTCGATATTGGTCTCGGTCTGGGCTTCCGCCGAGGCGCCGATGTCGTAGATGGCGGCAAAGTGGCAGAAGTACTTGATCTTGCCCTTGAGGTCGGCGATGGTCGCCTCGTCCACCCCCAGCAGTTTCTCGGTCAGGTCGCCCTGGACCGGGATCAGCCGATCGCTTTGCTCACCCATGCGCTCCTGCAGTTCCTCGAACTTGTGCATGGAAGCGGCGCGGGTCAATACATAGATGTCGCCCTCGCGGTCTTTGAGCTTGTCGATGAAGTTGCGCCCGATGAAGCCGGTACCGCCAGTGATGAAGTAAGCCATGATGTGTCTCCCATTGGGGTGGTTGGTATGGGAGTAATTCTAGTTCAGGGCGCCAAACCCACAATTGCAGGTTCTTGCAAAGTGCAGGGGCAGGAATTTTCAGCAATTTTTCTGCCGATATTCCGAAGGGGTCATCCCCGTCCACTTCTTGAAGGCCCGGTGAAAGGTCGAGCTGTCGGAAAAGCCCATCAGTTCAGACAATTGCGACGTGGTGTAGTCACCACTGGACAGGTAGCTGATGGCGGCATTCTTGCGGCATTGGTCTTTCAACTGTTGGAAAGAGGTGCCTTCCTCCCTCAGCCGCCGGTGCAGGGTGGGGGTGGTCATATAGAGACGGTCCGCTACGTCCTGCAGGCTGGGGAGGGGGCGCTGGAAATCCGTGCCGATCAGCTGCTTCACCTTGTTGCTGACTCCGTGATCCTCCGGGCTGATCTTGAACAGCTCCGCGGGGTAGGTCTGCAACATGGTATCCAGGGAAGCCTCGCTCTGTACTACCGGGAAGCCCAGGTAGCGCCGGTGAAAGTAGAAGGCATCATGGGGGGCACTGAATTGCACCGGGATACCGAATACCTCGCCGTAGTCCTTGTCCTGTCGCGGGGCTTGTTTCATCTCCACCGTGTCCAGCTCGATGAAACTGCCGATGAACCAGCCACAGACCCGATGCCACATGGCCATGGACAGGACGTGGCCGGTGAGGCCTGGCAGCCAGTTGAGTTGTTCCATGCTGAAATTTTCCGGGGATACGAGCATCCGCTCATCACCTTCGCGAAAATCGAAACGGCATCTCACCCGGTCGCCCTCGGGTTCCAGGTAAAAGCTCTCACCCTGGGACTGCAGCCGCTGGAAGTAGACCGAAGCCCGTTGCATGGCCCTTTCCAGGTCCGGGGCGTGCAGCATGGCCTGGAACATCATGCGGTAGGCGCTGAACACCAGGGTGGTTTCCACATCACCCGTCCTGGAGGGCAGGTTTTGCTGCAGCCTGTGCACCAGGTGGATGAACAGCCTGCCGTAATCGTCCACCGGGATGGTGGCGTCAGCGGCGCCCCTGGACTGCATCAGCACCAGCGGCAGGTTCAATTTTGTCAGTTCCGCGCGCAGATCCTCCTCCGCCATCGGCACGAGGCGCAACAGCGACTGGGCATAACGCAGCGGAATGGTGTCGGCCATTGGAATAAACTCCTGTACTACCTTTATTGTACTTGTTGCTTCCGGGTGGGCAAACCGACGCTCCTGGTGCAAAATCTGAACAAGCGAATATGCAAAGTCCTGCCGTTGGCGCGGGCATTTCGGCCAGATATTATTTCGCCACCAATCAAGCACTCAATTGAAACAATCCCGGAGTAGGCAGATGTCAGAGATCAAGCAGGAATTCAACGCGGCTATGGAGCAACTGACGGCCCCCGGTGCACCCTATGAACTGGCCGGGGACGTCGCCTCTGGCCATTATTACGCCCAGGCGCCGGCCAACCTGGTGGAGGCCTTTGCGGTCGCGCGCCAACACGGCGACCGGGAATTCCTGATCTACGAGGGAGAGCGGCGCAGTTTCAATGAACTGATGGACGAGGCGGATGCCCTCGGCGCCGCCCTGCAGGCCCACGGTATCGTTCCCGGTGATCGGGTGGCCCTGGCCATGCGCAACTACCCCGAGTGGATGTCGGCGTTTATTGGCGTGACCAGTATCGGCGCGGTGATTGTGCCGGTGAACAGTTGGGGAAAGCCGGCGGATATCGCCTATACCGTGGAGGATGCGGGTGCCAGGGTCGCGATCTGTGACCAGCAGCGCTACGACGGGGTTGCCGAGCGTTTCGCCGAGAAAGGGATCGATACCCTGATCGCTCGTCCAGCGGATCCGGCGGATCCGAAAGGGCTGCAGGCCTTTGTGGCCGATTTCGCCGGAAAGGCGCCGGAGGCGGTAGCTATCGATGGCGATGACCTGGCGATGATCATGTACACCTCCGGCACCAGTGGCAAGCCCAAGGGTGCGGCTTCCACCCACCGGGCCATCTGCCAGGCGATCTTCAACATGGAGTGCGCGGCCATCGCCGCGGCCATGACCAACGGCGAACTGATCGGCGCCATGCTGGAGCGCGGCTTCGAGCCCACTTCCCTGCTGGCGGTACCCCTGTTTCACGTCAGTGGCTGTCACGCCCAGTTTCTCTCCAACCTGCGCGGCGGCCGGCGGATCGTGATGATGTACAAGTGGGACGTTGACCGGGCACTGGAGTACATCGAGCAGGAGCGTATCACGACCATCGCTGCGGCCCCCGCCATGATGCTGGATCTGCTGGAATCGCCGAAATTTGACCAGGCCGATACCAGCAGCCTGTTTTCCCTCGGGATCGGCGGGGCCGCCACCCCGCCCAAGGTCAACAAGCTTCTGGAGCAGAAGCTGCCTCAGAATTTCAGCGGTACCGGTTGGGGCATGACCGAGACCAACGCCCAGGGGGCCTCCCTCACCGGCAAGGCCTTCTTTGAAAAAATCGGCAGCGCAGGGTTTCCCCACCCCATCGTGGATATCCGCATATGCGACGACGACGGCAATGAATTGCCGGGGGGTGAGACGGGTGAAATATGGGCGCGCAGCTGTGCCAATATCCGCGAGTACTGGCACCGTCCCGATGCCAACGCTGAAGAGTTCCGTGACGGTTGGCTGAAAACCGGTGATATTGGCTACCTGGACGAGGATGGTTTCCTCTATCTGGCTGACCGGGCCAAGGACATGATCATTCGCGGTGGCGAGAACATTTATCCCGCCGAAATCGAAAACGAATTGCTGGAACACGAGGCGGTTCAGGAAGTGGCGGCCATTGGCCTGCCCCATGAACGCTGGGGCGAGGAAGTGGCGGCGGTAGTGCACCTGCACCCGGACGCCTCCGCGGATGAAGGCAGCCTCATCGAATTCGCCCGCGGCCGGCTGGCCGCGTACAAGGTGCCCACCCGCGTATTCATCAGTGAGCAACCGCTGCCGCGCAATGCCACCAACAAGATCCTCAAGCGGGAATTGAAGGAAGGCCTGCTCGCCGCCCTGTAAACCGCAACAGCGTCCCGGCGGCCGGCGTCCCGGCGGCCGGCGTCCCGGGGTTTCTGCCCCGGTGCACGCCCGTTTTGTAAACTCGCCTGTCTCGGTGTAACGTGTGGCTATCAGAACGATAACACGATAGCTGCCAGCTTATGCCCGACAACCTGCCGCAACTGCCGGCCATGGATGATATCAAGGACCTGCTCCGCTTCGAACTTGAGGAGGGCCGCATCTGGATGGGTGAGGAGCGCATGGTGCTTTTGCGCAGCAGCGAGTTGCGGGCCCTGCGCCGGGAGTTGATCGATTCCCTGGGGATGGAGCGGGCCAAGGGCCTGCTGATTCGCATGGGCTATATCGCCGGCCAGCTCGACGCCGACACAGCAAAACGCCTGCGGCCTGATGCGCCCCTGTTCGACGTATTTTCCGTGGGGCCGCAGTCCCACATGTTGACCGGGCAGGTGAAAGTCATTCCGGTCAAACTGGATATCGACGAGGAGGCGAACAGCTTTCACGGGATCTTCGAGTGGCAGAATTCCTTCGAGGCGGAGATTTTTCTGGCGGAGTACGGAGTCAGTTACGAACCGGTGTGCTGGACCCAGATCGGCTATGCCAGCGGCTTCACCTCGCGCTTCGTTGGTCGCCCGATCCTGTTCCGGGAACAGGGCTGCGTCGGCTGCGGCGAGAAAAGGTGCCGCATCGAGGGCCGGCCCTCGGAGGAGTGGGAAGATGGCGAGGAACTATCAAGCTACTACCGCCCGGTTCGCATCGCCGACCAGCTGTTTGCCCTGCAATCACAGGTGAGCCTGCTGCGTGAAAACCTCACCACGGAGCAGAGTTTTGGTGACCTGGTGGGCTGTTCCCAGAAGTTCCTGCAGGTGCGCCAGCTGTTGGCCAAGGCGGCGGAGAGTCGGGTGACGGTGCTGTTGCTGGGGGAAACCGGCGTCGGCAAGGACATGTTCGCCAAGGCGCTGCACAAAGGGAGCCCGCGACACGACAAGCCCTTCGTAGCGGTGAACTGCGCGGCAATACCCAGGGACCTGATCGAGGCGGAGCTGTTCGGGGTGGAGAAGGGCGCCTTTACCGGCGCCGACCAGTCCCGGCCGGGGCGCTTCGAGCGTGCCCATGGGGGTACCCTGTTCCTGGACGAGGTCGGTGAGCTGTCCCCCCAGGCCCAGGCTGCCCTGCTGCGTGTGCTGCAGGAGAGCGAGATGGAGCGGGTGGGGGATACCCGCACCCGCAAGGTCGACGTACGCCTGGTGGCCGCCACCAATGAGAACCTGGAGGAGGCGGTTCAGCAGGGCCGATTCCGGGCCGACCTGCTGTACCGTCTCAACGTCTACTCGGTGCTGGTGCCACCCCTGCGGGAGCGGATCGACGATGTGCCGGACCTGGTGCGTCACTTCATCGACAAGTACTCCAGCCTGCACGGCAAACAGGTGCAGGGTATTACCGACCGTGCCATGGCGATGCTGCGAGCCTACCAGTGGCCCGGCAATATCCGCGAACTGGGCAATATGATCGAGCGCGGCATCATCCTCGCCGACCAGGGCGGGCAGATCGAAGCCCAGCATCTGTTTCCCCACGTGGGAGAGCACCCCGGTCCACCGCAGGAGTCGGGACAGGTCGGTGAAAGCGGGGGTACCTTTACCGGTGCAGCAGAGCAATTGCTGGATGAGGGTTGCGATCTGGCAAGCCTTGAGCGGGCCCTGATCGAGGGGGCGATGCAGCGCTCCGGTGGTAACGTGACCCGGGCCGCCAGCCTGCTGGGCCTGACCCGCGCGACCCTGGATTATCGCCTGAAAAAACTGCGCAGCGGCTGACTGGGCTCCCACCCCGTCATGTCAGAAGCGCTTCATCATTTGATGAAATGATGAAACGTGAGTATTTGAAAATCATTAAATGATGAATTAATTTCACCGCCTGCAGACACAAATCTCCAGAAAAAATATATAACTCTATAAAATATATATAATTTCCAGTTCTGGCACGCCCCTTGCTCTAAATCATTTCATTAAATAAGGTATAACAGCAAGTGGAATCAGGCTATGAAGGTAGTGCCCACGCCCTCCGGCGACAGTGATGCCGGTGAATTTTCCAAACTGACCCGTTACGTTCGTGTCCGCCAGGTGGTGAACGACAAATTTATCGAATTCGATTTCGCCATCGGCGATCCCTCCTTGTATGTCGAACTGGTCCTCCCCAAAGCGGCCTTTGACGCGTTCTGTCGGCATAACCAGGTGGTGATGATGACTGAAGAGCAGGCCGCGGCAGTGGACGCCGACATGGAGAAGTGGCGCTACGGCGACGAAAAATCAACCTCCTGACATCAACCCCAGCAACAGGTAATCCAATGACTATAGAGATTAAAACAGCAACACTGGAGCCCATCCGGCATACCTTCGAGCACACCCGGCGCCGCTTTGGCGACAAGCCGGCGTCCCGCTACCAGGAGGCGAGCTATGACATCGCGCCGGAGAACAACTTCCACTACCGTCCCATGTGGCAGCCGGACAAGTTGCTCAACGACACCAGCCGCACCGCTGTGGTGATGGAGGACTGGTACGCCTACCGAGATCCGCGCCAGTACTACTACGGTACCTACGTGCAGGCCCGGGCCAAGTTGCAGGAGGTGACCGAGAGCAATTACGCGTTCTTCGACAAGCGCGGCCTGGCCGGGCGTATGAGCGAAGAGATCAGGGAAAAGATCATCCGTTGCCTGATACCCCTGAGGCACATGGAGCTGGGTGCCAACATGAACAACGTGCTGTGCACCGCCTACGGCACTTCCACTGTGGTGACCCAGGCCTTCCTGTACAACGGCATGGACCGCCTGGGCATTGCCCAGTATCTGTCGCGTATTGGGCTGCTGCTGGACGGCAATAGCGGTGAGGCCCTGGCGCAGGCCAAGGAGCACTGGATGACCGATTCAGCCTGGCAGGGGCTGCGCCGCTACACCGAGAATACCCTGGTTATCGAGGACTGGTTCGAGGTGTTCATCGCCCAGGACGTGGTGCTGGATACCCTGGTCTACGACCTGATGTATCGCCAGTTCGACCAGACCATCACCGAGCAGGGAGGCAGCGACCTCGCCATGTTGATCGAATTCATGCAGGAGTGGCACAAGGACAACTCCCGCTGGGTGGACGCGACCCTTAAGACCACGGTCGCCGAATCAGAGCACAACCGCGAACTGATCCGCGGCTGGGTGGCTGACTGGCAGGAAAAGGCCGTCGCCGACCTGGCGCCCCTGGCCGAGATCGCGGTCGGGGAAGACGCTGTCAGCGCCAGCGTCGAGGTACTGAACAAGCGGCTGGCCAAGGCCGGCCTTTAATCGGGGGAGAGAATAATGTCAAAAGTCTATATCGCACTGCAGGACAACGAAGAGTCCCACTACATCGTGGAGGCCATCGAGGAGGACAATCCTGATTCCACGGTCATCTACCAGCCGGCCATGATCCGCATCGAGAATGAAGGACGCATGGTGATCAAGCGCGAAACTGTGGAAGACAAGATGGGCCGGGACTGGGAGATACCCGCCCTGCACGTCAACCTGATTACCCTGGGTGGCAACGTCGATGAAGATGACGACGAACTGACCCTGACCTGGAACGATTGAGGAGACAGCACCATGAGCAATAGAAAACTGAACCTGAAAGATAAGTACCGCCTCCTCACCCGCGACCTGGAGTGGGAATACAGCTACCGGGATTACGAGGAAATCTTCAAGCAAGAATCCTTTGAAGGTATCAAGATCACCGACTGGAGCAAGTGGGAGGACCCCTTCCGCCTGACCATGGACTCCTACTGGAAGTACCAGGCAGAGAAGGAGAAGAAGTTGTACGCGATCTTCGATGCCTTCGCTCAGAACAACGGCCAGCAGAACGTGACAGATGCCCGTTACGTGAACGCCATCAAGCTGTTCCTGACCGGCGTATCACCACTGGAATATCAGGCCTATAACGGCTTTGCCCATGTGGGTCGCCAGTTCGGCGGCGTCGGTGCCCGCGTGGCCTGTCAGATGCAGTCCCTGGATGAACTGCGCCACGTGCAGACCCAGATTCACGCCATGAGCCACTACAACAAGCACTTTGACGGTTTCCAGGAATTCCCCCACATGCACGACCGGGTGTGGTACCTGTCTGTGCCCAAGTCCTTCTTCGACGACGCGCGCAGCGCCGGCCCCTTTGAGTTCATGGTGGCCATCGGCTTCTCCTTTGAGTATGTGTTGACCAACCTGTTGTTCGTGCCGTTTATGTCCGGCGCGGCCTACAACGGCGATATGGCAACCGTAACCTTCGGTTTTTCAGCGCAGTCCGACGAGGCGCGCCATATGACCCTGGGTCTGGAGATCATAAAGTTCATGCTGGAGCAGCACGAGGACAACGTGCCCATCGTGCAGCGCTGGATCAACAAGTGGCTGTGGCGCGGTTATCGGGTGCTGACCCTGGTGGCGATGATGATGGACTATATGTTGCCCAACAAGGTGATGTCCTGGCAGGAGTCCTTCGAGGTGTACTTCGAGGAGGCGGCGACGTCACTGTTCAAGGACCTGGCCCGCTATGGCATCGAGATGCCTGCCTATGCGGCCACAGCGATCGAGGAGAAAGAGCACCTGTCCCATCAGGCCTGGAGCATTTTCTACAACTACGGCCACGCGGCTGCCTTCCACACCTGGATGCCCACGGATCAGGAGATGGACTGGCTGTCGGAGAAGTATCCCAATACCTTCGACAAGTACTACCGCCCACGCTACGAGAAGTGGCGGGAGATGGAAGAGGCCGGGGAGCGCTACTACAACCCGACCCTGCCGATGCTGTGCCAGACCTGCCAGATCCCCATGGGTTTTACCGACATGGAAAACCCGACCCTGACGTCATACCGCCAGTCCGAGTACGATGGTGAGCGCTATAACTTCTGCTCCGATGGTTGCAAGGACATCTTCGACCACGAGCCGGAGAAGTACGTGCAATCCTGGTTGCCGGTGCACCAGATTTATCAGGGCAATTGCGGCGGCGCGGAGATGGAGGACGTCCTAGGGGAGTACTACAGGATCAACCTGGGTGTGGACAACCTCGATTTTCACGGGTCGCCCGACGAGGAACGCTGGAATGCCTGGCACAACCTGCAGCCGGCCGAAGATAAACTGAAAGAGGCCAGCTGAGCAGCGGCGTAAAGGAGAAATCAATCATGGCAGTAGCAGCAATTACAGAAAACTACGTGGGCGAGCGTCTCGACCGGGTGGAGAATTTCCACGGCAACCAGGTGCTTTACATCGGCTGGGATCACCACCTGATGTTCTGCGCACCGGTGGCCTTCCCGGTATCGCCTCAGGCACCGTTCCGCCAGGTGCTGGAGGAGCTCATCCCCGGTGCTTTCAGCCTGCATCCCGAGTTTGGCGAGATCGACTGGGACGAGGTCCAGTGGCACCTTAACGGAGAACCTTTTACGCCGGACATGGACGCCACGCTGGCCGAGCAGGGTATCGACCACAAGTCCGCCGTCCGCTTCGCCACCCCCGGCCTCAACGGCATCAAGGGCTGTGGCAGCTGAGCCGCTGAACGGAAGTCGATGACATGACCTATGAAGTAACCGTAGAGCCCACCGGTGACGTGGTGGAAGTGGAAGAGGGGCAGACCATCCTCGACGCGAGCCTGCGCCAGGGTGTGTGGCTGCCCTTTGCCTGTGGTCACGGTACCTGTGCTACCTGTAAGTGCCAACTGCTGGAAGGCGATGTGGATCTCGGCAATGCCTCGCCATTTGCACTGATGGATATGGAGCGGGACGAGGGCAAGATACTCGCCTGCTGTGCCATCCCGGAAAGCGACCTGGTCATCGAGGCGGATATCGATGTCGATGAGGATTTCCTGGGTTACCCGATCGAGGATTTCGAGGCCACCGTGGTGGCAATCGATGACCTGTCGCCGACCATCAAGGGCATCCGCTTCGAGCTGGACCACTCCATGCAGTTCCAGGCCGGCCAGTACATCAACCTGGACATGCCGGGGGTGGAGGGGGCCAGGGCCTTTTCCATCGCCAACAAGCCCTCCGATGATTCCATTCTCGAGTTGCACGTACGGCGAGTGCCGGACGGCGCAGGCACCGGCTATATCCACGAGCAACTGCAGGTGGGGGATACCCTGCAGGTCTCGGGTCCCTACGGGCAGTTCTTCACCCGTAAGTCGGCACCGGAAGACCTGATCTTCATTGCCGGTGGTTCGGGATTGTCCAGTCCACAGTCAATGGTGCTGGATCTGCTGGAACACGGCGACACGCGCAAGATCACCTTGCTGCAGGGCGCGCGCAATCTGTCGGAGCTGTACAATCGGGAGCTGTTTGAGCAACTGGCTGAGGAGCATGACAACTTCACCTATGTTCCGGCGCTGGACGCGCCGCTGCCCGAGGACAACTGGGAGGGCTTTTCCGGTTATGTGCACGAGGCGGCCATCGACCATTTCGACGGGCGCTTCGAAGGGCACAAGGCCTACCTGTGCGGTCCGCCGCCGATGATCGACGCGGCCATCACCGCGCTGATGCAGGGACGTTTGTTCGAGCGGGATATCTACATGGAGCGTTTTCTCACCGCCGCCGATGGCGCCGAGGGTGCTACCAAGAGCGCGCTGTTCAAGAAGATATGAAGCACCGGGTTACTGTGCTGGAAACCGGTGAGGAATTCTCCTGTGCCGAGGACCAGCACCTGCTGCAGGGCATGCAGACCTTCCAGGTGGGTATGCCCATGCTGAAAGTCATACCGGTAGGCTGTCGCGGCGGTGGCTGCGGGATCTGCAGGATCAGGATTATCAGTGGGGACTACGAGGCGAAGAAAATGAGCCGCAAGCATGTCCCTGAACAGGCGCAGGCCGAGGGCGTGGCCCTGGCCTGCAGGGTCTACCCGCGCAGTGCATTGCAAATCGAGTTGTTGCCACTGCCGGAATTAACATAACAGTCCCACAGGACAGGAGATAAGACTATGAGAAAAGGTGTAATGCGTCCCGGCCACGTGCAGATCCGGGTCATGGACATGGATGAGGCGGTGGTCCACTACCGTGACCGCCTGGGCATGATCGAGGTAAAGCGGGACGATCAGAACCGCGCCTACTTCAAGGGCTGGACAGAGATAGACGCTTTCTCGGTGGTGCTGCGCGAGGCGGACGAGCCTGGCATGGACTTCATGGGCTGGAAGGTCACTGACAGCGATACCCTGGCCAGCCTGAAGCAGGACCTGATCGACTACGGCTGCAACGTGGAGACCATTCCTGCCGGCGAACTGGAGGGCTGTGGCGAGCGGGTACGCTTCGATTCCCCCACCGGCCATTATTTCGAACTGTTCGCCGAGAAGGAGCAGACCGGTAAATGGGGCCTGACAGAAAAGAATCCCGAGGCCTGGCCGGAAGAACTCAAGGGCATGCGTGCCACTCGCTTCGACCACTGCCTGCTGTACGGCGACGATATCGATGGCACCGCGGAGCTGCTGCAGAATGTGCTGGGCTTCCAGCTGGCGGAGCAGGTGGTGGACAAGGAGAATGATCTGCG